>QMIW01000032.1 GCA_024434165.1 Chloroflexota bacterium | reverse complement strand
CAACCCGGCTGGCATTACCCAGTTCCGCCTGCGCTTTACAAAGGACGACAACAACGACTTCGGCGCGGATTTCCTCAAGCTCTACAGCGGCAATGCGGGTGCGGCGAGCCGTCCGCGGCTGATCGTGGAGTACTACGTGCCGTAAAAATCAGAGCCAGGTACATGCCGTGAAGACCATCCCACAAGGTTTCCTCAGAATCCTGCGGGGTGGTCTTTTCGATCCGGGGCGGACAAAAAATCCTCATATTTGGGCGTTCCTTACGGTATAATTCCGCCGCTGATAAACCCCAGAACCGCCGGGGATGTGCTGGAACTGGCAGACAGGTGGCGCTTAGGACGCCATGTCGCAAGACGTGTGGGTTCGACCCCCACCATCCCCACCATATCAATAACGAAACCTGACAGGCCTCAACAGCCTGTCAGGTTTGAAAAATGAAGAGGTAACTTTGAACATCGAAAAACAATATCAGGAAGATCATTCCGTCAAACTGGTCGTGGAAGTTGACCCGCAGAAGATGGAAACCTACAAAAAACGCGCGGCGGCAAAAATCTCCTCGCGCGGGAACATCCCCGGTTTCCGCCCCGGCAAGGCGCCCTATCACGTCGTCGTGCGCATGTACGGTGAGGCGGCGATCACCGAGCAGGCGGTTGACCTGTTCATTGACGCCGAATATTCCAACATCCTCAAGGAAGCGGACGTGAACCCGGGCGCATCCGGCAGACCCGCCCAAGTTCATCTTCCGTGTGCCGCTCGCCCCCGAAGTGGACCTCGGCGATTATCACTCCATCCGCATGGACTATGAATGGAAGGCGCCCGACCAGGCGGCTGTGGATGCCGCGCTCGAAGACCTGCGTCAGATGTACGCCTCCACCGAGACCGTGGAACGCGCCATCGAAGTCGGCGATTATGTCCTGCTCGATGTGAAATCGGAAACTCCAGAATTGAACCGCACCGGTTTTGCCACCTTCGTCCGCAAGGAAGACCGTGACACGGAATGGCCCTATAACGGTTTTGCAAAAGCGCTGGTCGGGTTGAAGGCTGGCGAGAGCAAGACCATCGAACACACCTTCCCCGAAGATTGGGATTTGGAAGAACTGCACGGCAAGACGGCTGTCATCGAAGCGACCATCAAGACCGTGCGCGGAGTGACCCTGCCGGACCTGAACGACGATTTCGCCAGGATGACCGGCGCAGGCGAGACGCTCGAGCAGTTAAAGGAGGCGGTCAGGAAAGATGTCGAAACCCGCTCGCAGAACGAATATGACGACAAATATTTCGTCGAACTGCTCGAGAAACTCAAGGAACGCGTAACGATCAAATATCACGAGCATACGCTCGAGCACGAAGGCGAGCACGTGCTCAACGACCTCGCCAACCGCCTCGCCCAGCAGGGCATGGAGTTGGAAACCTACTTCAAGATGCGCAATACCACGCGCGAGCAGTTCATCGAAGAGGAGGTCAAGCCGGTGGCGAAGAAACGCCTCGAGCGCGGCTTGATTCTGGATGAGATCGTCCGCCGGGAGAAGATTCAACTCGACGATGAGGCGTTGAGCGCGGAGTACAACAACGCCCTCAACAGCCTTGTCATGCAGGGCGTGGACTTGAACCGGGTCCGCGGCGGGCGGCAGGGACAGCGTCAACTGAGCGAAGCCATCGCCATGGACGCCGCCAGCCGCGTGATGACCCGCAAGGCGCTGGATATGTTGAAATCCATCGCGACGGGCAATTACAAATCGCCGGAGGAGCGCGAAGCGGAAGCGCAGAAAGCCGCCGAAGTTGCAGAATCCGCTCCGGCGGAGGATGGGCAGGAAAAGCCCGCGGAGTAGGAAAACCTTTTTCGAGGGCTGGCAGGCGCGAGGTCCAGGAAGAAGCGGCGGGCGCCGCCGCAGGGCGATGCCCATCAAACTCTAATGAAAATCCAACACAAGTCCGGTAGGATTGTCCCAGTCAAACAAGGAGACAAATCATGATCCCAGATTTTAAGAATGTAGTTCCGATGGTCGTTGAAAACACGGGGCGCGGCGAACGCGCGTACGACATCTATTCGCTCCTGCTCCGCAACAACATTATCTTCCTCGGCACGCCGATTGACGACCAGGTGGCAAATGTGATCGTTGCCCAGTTATTGTTTTTGAATCACGAAGACCCTGAAAAGGAAATCCGCATGTATATCAATTCGCCCGGCGGTCAGATCTATGCCGGTCTGGCGATTTACGACACGATGCAGGTGATTTCGAATCCCATCAGCACGTTTGCGATCGGCGTGACCGCCTCGTTCGGGACCGTGCTGCTGACTGCCGGGACCAAGGGCCGCCGCTACGCCCTGCCTCATGCCACGGTCCACATGCACCAGCCGCTCGGCGGCGCGCAGGGTCAGGCGACGGATATCGAAATCCAGGCAAAACAGATCCTGCGCTTGAAGAGCCTGCTCAACGGCGTGCTTGCCAAACACACCGGGCAGCCCCTGGAAGTGATCGAACGCGACGCCGACCGCGACTTCTACCTTGACGCCCAACAGGCTGTGGAATATGGTCTTGTGGATCATGTGATCGAGACGCCGGAGAAGGTGAAGTAGGCAGTGACTTGTAATCAGTGACCGGTGATCGGTTATCAGTGATCAGTGGAGACCTCGAGGAGAAATCTTCGAGGTCTTGCGTTTATAATGCAGGTTGCGCAGTTCAGACTGTGTAAATCCAAAACCGCAAATCGTAAACCATGATTCCTTCGAATATCAAAGCGCTTATCCTCGATATGGACGGCGTCCTCTGGAAGGGTGATGCGCCCATCGGCGACCTGCCCGGGACGTTCAAACGAATCCGCGAACGCGGGTTGAAATTCGTATTCGCAACCAACAACGGGACAAAGACTCCCGAAGAATACCGGAAGAAACTACGCAGCCTCGGCGTGGATGTGGAACCCGAGCAGGTTGTGACTTCGGCGCTGGGCATTGCATTCCTGCTGGCACAGAAACACCCGCGCGGGACGAAGATTTTCATGATCGGCGAAGACGGCATTCGTGCGGCGCTGGAAGAAAAGGGGTTCGAAGTATTGAGTGTGGAGAATGCCCCGCAGGCAGAGGCGGTGGTGATGGGCATTGACCGCGGCATCAACTTTCAGAAGGTTGCCGAAGCGACCCTGCTTGTGCGGGCGGGCGTGCCGTTTTATACAACCAACACCGACCGCACCTTCCCCACCCCGCGCGGAGAGATCCCCGGTTCGGGTTCGTGGCTGGCGGTGGTGACCTCTGCAACCGGAGTGCAGCCCGTCGTGGCGGGGAAGCCCTTCCCATATTTGATGGAACTGGCGCTGAAACGACTGGGCACCTCAAGGGCAGACACGCTTGTGGTGGGCGACCGCCTCGAAACGGACATTGCGGCGGGTCAGGCGGTGGGATGCCCGACTGCGTTGGTGTTGAGCGGTGTATCCACACGCGCGGAGGCGGAGGCGTGGAATCCCGCTCCCACCCTGATGGCGGAAAGCTTGGAAGCGCTGGTGGCTCAAGGCTGAATGGCGGATGGCGAATGTCCAACACAAAGATGGACCTCACCTCCATCCTCCCCGCAGACCGCATCCGCGACCGCCTGATTGACCGCATCGCCTACGCCAACGACGCTTCATATTTTCGGCTCGTGCCGCAGGCGGTGGTGCAGCCGAATTCGATTGGGGAAATTCAAGCCTTATTCAAGTACACCCAGCAAAACAAAATTCCCATGACCTTCCGCGCCGCAGGGACGAGTCTCTCCGGGCAGGCGGTGACCGATGGCATTCTGGTGGACATCTCCAAGCATTGGGATGCGTACAGCATCGAAGAAAATGCAAGTCGAGTCCGTTTTCAGCCCGGCATCGTGGGCGGATTCCTCAATAACGCGCTCAAATCACACAGGCGGCGCATCGGTCCCGACCCGGCTTCGATTGACGCCTGCATGATGGGCGGCATCCTTGCGAATAATTCCAGCGGCATGTGCTGCGGCGTGACTGAGAACTCGTACAAGACCATCCACTCGATGACGTTTGTCCTGCCGAATGGTTTCGTCCTTGATACTTCCCACCCCGATGCGCACAAAATCTTCGAAAACGAACAATCCCATATCGCTCAAGGTCTGCTTGAACTCAAACAGCGAATCTTTGAATCACCCAACCCTATTAACCGCCAAGCACGCGAAGATCGCAAAGAAAAATCAAAACGTAGCGCCCTTAGCGCTCTTCGCGGTTCCAATGAATCTCTCGCCGAAAAAATCCGCCGCCGTTACCAAATCAAGAACAACAACGGCTACCTGCTCAACGCCTTCCTTGACTTTGGCCATCCGCTCGATATCCTCATTCACCTGCTGATCGGTTCTGAAGGCACGCTTGGCTTCATCGCCGAGGGTGTGCTCAACACCCTGCCCGACTATACCCACAAATACACCGGGCAAATGTATTTCAAAAATATCCGCGATGCGGCGGCAGCCGTCTACCCGATCAAGATGTCCGGCGCGCGTGCCGTCGAAATCATGGATCGAGAGTCCCTGCGAGCCGTGGAGCACCTGCCTGGCGTGCCTGCCATCCTCAAAGAGTTGCCTGCGGGCGCAACCGCCATTCTCAGCGAGTATCAGGCGTCAGATTCAGAGTCCATGCTCCAGTTTAAGAAAGAGGCGGGGCGCGTCATCAAAGAACTCAAATTGATTCACGATGTCGAATTCACCGATGACCCGATCCAACAAGCGGCGTTGTGGAAACCGCGCAAAGGCATCATCGCATCTGTCGGCGCGATGCGCCCACGCGGCACGACCTCGGTCAACGAAGATGTCGCCTTTCCTGTCGAGCATCTCGCCGATGCCGTCACCGACCTGCGCCATCTCTTCGACGATTTCGGCTACACCGAGGGCGTCATCTTCGGTCACGCCAAAGACGGCAACCTGCATTTTCTCGTCAACCAGGCGTTCGATAACGAAACACAAATCAATCACTTCGATCAATTCATCCGCGCGATGGTGGGCATCGTCAGCGGCAAATACGACGGCTCGCTCAAAGCCGAGCACGGCACCGGGCGCAACATGGCGCCGTTCGTCGAAACCGAATGGGGCAGCGAAGCCTACGCCATCATGCGCGGCCTCAAATCGCTGCTCGACCCCGCTGCCATGCTCAACCCCGGCGTGCTCATCAACGACGACCCGCAAGCGCATGTCACTCATTTGAAGTCGCTCACGCTCGTTGCGCCTGAAATTGACAAATGTATCGAATGTGGATTTTGCGAGTCGAAGTGTCCCAGCCGCAGGCTGACTCTGACTCCCAGGCAGCGCATCGTCGTCCAAAGAGAACTCGCCTCTATGCGCCTCGCCGGTTCAGACTCAGCCATGCTTGATTCAGTTTCTGACGATTTCTCCTACGCAGGAATAGACACCTGCGCCCTCGACGGTCTGTGCGGAACGGCGTGCCCGGTGGGAATTGATACTGGGAAGTTTATAAAGAGAGTGAGGGAGGAACGAGTAACGAGTAATAAGTTGGCAGAGAAAATTGCAGAGAATTTTGGCTTGGCAGAAAAAGTGATTAGGCTTGGTGTTACGCTCGGACACGTTGCAGAAAAAGTGATCGGCGTGAACGGGGTCAAGTCTATTTCGGTGGTTGCTGAAAAATTCACCGGCACAAGACTGCCGAAGTGGAATAAATCAATCCCTCACCCCCAACCCCTCTCCCGCTTGGAGAGGGGAGACGAGCGGGGTGAGGGAAAATTCATCTACTTTCCCTCTTGCATATCAAGGCAACTAGGTACACCCGCATCACGCATCACGTATCACGCATCACTTTCCAAAACTTTTATAACCATTGCCAAGCGCGCCAACATTAACTTCTACATTTCCCCCAATGCAGACGGTCACTGCTGTGGCATGCCCTTCTCGTCCAAGGGATACAAGTCCGCGTACCAAACCATGCTCCACAAAACACTCATGCAAATGTGGGAATGGTCGGAGCATGGCAAATACCCCATCGTCATAGACACCACCTCCTGCACCCACACCCTCAAAACCTGCGCCGATGACCTGCCCCCCGAAGACAAAGCCATCTGGAGTCAACTCACCCTTCTCGACGGCGTGGAATTTTTGCACGACCATGTTCTGCCCAAACTCACCATTCATCCCGTAAGCGAGGAAGTCATCCTGCATCCCAACTGTTCCGCCCGCAAACTTGGCTTGGACGCCAAAATGTACGCCATTGCCGGGCAATGTGCCAGGTCTGTCGCTGTCCCGCTCAATCTCGGCTGCTGCGCCTTCGCCGGTGATCGCGGCTTGAGCCACCCCGAACTGACCAAGTCCGCCACCGAAAAAGAAACCGCCGAAGTCCTTGCAAAAAACTATGGCGGTTATTACTCATCCAACATCACCTGCGAGATCGGCATGTCCGAAGCGACGGGGAAGGATTATGTTTCGATTGTTTATTTGGTGGAGAGGGCGAGCCGAAATTCCTGACCACAAAGGAAAAGGCTTCGTGCTCTTTTGTGTTTAAGTGACCTTTACGATTTCTTCCTTCGTCTCGATCACTTCCGCTTGAATCTTCCCCGCCGAGAGTTCGCGCAAGTCGGCTTGAAAATTCTCAAAATTCTCCAACGGGAACTGCAAAGTCAGGGTGACATCTCCAGCATAATCCTCCCCCAAAACCTTGCCGTGATTTTTTGACGCCAACAACCTAATTCGTTCCAACAGGTTATATGGAATCGCCGCCATCGCCACATGGACGGGGACGCGCTGTCCCCGCTCCACAGCATTGACCACGGATTGCGCCGCCTCTGTATACGCCTTGACCAGCCCGCCTGTGCCAAGCAGAGTCCCGCCGAAATAGCGGGTGATGACCAAAGCCACATCGCCGAGTCCGCTGCCACGCAGGACGGTCAAGGCGGGTTTGCCCGCCGTCCCTGAAGGTTCGCCATCATCGGAGAAGTATTCGGCGACAGTATTCCCGCCGCCGATGATATACGTCGGGACGTTATGAGTTGCGTCTGCAAACTCTTCACGAATCCGCTTTAGGAAGGCGCGCGCTTCCTCGATGGAAAACGCAGGCGCAAGCGTGGCAATGAAGCGCGAATTGACCACCGTCTGCTCGCGGCGAATCTCAGCCAAGGGTACGAGATAAGTTTTAGACATAAGTTGATTATACTAACGCCCGAAAGGACAAGACTTTATCCATGACTCACCCATCCACCCAAGCCATCCTCGTTACAGGCGCCAGCAGCGGAATTGGAAAACATCTGACGCTCAGGCTCGCCGGGCGCGGGCATCCCGTCTATGCCACGGTGCGCAAAGAAGCAGATGTGGAAGCCTTATCAAAAATCGAAAACGTCATTCCCCTTCTTATGGATGTTCGAAATGCGGAGCAGGTTCGAGCCGCTTTTGAGAAAGTATCCGAATCTGGTCGCGGGCTTTACGGGCTGGTCAACAACGCTGGTGTTGGAGATCTCGGCATGTTGGTTACCTGGACGGACGAAGAGATGTACGATATTTTCAATGTCAATGTGTTTGGTCCGCACCGCGTCACGAATGCCTTTATACAATTATTGGTCGAAGCCAAAGGACGGGTGGTCAACATCGGTTCACAAGGCGGGATGCTGACAAGCAAATATTACGGTCCATACATCATGACAAAACATGCGCTGGAAGCCTATACCGCAGTCTTGTATGATGAACTTAAACCATATGGAGTACAGGTCAGCGTGATCCAGCCAGGGGGAATCGTCAGCGATATCGGCAACAATATGATGGCAGGCACGATCGCCCACTTCCAGCGCGCCCAACCGCCGTTCAAAGCAGAGGCGGAAATGGTTCTCCAAAGTTTTACAGAAGAGTCAGAACCAAATCCCAATGAGCCCGAGTCTGCGACCAACCGCAAGCCATCTTCACCTGAAATCGTTTGGGATGCTGTCCGCGATGCACTGTTCAGCGAAAAGCCGAAGATGCGCTATCTGGTTGGCACCCATTGGGAAGGGAATCGCGTGATCAACGCCCTGATCTCGAAATTACTGGATGAGAATGACAACCCAATGCACAATTATTCCCGCGATGAGTTGATTGCGTTGCTGGATAAACATCTGGAAGCGCGAAGTATTCCACAGCAATAAAAAATACGGAGATTTCAAAATCTCCGTATTTCATTTTAGTACCTACAGCGGCTTTGGCAAACACAAGTTCACGTCTACGGACCCCAGTTCGGGAAGCCATCAAACGCAGGGTTGTTCGTAATATTTACAAGAAATTGTCCCTCTTTATCCACAATATAGATTTCCACGTTCCCGTCACGGTCGGTGTCGAATACGATATGGCTGCCATCGGGAGACCAGGAGGGATTAACGTCAATCGCCGGGCTGTTCGTCAGATTGAGACCTTCAACATCAGCGCCTTTCCATAAAAAGATTTCCTGTTGGTCGTCCACCAATTTTATAAACAACATATCGCCAAACGGCGAGAAGATCGGGAACCTGGTGTATGTATCCGGCTGGAAACCTGTTTGCCCGGTATTCACATCCACTGAAACGGTTATTTCGGGTCCGCTCGTTGTGAAGTGCAGGATATTGGGGTAAGTGCGATCCCAGCGCGGGCTGTTGTCTTCGAGCGGACTGTTGGAAACGTTGACTTGATTGCTCCCGTCCGCGTTCATGACGTAAATCTCGGCAGCGCCTTGTCCATCACGGGTACTTTCGAAGGCGATCTTGCTTCCATCCGGCGACCAAACTGCATTGTAGTCCATGCCGGGGGCGTTGGTTAATCGCGTCACGCCTGTGCCATCGGCATTCATGACATAAAGTTCCCTGTCGCCATCGCGCTCCGAGACGAATGCAATTCGTGTGCCGTCCGGACTCCAAACAGGCTGGGTGTCCTTTGCGATCTCATTGGTCAACCGGGCAACTTCTCCCCCATCAGCATTCATCGAATAAATTTCCAGGTCTCCATCTTCCCGATCGGACGCGAAAACGATATGTCCTGCTAACCCCGCACTCGGTGGGGCAAGCGGGGTGACGTTCGTATTGGGAGAGATGTTGGGAGTATTTGGATTGGCAGCCGATGGATCATCGGTTTGAGCCTCAACGGGTACTGACACAACTTCAGTAGCCGTGGGCGAAGGCTGGGTCGGCGCACCAAGATTGCACCCCGCCAAATAAATCAGAATCAACAAACCATGGATCAAGAGAGATGTGATCTTTAACGACCTGGGCAATTTTTTCATTCGAGACACCCTATAACGAATAAAGTGTTGAACGCGAAAGCCAATTACGATAGCCTTCGTGAATTCCTTTATCTCTCCAAGATTTTCTCAATACCGCCCTCTTTGCACAACAACCTCTGGGTTCGGCAAGTCGCTCTCCCGTGCGGGAAAGACCTGCACGGCGCAGGCTTTGAATTCGGGGATCTTCGCCTGCGGGTCGAGGGCGTCGTTGGTCAATAAATTTGCGGCGGCTTCGGCGAAATGGAAGGGGATGAAGACCACGCCGACGGATGTCTTTTCGGTCACGCTGGCGCGCAGGACGACCTCTCCACGGCGGGATTTGACGCGCACGGGATCGTTGTGCTTGATGCCGTGAATGTCCGCGTCGGCGGGGTGGATCTCCACGCGGGCTTCGGGGTATGCCTCATTCAATGCGGAGTTGCGGGTCATCGTGCCGCCGTGCCAGTGTTCCAGCACACGTCCCGTCGTGAGGATGAACGGATATTCATCGTCCACTTCTTCCATCACGGGGACGTAATCGAGTTGGTGAAACTTCCCTTTGCCGCGCGGGAAGGAGTCGGTGAAGAGCGTTGGCGTGCCGGGATGGTCGAGGGTCGGCACGGGATAGATCAAGCCGACTTTTTCGATGCGCTCGTAAGTGACGCCTGCGTAATCTTCGTTCACGCTTGCCATCTCACGCAGAATCTCTTCGGGGTTGGAATAGGTCCAATGGCTTGTGGCAACTCCCAGTCGAGACTCGATGCGCAGCGCCAAATCACAGATGATTTTCCAATCGGGGCGGGATTCTCCACGCGGCGGGTGCGCGGCGCGAACTCGTTGCACTCTTCGGTCTGTATTCGAAAACGTCCCGTCTTTTTCGGCGAAAGGCACGGCGGGCAGGAAGACATCTGCAAACGCGCCGCTCTCGTTGATGAAAATATCCTGCGCGACGAGGAACTCAAGTTGCTTCATGTGTTCGCGGGTCTCGTTGAGATTCGGCTCGGACATCATCGGGTTCTCGCCCATGATGTAAAGCGCGCGGACGCCTCCCTCGTGCGCATGGCTGAGGATTTCAGTCGTGGTGAGTCCAAGCTTGAGGCTTAATCCGCCTTCTTCGATGTTCCAGGCTTTTTCCCACTTGGCGCGGTTTTCGGGATTATCCACGCGCATGTAGCCAGGATAATGAAACGGCATCGCGCCCATGTCGCTTGCACCCTGCACGTTGTTTTGTCCGCGCAAGGGATTCAGGCCCGTGCCGTCGCGTCCGACATGACCCGTGAGGAAGGCAAGGTGAATCAGCGCAAGCGCGGAAGCCGTGCCGTGCGAAAGCTGCGAGATGCCCATGCCCCAATAAATCGCAGCGTTCTTTGCTTTGGCGTACATGCGCGCGGCTTTGCGAATATCCTCGGCGGGGACGCCCGAAATTTCCTCGGCGTATTCGGGCGTGAATTTTTCGAGCGATTCGATGTATTCGTTGAAGCCTTCCGTGCGCGAGTTGACGAAATCCCAATTGACCAGGTTTTCTTTGACGATCACATGCGCCATCGCGAAGAAGACGGGTACATTCGTGCCGGGTTTGAGCGGCAGCCACATTTCGGCAAAGTCCACCAGTTCGATGCGGCGCGGGTCCACGACGATCATTTTCGCGCCGCGCTTTTGCACTGCCTCTTTCATTTGCAAAGCGATGATGGGATGATTTTCGGAGGTGTTCGAGCCTGTGACGATGAACACGTCGTTCAGCATCACTTGTCCCGCTGTGTTGCTCATCGCGGAGGAGCCAATCGCCTGTTGCAGCGCAACCACCGAACCTGCATGGCAGAGCCGTGTGCAGTGGTCCACGTTGTTGGTGCGGAACAACGCGCGGAACATCTTTTGCAAAAGGTAGTTATCTTCGTTCGTGGCTTTGGCGCAGCAATAAACCGCCATCGCATCCGAGCCGTCGCGTTTGTAGATGCGGACAAGGTTATCGGCGGTAAGGTTGAGGGCAGTCTCCCAGTCGGTTTCGACCCAGTCCCAGTCATTGGAGATTAGAGAATTAGAGATTGGGTTACCGGTCGTGCTGACGGCAAAAACTTGTTCACGTCCTTCGGGTTTTGGTTTGCCTTCGAGCAAATACCGCCGTACGAGCGGGGTCGTGACGCGTTTGGGATGATAGACAAAGTCATAACCGAAACGACCCTTCACACACAGATTACCGTGATTGACAGGCGAATCGAAGGGACTGGTCACTTTGTAAATGAAATCGTCCTTGACGTGCAGTTCCAGTGTGCAGCCCACACCGCAGTAAGGGCAGGTGGTGGTGGTGATTCGGTTGGGTTTGATCATCGTACCTCCAAGTGAGTCAAAGGTCGAAAGTCGCAGGTCACGACCTTTGACCTTTGACCTTCGACCTGTTTTTTCTACCAGTATTCAAAACCGAAATCTCCTGCGGGCTCATGCCTTGTTCCAATAAAAATTCGCGCTTCGGTTTCAACGCGCCCGTCGGGCAGACGCCCACGCATTGACCGCACAGCACACAGGTCGTTTCGGGGATGGGCTTGTCGAAAAACGTGCCGATCTGGGTTTCGTAACCGCGCCCCTCGAAGTTGATCGCGTATGTGTATTGCGCGTCGTCCGCGCAGACCTGCACGCAGCGCCAGCACAGCAGGCATTTCGAGTAATCGCGCACGTACATCGGGTTGTCGTCCTTGACCTCCGACTCGCGCCGTTCGGCATCGGGGAAACGGTTGGACGACGCGCCGTAGTCAAACATCATTGCCTGGATGTCCTCCGCTTCGGATAGATCCATGGTGGAGGCAAGCATTTCCAAAATGGTTCGTCTCGCGCGGATGACCTTCTCGCTTCTGGTCTGGACCTTCATGCCTGCTCCCGCCTTGACGATGCACGCCGGCTGGAGGACTCTCTGCCCCTCCACTTCCACCACGCAGATGCGGCAGATGGCGTTGGGAGTGGTCGCTTCGTGGAAGCAAATCGTGGGGATGTCAATCCCGTTTTCGCGGGCGGCCTCGAGCAACGTTTTACCGTCTTCGATTGCTATATTCTTGCCGTCCATTACCAATGTAACTGTCATAAATTCACCTTTAGAGTCAAAAGCCGAAGGTCAAACGTCGGCAAACCATTAGACCTTCGACGTTTGACCTTCGACGAAAAGCTCTGGCCATAACTTCATCGCCGACAATACCGCGCTCGCCGCCGTTTGTCCAAGACCGCAAATGCTCGCGTCGGTCATTGTCCAGCCGACATCCTGCAAGCGGATAAAGTCGCCTTCTTCGACCCTGCCTTCGGCGATGCGGTCCAGGATTTCCATCTGGCGCTGGGTGCCCATCTGGCAGGGATAGCATTTGCCGCAGGATTCGTGCGCGAAGAATTTCCCCAACCGTTTCAACACATCGCGCATGTCGCGTGTCTCATCGAAGACCATCACCACGCCGGAGCCAAGCGGCAATCCCGCCGCGCGCAGGTCTTCGAAGGTCATTTTCATGTCGAGGTGGTCGGAGGTGGCAAAGGCTCCCGCCGCCCCGCCGAATAAAACGGACTGCAATTCCCTGCCACCGGCAACGCCGCCAGCCATATCCATCAGTTCGCGCAAGGTGACGCCGAACGGCACTTCGTACAAGCCAGGCTGAGCCACGTCACCGGAGACGCAGAACAACTTCGGACCGGGCGATTTCTCCGTGCCGATCTTGCGGTATTCCGCCGCGCCTCTTTCGAGAATCAGCGGCACGTTGCACAAGGTCTCGACGTTGTTGATGACGGTGGGCTTGCCAAACAAACCATGAGTCGTCGGGAAGGGCGGCTTGATGCGCGGAAAGCCGCGCTTCCCTTCGATGGACTCAAACAGCGCGGTCTCCTCGCCACAAATATAGGCGCCCGCGCCGACGCGAATTTCGATATCAAAATTATTCAAATACCCTGCTTCCCTTGCTTCGTTCAGGGCATTTTCCAAAACGGGAACAATGTACGGGTATTCCCCGCGCACATAGATATAGCCTTTCCTTGCGCCGATGGCATACGCCGCAATGCACATCCCTTCGATGGTGCGATGCGGGTCGTCCAATAAAAGAATCCTGTCTTTGAACGTTCCCGGCTCGGACTCATCCGCATTGCAGATGACGTATTTTTGATCGCCCGGGGCGTTCGCCGCACCCTCCCATTTGATGCCTGTGGGAAAGGCTGCGCCGCCGCGTCCCACCAGACCTGCGGACTTGATCTCTTCGACCACGGCTTTGGGCTGCATCGTGAGGGCTTTTTGAAGTCCCTTGTATTCGCCGTATTGCTTCAGGGAAGTGGTGCCATTGCCGCAATTTTTCGTCAGTTCGCGGATCGAGCCGTAAACCAAAGAACGCGGGCGGGTTTCACCGTCGCCAACCGTCCATCGTCCATTGTCCATCGTCCAGACTGCCGGCGCGAGTTCACACATTCCCAGGCATGGGCTCGGCTCGATGGTCAGGGACAGGTCGCCCGTCGTCTGACCGTGTCCCCCTGCGGGATGCGGTTCGAGGTCATGCTTTTTGCACAGGCTGGCGAGCAATCCATCCGCATCTTTCAAGGCGCAGGCAGGGTCGGTGCAGACTCGAATCACTTTCCGCCCAATCGGTTCGTTGTAAAAGAGAGCGTAAAACTCGATCACCCCATGCACATCCGCGAGCGGGACGCGCAGGCTTTTTGCCACTTCGGAGGCGACCGGCTCGGGCAGCCAGCCGTAAATTTTTTGCGCTTCATGCAGGGCGGGCAGCAGCCCGGAGCGACCTAACGGAATGAATTTTTCGATGGCGGGTTTCAGCGGGGCAAGGTCAATTTCAGACATGAAATCTCCAATATGGCAAGTATACACGATGACCTTCCCCTCCTGCTCGCCGCGGCGTCTCCACCGCCGAGGAAAGTGCCCAGAATGGGTACGGCAGCGGGAGCAAATGGAAGGGCATAACATACCCAATGACATTTTTGTGACACGCGACACTTCCGAATTCGTCAATGATTATATATAATGTATAATCATGACGTCAATAGCAGAACGAGAACTTACCCACAAACCCCTGAAAGAAGAGATTTACGATGCTCTGCACCGGCAGATTATCGCGGGAAAGTACAAAACCGGCGAATGGTTGAGGCAGGAGGAAATCGCCAGCCAGATGGGCGTGAGCATGACCCCCGTGCGCGAGGCGTTGGATTTGCTGGTCGCAAAAGGAATCGCTGAACGTGTGCCATATCGCGGCGTGCGCGTGCGCGAGATGACGGACAAAGAGGTGGTGGAAGCCTACGGCTTGCGCCTCCTGCTGGAAGCGCTCATCGCCCGCGAGGCAGCCAGGCACATCACCGCTGAACAGATTGCGAAACTCAAAACCATCATGGCGGAGATGGACAGACAGGTGGACTTGAACGACATGCCGCAGGAACGCCAGCTCAGCCGCGAATTCCATACATCCATTGCCGAGGCTTCGGGGAATTCGCTCCTGATTCAGTTGTACACCATCGTTTCGAACGCCTTCCCGGACTGGCTTTTGTACGAGGCGTTGTATCGCAAACCGGAACTCGTGGCGGGCAGTGTGGCGCAAACCCACGATGAACACACCGCCATTTTGGAAGCGCTGGCTAATGGGGATGCAGACCGGGCAGTGCAGGCTTCGGTGGAGCATGTGATGGAATCCGGCAGGTGGCTGGAAACATACCTGAACATCCCTGCCAAGCCGCTGCGGGAACAGGAAAAACAAGTGGCGCACTTGCTCAAAAAATCATCAAAGTAACCTGGAGGAACTTCTATGTCGGAAGAATTATTCAAACAGATGGCGCAAAGCATCATTGACGGGGATTCCGATCTCTCGGTTGAACTTGCCAAAAAGTCCATCGAGATGAACATCCCGCCGCTGGACGCCATCACGAAAGGTTTTGTGGTCGGGGTCAATTACATCGGCGACCAGTTCGGGGCGGGCGAAGCGTTTCTGCCGGAGTTGGTGATGGCGGGCGAAGCGATGAAAGCGGCTGTCGCCACACTGGAGCCGGAATTGCTCAAACTGGGCGAAGCGCGCGAGACGATGGGCAGGGTTGTGCTTGCCACGGTCGAGGGCGACATCCACGAAATCGGCAAGACACTCGTTGGCACGATGCTGAGCGCCTCGGGCTTTGAAGTGGTTGACCTGGGCGTGGACCAGCCTGCTGAAAAGATCATCGGCAAGGCGTTGGAAATTGACGCGCAGATCATCGGTTTGAGTGCGCTGCTCACCACCACGATGGTGCGCCAGCGTGAGTTGATCGAAGAGTTGGACAAAGAAGGTCTGCGCCCCCGCATCAAGGTGATGGTCGGCGGCGCGCCGATCACCCGTGACTGGGCAACCAAGATCAAGGCGGACGGCACGTCGGAAGATGCCGTCGGCGCGGTGAAACTGGCGAAGGAATTGGTTGGAAAGGCGTAGCCGGCGATGTAATACTTTGGGATTCAGGGAGCTTGCTCCCGTAACTTTGGCGGCAAGCCGCCTGATTCCATAAAACTCAGAGAGAGGAGAGACATAGCCTCGGAGGGCTTATGTCTCATAAAAACATCAAGACGATCAGTAATCCAAAACTGAAATTGGAGATACTGACGCAGGAAGAAGTACGAAAAATCCATGACGCGACCCTGCACATCATCGAAAAGGTCGGGGTGCGGTTTCCATCCAAACGCGCGCTGGAAATTTGGGCGGCGAATGGCGCGGATGTGGATTACGAAAAACGAATCGTGCGGGTCAAGCCGCAAGTCATTGAAGAGGCGTTGAAGAAATGCCCGCCAAAATACACGCTCGCGGCGCGCGATCCGCAGCAGGACCTTCCACTTGATGGCAACCATGTCTGCCTCGGCACGGATGGCTGCGGCGTGGAAGTGATTGACATCGAAACCAGAGAAAAGCGCACGTCGTGTTTGCAGGATGTGCGTGACATTGCACGCGTCGCCGATGCAACCGAGGAAGTCGCGTTTCATTGGGTGCCCGTCTCGGCGCAGGATACGCCCGCCGAAACGCGTGGTTTGCACGAACTGAGAGCCGTTTGGGAAAACTCCACCAAGCACGTGCAGACCGAATCCATTTACAGCGTGCACGAGGCGAACGCCGCGATGGAAATGGCGATCATTCTCGCGGGCGGCAAAGAGGAACTACGGAAGCGCCCCATCCTCTCGTTGATGCAATGCACTGCGCCTCCCCTCGGACATGACGGCGGTTCGCTCGACGCAGCCTTGATCGCCGCCGAACACGGCATCCCGACCGGCTTTATGACCATGGCATCCTGCCTGACGACCGGTCCTGCCACGATGGCAGGGACGCTCGCCGTCGGCAACGCGGAAGTGATCGCCGCCACCGCCCTTTTACAACTGGCAAAGCCCGGAGCGCCCGTCTTTTACGCCGCCGCGCAGACCGCCTCCGATCCGCGCACGGGAGCATACACCGGCGGCGGACCTGAAGATTTCCTCTTCGGCGCGGCAACCAACGTGCTTTCAGATTTCTACAACATCCCGCTCTCGATGGGATCGTTCGCCACTGGCGCAAAGGAACCGAACTGGCAGGCGGGTCTCGAAGGCGCGTTGTCCACGTTCATGGCGAGCGTGGTCATGTCCGACATGCTGCTGGGAGTCGGATTCCTGCACGGCAGCCGTATCTGGTCGTACGCCGAGATGATGATGGACTGTGAAATCTTTTCCATCATCCACAAGATGATGCAGGGCATTGTCGTTGACGAAGAGACGCTCGCGCTCGACGCCATCACAGCCGTCGGTCCCGGCGGGCATTTCCTCGCGCAGAAGCACACCCGCAATCACATGCGCGACCTGTTCCTGCCGCAGTTTTTGGACCGCCGTCCCTACACCGAGTGGGAAGCGAAGAAGGACGACGCGCGCGATTGGGCGTTGAACAAAGCCAGGAAAATATTGAAGGAACACCAGCCCGATCCGCTGGACGAGAAGATCAGCAAGGAGTTCGAGAGGATCATCAAGTCGGTTGAGAGGTAATAGTTTGAAGGTTGGAAGGTTAGAAGGTTGGAAGGTTGGAAGGTTGGAAGGTTGGAAAGTTAAAACGTTTGCAGGTTGACAGAAAACATTTCAACCTGCAAACGTTCAAACTTTCATCTCTTTTTCGCCAAAGTTGACCAAACTACAAATTACCCAATTACTCAATTACCGTTCTTAGAGGTGTCTTATGAGACCAAAACTCACCTTACTCAGCGATGAAATCATCGCCCGCATTTTGGAAGAGGCGTACGAACTTCTGCGCTGCCCCGCCGTAAAAGTACAAAACGAGGAAGCGCGGGAACTGCTCGCGGCGGCGGGCGCGAAAATTGACCCCGAAACCCACGTCGTTGGGATTCCCAAAGCGCTCGTTCAAAAAGCACTGGAAAGCGCGCCGCGTGAGTTCTGGCTTTACGATTCCGACGGCAAGCCCGCGGTGCATTACGGCGGCGACGATGTTCACTTCGACCCTGGTTCGTCGGGCATTGCCATGCTCAACCCCGACACGCTCGAACACGAGACGACCGAAACCGAGCATCTCATCCGCCTGCTGAAGGTCGCGGAGCAGCTGCCGCAATACGACGCGCAGTCTACGGCGGTCATTTGCCATGACGTGCCCAAGGACATTCAAGACTCGTACCGCCTGTACCTGGCGCTGCTGTACTCGAAGAAACCCATCGTCACGGGCGCGTTCACAAACAAGACCGTGCAGGAAATGATTGATATGCTCGCCGTCTTTGCGGGCGGCATGGAAGCGGCGAGAGAAAAACCGCGCGCCATCTTCGACGTGTGCCCCGCCCCGCCGCTGATTTGGTCGAACTTCGGCGCAGGCAACCTCATCGCGCTGGCGCGCGCAGGAATCCCAGCCGAGATCGTATCCGTTCCACTGGCGGGCGCAGCGGCTCCCGTCACCATGCTTGGCACGGTCACACAGCACACGGCGGAAGTCCTCGCGGGCATCGTCATCCATCAATTGGCAAAGCCAGGCTCGCCCATCGTGTGGGGCGGCGCGGCGGCGATCTTCGACATGAAAAAAGGCGCAACGCCCATGGGCGCCATCGAAACCGCCATGCTCGATTGTTCATACGCGCAGGTCGCCAAGTCGCTGGGCATGCCCACGCACACCTACCTCGGCGCAACCGACTCCAAACTGGTGGATGCGCAGGCGGGACTTGAAAGCGGCATCTCCGCCATGGTCGGCGCGCTGAGCGGCATCAACATGATCTCGGGTTCGGGCATGCTGGACTTCCTCGCCTGCCACAGCGCGGAGAAACTGGTCCTTGACGCGGAAGGCATCGCCATGGCAAAGCGTATGATCGCGGGCGTCAAACAGCACACCGATACGCTCGCCACGGGCTTCTACGACGAAAAGATCAATTTCAAAGGCGGCGATTTCCTCAAGCAGAAGATCACGATGAAACTCTTCCGCGAGGAACAGCACCTGCCTAGCAGCGTGATTGACCGCGATTCGACCCGTGCATGGAAGGAAGCGGGCTCGCTGGATGCCTTCGGCAGAGCCAAACTGCGCGTGAAGGAACTGCTCGCCTCCTACTCCCGCCCTGAGTTGAATCCCGACCAGACAGCGCGACTCCGCTCGTACATGCTCGACCTCGCTCGCAAGGCAGGTCTCGAAGAATTACCCAAATTGGAAGATTACGAACTGGCATGATCTCCTTGTAAGCGGTTATTGGTAATTGGAGATTAGAGACTGGAGATTAGTGGTTTGAGAATTCAAGCCTGTTCCAAGACAATCTTTGAGTCATTCAGACTCAATTACCAATTACCAATCTCCAATTCCCCTAAGGAGGCGCCATGCAGCCCAAACTCTCCCTGCTCGACGATGCGCTCATCACCCGCATCCTCGACGAAGCCTGTCAACTTCTGCTGAAGCCAGGCATCAAGGTCCAAAACGCCGAAGCGCGGCAATTGCTGGCGGAAGCAGGCGCGCAAGTGGATGAAGAGACTCTGGTCGTCCGCATTCCAGAGCAAATCGTCCGCAAGGCGCTGGAAACGGTTCCACGCGAGTTCCAACTCTACGACTACGAGGGCAGCCCCAAGGTCCAGTACGGAGGCGATGCGGTTCACTTCGACCCAGGTTCCTCGGGCATCTCCGTCCTCATCCCAGAGACACTCGAACACAAGACCGCCGAAACCGACGACCTGCTGCGCGTCATCAAGGTTGCGGAGAGTTTGCCGCAGTACGACGCGCAATCCACGGCGGTGGTCTGCCACGATGTGCCGAAGGACATCCATGACCTGTATCGTTTGTATCTGATTATGCTGTATTCCAAAAAGCCGATCGTCACGGGCGCGTTCACCAACCAGACTGTGCACGCGATGATTGACATGCTCGCCATCTTCGCGGGCGGTCACGACAAACTGCGCGAAAAACCGCGCGCCATTTTCGATGCCTGCCCTTCGCCGCCGTTGATCTGGTCGAACTTTGGCGCGGGCAATTTGATCACGCTCGCGCGGGCGGGCATCCCCGCGGAAATCGTTTCCATGCCGCTGGCGGGCGCGGCGGCTCCCGTGACTTTGCTCGGCGCGGTCACGCAGCACGCGGCGGAATGTCTTTCGGGCATCACCATCCACCAACTCGCGCGCGCGGGTTCGCCCATCGTGTGGGGCGGCGCGCCAGCCATCTTTGAAATGCGCAAAGGCGGCACGCCGTATGGAGCCATCGAAACTGCGATGATTGATTCGTCCTACGCGCAGGTTGGCAAGTCGCTGGGGCTGCCCACGCACACCTACCTTGGCGCCACCGACGCGAAGCTGCTCGACATGCAGGCGGGCATCGAAAGCCTGATGGGTTTTCTCGTCGGCGCGCTGAGCGGCATCAACATGATTTCGGGCGCGGGCATGTTGGATTCGCTCCTGTGCCAAAGCCCCGAAAAACTGGTCATTGACGCGGAAGGCATTTCAATGGCAAAGCGGCTGCTGCAAGGCATGAAAATTCAATCCGACACGCTCGCCACCGAATTCTTCGAAGGCGTCAATTTCAAAGGCGGCGACTTCCTCAAACAGAAGATCACGATGAAACTCTTCCAAAAGGAGCAGCATCTTCCCAGCCGCATCATTGACCGCGATTCGATTCGCGGATGGAAGGAATCTGGCTCATTGGATACCTTCGACCGCGCGCGGGTTCATGTGAAGGAGATCCTCGCCTCGTTTTCCCGACCCGCGCTTGATTCCGTCCATGCGGCGGAACTCCACGCTTATGTTTTGAACCTCGCCAGAAAGGCAGGGATGGATGAACTGCCAGCGATAAACGACCTGGAATTCGCCTGACCACGCTATGCTATAATTTTTCACAGCGAAAGGACATTTCTTATGCCTGCCGACGATCTCGCAAAAAAATTGCACGACAAGTATTCCCGAGGCGAAACGCCTACAGCCAGAGAGCAAAAGCAGCTTGAGCGCTGGTACGCACGCATGGACATTGCGGAGAGCAAATCCTTGAAATCCGCCCCCAGGGAAAGAAACCTTACCGCGCTGCAGGAGCAAATTGACGCGGCTTTACTTCAACTAACCGTCGTGACAAAGCGAATCCAGGAAGTTGCGGCTGAGAATGAAACCCTGCGGCGCGAAATTGCCTCTCTTCGCCGTCAATTGTCCCAGCAATACAGGACGCAGCCTGCATGATGATCTCCGCCAAAACGCGCGAGCAGGTTCGCCTTCGGGCAAATTATGCCTGTGAGTTTTGCGGCGTGACAGAAACCGACACAGGGGGCGAACTGACGATTGATCATTTTCAGCCCCTTGCAAAAGGCGGGAACGACGACCCCGACAACCTGATTTATTGCTGCCATCGCTGCAACCAATACAAACAGGATTACTGGCAGTCCAGCCAGAACGATCCCGCGCTTTGGAATCCCCGACTCGAGCCGTCAAACGTACATTTCCTGGAGGCAGAAGACGGAACGATCCATCCATTAACTCAAACGGGGTCGTTCACCATCAAACGATTGCGGCTAAACCGCCCGCCGCTTGTGGCGTTTCGCCTGCGAAGAAAGCACCGAGACGAGGAAATCCGATTGCTTACACGCTATCAGGAGATCGTCAAGTTATTGACGCAATTGGATACGCAATTATCCCTTGTGACTGACGAACAGCGGCAATTGTTGGAAGAACAGCGTGAATTACTGAGGCTATTATTAGGCAGGAGAATTTAGGGGGCGGTAAAAATCAGGCTGCCCGACCCTCCGAAATCCTGAAGACCCTGGAGGTTCTCCAGAGACGATATGCTCACCCTCCCCCAACTCCTCCGCACCCCGAATGTAGACAATGGTCTGCCATTTACAATCTCACCTGATGGAGGTCTGATCGTCTTTTCGTGGAACAATACGGGGATGTGGGAGTTGTGGTCCATGTCATTGCGAGCGCAAAGCGCGAAGCAATCCGATGGCAGCGGGGAGGCTGCTTCGTCGGGCATAGCCCTCCTCGCAATGACATTGAAGGGCGCAAAGTTCTCCCCCAGGTTTTCGCCCGATGGGACGAAGATTGCCTTCGCATTAGACCCTGACGGAAGCGAGTCGTATCACATCGGTCTTTTTGATCTACAGAAAAACACAGCCATTGACCTCACTCCCCAGTCTGGCTACGCGCACCAGCCGAATTTCGATTTTTCACCCGACGGAAAGCGGTTGGCAATTCTTTCGGATGAGCAGGGTCAGTTCGCGCTGTATGGGCTGGAAATCGAAACGGGAAGAAAGGAACTCTTGCTGGACCTCCACCGCCCCATTTGGGATGTGAAGTGGTCGCCAGATGGGAGGTTTATCGCAGCGGAGGTGGAATGGGAAGCAAGCGACAGGGCGGTTTGGGTTGGTGAAGTAGAAAGTGGAACCCTTCGACGCGGCTCAGGGCAAGCGTGGAAAGTATTATCACTTGATGGCAATATTTTGAATGCCCAGCATCCTGCGTGGTCGCCTGACTCAAAATCGCTGGCGTTTTCGTGTGAAAATGGAGAGTGGCACAATATCGGAATTTATGCCGTTGAATCGGGTGAGGTCGCCTGGCTAACCGACTCGGTCGGCGACGACACGCAACCCGTCTGGGCGCGGAGCGAAGAAATTATCGGCTGGGTACACGGCGAGGGCGCGAGGACCAACTTCCAGTTTAAGGAAAGAGGCGGAGCGATTCGGGAGGTCAAGGTTGGAGAGGGAGTCCACTCGCTCCCACAAATCGCATCCAATGAAGTCATCCTTGTTTATGAAGATGTGAATCATCCGCCCGATTTGTGGAAGATAAATCTCGAAACAGGCGAAACGATGCAATTGACCCAATCGCTGGAGGAAAGTTTGGGTTTCGTCCAACCCGAAGAGATCTGGTATGCGGGCATGGACGATGCGCGTGTGCCTGCGCTTTTGTATCGCGGAAAAAGCAGGCGGGCGGTGTTGAACATTCACGGCGGACCGAACTGGCATTATGCGTTCGGCTGGCAGCCGTTCATGAGTTACCTGGCTTCGCGCGGCTGGACGGTGCTTGCGCCGAATTATCGCGGCTCGACGGGGTATGGAAAGAAATGGCAGAATGCAAGCCGCTTCGACATGGGCGGCGTGGACATGAACGATTGCGCGGCGGGCGCGAAGTATTTGATCGAAAACGGGCTGGCGGAAAAAGTTGCGGTGACGGGACGCAGTCACGGGGGGTATTTGACGATGCGCTGCCTGACCTCGCACCCTGAGTTGTTTGCGGGCGGCTCGGCGGTGGTTCCGTTTTTGAATTGGTTCAAGTCGCATTCCGAATCGCGTGAGGATTTACAGCATTGGAATATCGAAAACATGGGGGACCCTGAAGAGAATCATGATCTGTGGCATGACCGCTCGCCGTATTTCTTTTTGGAGCGCGTCAATGCGCCCGTGCAAATGATCTGCGGTGAGAACGACCCGCGCTGCCCCGCTTCCGATTCCATCGAGGCGCGTGATAAACTCATCGAACTTGGAAAGGAGGTCGAGTTGTTATTGTACAAGGGCGAAGGTCATTCGTTTTTGAAGATCGAGAACGTGGTGGATGCGGAAGTGAGGCGGGTGGAGTTTTTGGCAAAAGCGCTGGACGATGGACGACAGATGATGGATGATGGACGATGGATGATGGACGATGAATGATGGATGATGGACGATGAATGATGGATGATGGATGATGGACGACAGACGATGAATGATGGATGATGGACGATGGGTAATTCGATGGTTAATCGCCCATCGTCCGTGGTCAGTTTTGAGGAGAGCGAATGCCGCCGTTGAAATTTTTATCGGACGATGAAGTAAAAGCCATGCACGAAGCCACGCTGACGGTGATGAGCGAGGTTGGAATCATCTGGACTCATCAACCGAGTTTGGATATTCTGCTCCAAGCGGGATGCACGATGAAGGGCAGCCGCGTTTGCATGCCCGCCGACCTGGTGATGGATTGCATCGCAAAGGCAAACAAACGCCCGAAGATTCGCGGACGCAACGGCACGGTCAACGAATTGGGCGGCGGGAATTTGTATTTCCACAACCTCGGCGGCGCGCGGGATGTGTTCGACGCCAAAACTGGGGCGCGGCGCATCGCCACAGACCAGGATGTGATCGATTCGACCCGCCTGCTGGATGCGCTGCCGAACGCACATACGGTCACGCCGTTCTTCACGCCGCAGGATGTGCCTGGCGAACTGATGTCGCTGTTCATGTATCGCCACACGCTGCCATACACCACCAAGCCGATTCAAGGTCCTGGCATTCAATTTGCCGAGGAGGTGAAATATGCCGTGGAAATGGCGCAGGTGGTCGGCACGCTTCCCGAAGAATTGACGCTCTCGCTTTCACCCGTCAGCCCGTTGACGATTCACGATCCCGCTGCGGCGGCGATTGTCGAAATGGCGAAGGTAGGCGTCATCTGCGCCAACCTCCCCGCCCCCACTGGCGGCGCGACCTCGCCTATGACCATCACGGGCAGTCTCGTCCAGCAAAGCGCAGAGACGCTGGCGCTGCTGGTGATGGCGCAGATCGTCAACCCAGGCTGCGCTGCCGTCTATTGCGGGAGATTGGGGATGTTGGAGCCGCGCACGGGATTGATCTGGGGCGGCGTGGAGTTGGGCTTGTCCTCGGCGGCTACGGTTCAACTCGGACATTATTACGGGTTCAGCGTCAATGTGTATGGATTCTCCACCAATGCTCATACGCTCGACGCGCAAAACGCCTTCGAGCGCGGACTGAACGCCGCCATCCCTGCGCTGGCTGGCGCAGACGAACTCTCTGGCATCGGCGAGATGGAAGCGGGTGTGATGGGCTCGTACGCGCAGATGGTTCTGGATAACGAATTCGCGGGCGGCGTACTGCGCTTACGCGCGGGGCTTTCCGCGGATGTGGAACACCTGGCAGTGGAAATCATCGGCAACGTGATGGATGGCACGCGCAATTTCCTCGGGCAGAAACACACGCTCAAGCATCTCAAAGCGGGCGAACTGGCGCTGACCAAACTGGCGGAACGCAATTCGTGGGATACATGGGAGGACAAGGGCAGGAAGCAGATCGTGGATCACGCCATTGACGAAGCCGAGCGCATTTTGCGCGAGCATCAGGTCCCGCCATTGGAGCCGCAGCAGGAGAAGGAATTGGATAGAATTATGGCGGCGGCTGAGAAGGAAATGGTGAGGAGGAAGTAGGTAGTAATCAGTAATCAGTAATCAGTGACCAGTGACCAGTGATCAGTGACCAGTGGTCGGTTAGAAAACTTATCAGTGACAAAGGAGATAATATGCTCAAACAGGCACATGCAATTTCGGAAGAACTCATTGAATGGCGGCGGGACTTTCACCAGCATCCCGAAACGGGATTCGATGTCCACCGTACGGCGGGGATCGTGGCGGACGAATTGGAAAAGATGGGGTATCGAGTCAAGCGCGGGGTGGGCAAAACAGGTGTGGTGGCGGAGATAGGCGAAGGCGGCAAGGTCGTCGCCATCCGCGCGGATATGGATGCGCTGCCCATCTTCGAGCAGAACGAGACCGAATACGTCTCGAAGAACGCAGGGAAGATGCACGCCTGCGGTCACGACGCGCACACGGCAATGGCATTGGGCGCGGCGCGGGTTCTGGCAAAGGAAAAATTCAACGGACGCGTGCGCTTCCTCTTCCAGCCCTGCGAAGAGACGGCGGACGAGGAAGGCAAAAGCGGCGCGATGCGCATGTACGATGAAGGCGCGGTGGACGGCGTGGACTACGTCATCGCCCAGCATGTAGACCCGACCAGACCCGTCGGGACGATTGCCATCAACGAAGGTCCGAGCGGCGGCGGCGTGGATTCATGGTTTGCCGCGATCAAAGGCAAGGGCGGTCACGGGGCGTATCCGCACGCGAGCAACGACCCGTTCGTGATGCTGGCGCACGTCATCATGGGTTTGAACGCCATCATCTCGCGCAGGCTCGACCCGTTCGAGCCCGCTGTGGTCAGCATTGGCGCGGTCAACGGCGGGTTTGCGGAAAACGTCATCCCCGACAAAGTGGAGATGATGGGCACGATTCGGTTTACGTCGCTCGAAACGCAAAAGAAAATCCGCGAGGAAGTGACGCGCGTTTTTGAAATCGTCAAAACGCTCGGCGGGGAATACGACCTGCGCTTCCTGTTCGGCGGTCTGCCGCTGGTCAACGACAAGCATGTCGCCGAAACCATCGAGAAGGTCGGCAAGGAGTTGCTCGGCGAGGACAAGGTCCACCCGATACACAAAAGCCTTGGGGCGGAGGATTTCCCCGAATTTTTGAAGAACGCGCCAGGGGCGATGTTCACGCTGGGGACGATGATCGAGGGACGTCCCGTTTACGAATTGCATCATCCCAAGTTCGATCTGGATGAACGCGCGCTTCCCATCGGCACGGCGGTGCTGGCGGAAACGGCGTTGAGATTTTTGAATGAATAGCAATCTGTTTAAATTAAATTCGGAGGGCGCCATGCACACGATACTCAAGTCAGAAAAGAAGGAAGTGGTCATCGGCTTCGATAAGCCGTTCGTCATCATCGGCGAGAAACTGAATCCGACGGGCATCAAGAAACTCGGTCAGGCGCTGGTGGAGCGGAACATGGACTACGTCAAGCACCTTGCCAAACGACAGGTGGATTGGGGCGCGGACGTGCTGGACGTGAATGTCGGGCACCCGCAGATCGAGGAGGCGGAGGTCATGCCGCTGGTGGTGGAAGCCGTCCAATCGGTGACGGATGTGCCGCTGTGCATTGACTCGAACGAGCCGAAGATTCTCGAGGCGGGCTTGAACGCCATCAAGGGCGGCAAGCCGCTGGTCAACTCCGTCAACGGGGAGGAAAAGCAGCTGGCGACGGTCCTGCCCATCGTCAAGGAAAGAGGCGCGGCGGTCATCGGGCTGGCAATCGCGGACGAAGGCATCCCGCCCACGCCCGAAGGTCGTCTTGCGGCGGCGGCGAAGATCATCGAACGCGCCACAAAAATGGGAATCCCCATCGAAGACATCATCATTGACCCGTTGGTGATGACGGTCGGGCATGATTACAAAGCGGCAACGGTAACGTTGAAGACGATTGAACTGGTGCGAAACGAGTTCGGCGTGAACATCAGCCTGGGAGCGAGCAACGTCTCATTTGGGCTGCCAGACCGCCACTCGGTCAATGCGGCGTTTCTTTCGCTGGCAATGCAGGTCGGCGCGACAGTTTCCATCACTGATCCGATCAAATTGGGGGGCGCCATCCGCGCGACGGATTTGCTCCTGGGGCGCGACGCGAATTCGATGCGGTATTTGAAATACTTCCGCGCGACGGAAAAATTGAGAGAGGCGGAAGCGGCGGCGAAGTAGTTTGAACATAGGTACACAAGTAAACAAGGAACACACGGATGTGAGGAAAACAAGGGGCGGTAATTAACCGCCTCTTGTTGTTTTCTTAACAGCAAAGGACTTTAGCGATGAGAAAAATTTATCTTGTGTCCATTGTGACAATTTGGATCATCTCCGCCTGCACGGCGCAGGCGCTGGCTCCTGTAAATAATGCTCCTCCCCCATCCACGATCACCGTTTCCAGCACCAATACATTCACGCCGACATCCACACTGACACTTACCCCCGCTGCGACTGCCACGCCTGTGCCGCATCCCATGAGCATCATTGCATTGCGGAACGGAAACTATCCAGGCAGCGACATTACCATCGTCAGGGAACTGGAGCGCGGCGCAAATTACCGCCGTTATTACGCTTACTATCTTTCGGAAGGCTTGAAGATTTACGCGCTGCTTACCATTCCAAACAGCGCGCCGTCGGAGGGTGGCTTCCCTGCCATCGTTTTCAATCACGGATACATCCCGCCAAACGTTTATCGCACCACCGAGCGGTACATCGCTTATGTAGATCAACTCGCGCGGGCGGGATACGTGGTCTTTCGCATTGACTATCGCGGGCACGACCAATCCGAAGGGGAAGCCACGGGCGCGTACGGTCACCCAGGCTATTTGATTGACGTGATGAACGCCGTCGCGTCGTTGAAACGAATGCCCGAAGTGAATCCCGAAAGGATCGGCATGTGGGGACATTCGATGGGCGGATACCTCACCCTGCGTGCGATGGTCGTTTCAAAAGATGTCAAAGCGGGTGTGATCTGGGCGGGCGTGGTCGCCTCGTATCAGGAAATGCTTTACAACTGGCGTCGGACGGGTTCGTTCACGCCGTCGCCGAGTTCGCGCGGAGTGGGATGGAGAACCGCATGGATCGAAGCGTATGGGACGCCAGAGCAGAATCCCGCGTTTTGGGATTCGGTCTCCGCCACATCCTATCTTGCGGATCTCTCTGGACCGCTTCAATTACATCACGGGACGGCTGATGACGACGTCCCTGCGGCTTTTTCCATCCGTTTGGCGGAGCTGGCGCGGGCGCAGGGCAAGATCGCCGACTTGTATCTTTACGATGGCGACAATCACAATATCTCGAACTATTTTTCCACCGCCATGAAGCGGACGATTGAATTCTTCGACACATATTTGAAGTAACGCGCGAGGAATCCGCGTTACTTGTCGAAATGCAAAATGGCGAGGTTGCCGTCAAAGGATTTGGCGATCTGTTCGGGGATGTTGCCCAGCGTGTCCTGAACGCGCTTGCGGGAACCGAAGCCTGGCAGGATGAGGAAGTCGCTCACGGCTTCGTGCTCGAGCCTTTCGGGCTTGAGCTGATCGCCGAGCATCTCCAATGCCACTTTGTGATCGGGCTCGAGTGCGGCGAGCAGGGCTTCGAAGGTTTGCAGGTAACTCCTGTCCGCGCGGATGACGAGAGGCACGTTGAGCGATTTGGCGATTGCCAGGTTTGCTTCCAACATACGGCGCAGGGCAATCGGCGGGACGGCATTGGCAGGGACAATGAAAATCACCCGTCTCATGCTGTTCAAGGGCAGGGGCAGTTTTCCCGCCACCACGGGCGTTTCCGAACCCCAAACGACCTCATCCAGCACGGAGCCGAGGACGTTCTCGCGCAGGGTGCGTTTTCCACGCCAGCCCATGATAATCAGCGAGGCGTTTTCCTCGCGGGCGGTATGCAGGATGCCCTGAGCGTGAGTGGTGGCAAGGCGCGGGATGAGTTCGATCTCTGTTTCCGGGTCGAACAGGTTTTCTTTCACCTTGCCGAGCAATTCCTTGTGCATGATGAGGCTGTTGTCCTGGCTGGGTCCCCTATCGTTGGCAACACTGACCGCCAGCACCTTCCCTTTGGAATTGCGCGCAAGCAGACTGGCAAACGCAACCAACCCCTCGGACTGTTTCGTGTCCGCCACGGGGACGAGAATCCGCCCAAAGAGTGGAACAGACTCTTCTTCGGCGGCGGCAGTTTGCAGGTCCGACGCGAAGCGCTGGACGACAAGGGGCGAGGTGATCGAAGTGAGGAGAATCATCAGGATGGCGGCGTTGAACAGGGTGGAGTCAAACAGTCCAGTGTTCAAACCAATGACCAGGGTTGGAATCGTCACCGCTGCCTGCGCATGGGACAAGCCGTACACCGTCCAAAATTCGGAGCGGGAATATTTGTAAATCTTTGCCGTGACCCACGCAGCGGCGAGTTTGGAGACGTAGGCAACGAACGTCACGCCGAGCGCAATGACAAGGGTCTGCGGGCTTTCGAGGAAAGTAAGCGGGTCGGTGATGAGACCGCTGTAAAGCAGAAAGAGCGGGATGAAAAACGACTCGCCGATGAACAACACGTGCCCGCCTACGGGACTGTGACGCGGCAGCATCGAGTTGACCGCCAGCCCCGCAAGGAATGCGCCGACCACTTCGTGCACGCCAATCAGTTCGGCGGAAAACGCCGCGATGAAAAGAATCACGATGACGAATTGGAATTCCAGCGCGCGCCCTGTAAGTTTTTGGAAAACCCACTTGCCCACGCGCGGCAGGACGACGATGATCAGCGCAGTCAACAGCGCCAACAATCCAAACAATTGCGCAAAATAACCGAACGAAATGCCGCCGCCGTTCTTCGCTCCAAGCACCACCGCCAGCACGATGAACGCGCCGATGTCGGTGA
This sequence comes from Chloroflexota bacterium, assembly GCA_024434165.1. Lineage (GTDB taxonomy): Bacteria > Chloroflexota > Anaerolineae > Anaerolineales > Villigracilaceae > Villigracilis. Next base: position 12,537 of record QMIW01000032.1, on the reverse strand, counting down.
GGACGGTTGCGCCGGTGGTCACTGCCACCGCTTCGTTGCGCGTGACGCCGAGTTTGGTGAGCAGGGGGAAGGCGATCAGCGTATGCGAAGCGAACGCGGAACCGAGCAGAATCATCCCAAGCCAGTCGAGACCGAGGATGTAACCCAGCCCCATGCCCATCAACTGAGGGAACGTGAATGTGATGACGCCAAACACCAGCGCGCGAGAGCGGACTTTCATGAACTGGTTGATGTCCACTTCCAAACCGGCGCTGAACATGAGATAGACCAGCCCGATGGTGGAGAGGAATTGGATGCGGTCGTTGTCTTCCAGCAAGCCAAAGCCGTGCGGACCGATGAGCATCCCGCCGATGATGATGCCGATGATGCCGGGCAGTTTCAACCGCTCGGATATCAGCGGTGTGATGAGGATGATCGCCATGACGATCAGGAAGAAGCCGACGGGTTTGGCAAAGAGTTCGAGAAGCATGAAGAATCCTTGGATCAGAGATAAGTGCTTGAGGGGAAGGTGAGTGGGCGGAGGCAGTGATCAGTGATCAGTAACCAGTAATCAGTAATCAGTGATCAGTGGTCGGGGTGAGTGGATGGCTATTTGGATGAGTCGAGTTTTTCCATCCAGCGGGCAGGGTCGTTGAGTTCGGTGAAGCCGAACTGGCGATACAACCCGTGCGCATCGCGGGTTAACAAGCACCAGCGTTTCAAACTCTGCAAGTCGGGATGGGATAGCACACATTCCATCATCCATTTGCCGAGGGCATTTCCGCGATAATCTTCGTGGATGAAGACATCGCATAAATACGCAAAAACCGCGCGGTCTGTCACCACGCGGGCAAATCCAATTTGCCTCTCTCCATCATACACCCCAAAGTTCAGCGAGTGTTGGATGGACTTTTCGATCACATCGCGCGGGCGTGTATCTGCCCAATAAGCGCGGGAGAGAAAATCAGAGACAGCGTCGAGGTCGAGCCGCGCGGGGTCGTCGGAAATGATATAGTTGCCGCGTTTGTATTCCATTTTAGATCAGCATGACCTCCACAAGTTCACCCGCACTCAAGCCGGTGGCGTCGGCGTGAATTTTCAATAACCCATCCGCGGCGGCAAGCGTGAAGATAAGGTTGGATTTGCCGAAGATGGGGTCGGCCTCGTAATTGACGATTGACGATTGACGATTGACGATTAGTTTCACCGCCCACCAATCTTCACGCCCGGCTTGTGAGGGAAGATTGACAGTAAGTCTCGCCTGCACAGTCGGTTTTGGTCTTGGCAGCGCACCCAGCAATTTTTCGATGACAGGCACGACGAACAAATATCCGTTCACCAGCGCGCTGACCGGGTTGCCGGGCAAGCCGATCACCGCTTTGCCATCGCACACGCCCAAAATCGTGGGTTTGCCGGGGCGGGTGTTGATGCCATGCACAAGCACGCCCGGCTCGCCCAGTTGGCGGATGACTTCGGCGGTCATGTCTCTTGTGGATGCCGACGACCCGGCGGTGATGATGACCATGTCGCACTCGGAAAGCGCCTTCGCCGCCGCCTCTTTCAGGACCTCGAACCGGTCGGCAAAAATCCCATAGCGGATCGCCGCCCCGCCGCTTTTTTCGACGAGTGCGCCCAGCGTGTATGAATTGATGTCACGCACCTGACCCGGACGCGGATGCTGACTCGGCTCGATTACCTCATCTCCGGTTGAGATCAACCCCACTCGCACCAATTTGGCTACGCGCAAAGCAGTGATTCCCAGCGCCATCAAGCCGCCGATTTCAGCGGGACGCAGGATGGTTCCTTTTGGGATAACCACCTGCCCTTTGGCGACATCCTCCCCAATGCGGATGACGTTCTCGCCTTCGGCGACGGCTTTGAAGATTTCGATTTCGGAAGTGGGACCTCCAAAATCTTTGGAGACCTCGAAGGTCTGCTGTGTGTATTCCAGCATCACCACCGCGTCCGCGCCTTTGGGCAACATCCCGCCGGTGTGAATCAAGGCGCATTGACCTGCGCCGATTTCAAAAGGCGGCTCGTCCCCCATTGGCACTTCGCCAACGAGCCGGAGGTAGGCGGGCAGTGAGTCCGTTGCGCCGAAGGTATCCTTTGCGCGGACAGCGTAGCCATCCACGGTGGTTCTGGGAAATTCGGGCAGCGGGTGCGGGGCAGCGACATCCTCTGCGGCAACTCTGCCCAAAGCGGAATCCACTGCCAGGGGTTCAGAATCAACCGCCGCCTTGGGAAGATGCGAGAGCAATTTGTCACGTGCCTGGTCGGGCGGGAGGAGCGTCAGGAATTCGGGCATGTGTTTTGGTCGAAGGTCAAAAGTTGAAGGTCAAAAGTCGAAAGTCAAAGGTTTAGCGCAGCCAGAAGGTGAGGGTCAGAAAGTAGGTCGTTAATCCGAAAACGGCGAGGGCGGTGGAGGTGAGTAATTTCCAGTTGGGTTTGCCGCCGCTGGCAATGGCGCGGAGCTGGAGGATTTGAAAGACTGCGAAGGGCAGGGTCAGAAAGGCTGGCGCGACGAGGTTGATGGAGAAGCCAAAGAGCGGGATGAGGGCGAAAGCGAGGTAGGCAAATGCAACAAGGATGTGATGCAATGGGACGGCGCGTTCCCACGTCAGCCGGCGGAGCAGCGTGCCGCGCTCGTATTTTTGGTCGTCGGGAAAGGTGGTGAAGTTGACGATGAGAAAATACGCAAGCGCCAGTACGGTCAGCGGGATGAGCAGGGTGGTCAGCAGGCGCGAGTTTTCCCCGGCTTGCAAGAGAAAACCGATGGAAGGGATGACGTAGGCGATGTGCAGGGCGAGGATCAGTTCGCCAAAGCCGCGGTTGACGAGGCGGAAGGGCGGGATGGAGTAGGCGAGGATGAGGATGATTGATGAAAGAAGAAAGAGGAATGAGGGCAGGGTAAGGGTGAAGTTGAAATGGATAATGAAAGCGATGACGGCGGTTGTGGCGATCATGCCGACCGAAATATAAAGCAGGTTACTGCGAAGGATTTCCTTTTGCCTGGGGGTTTCGCCTGCGATGAGCGGTTCGTTGTGCGGACGGAAAACCTCGCGCAGGAACGCCATGCCCGCCTGCGCCAGCAGGACGCCAGCCAACCCAAGGGCAAAGACCATCGGCTGGAAGGGTTTTCCCAAATAGGCAGGGATGCTCGCGCCGAGAAGATACGTCAGCGCGGCGAGGAGGAGGTGGAGGGGACGGGAGAGTTTTATCAATTTACGATTTCCGATTGACGATTGCCGATTTTGCCAGATAACCCTCCAGCCGTTCCACTGCCTTCGGAAGGTTCTTTCGTCCCAATCCTAATCGAAAATGATTATGGGCATCATCATATATTGAGCCGGGGAGCAGGAGGACACCCGCTTTTTTGACGAGGTCGTCACAGAAGGTTTCGACATCACCCTTCAGGAGCTTCGGGAATCCCATCGAGCCTGCCCGCGGACGATGCCAGGTGAAAATGGACGAATAACGCGCGAAGAGGTCGTCAATGACAGCAAGGTTGTGTTTGATGATTTCCAGATTTCGATTCGCCAGTTTTGCACGGTGACGCAAGGCAAGTTCGGCGAGGAATTCACTGGGGGCAGAGTTACAGATGGTGGTGTAATCTTTCAGTGAAGCGATTTTCTCGTACAAAGAACGGTTCCTGGTGGCGATCCAGCCGATGCGCAGACCTGCCAAGCCGTAAGTTTTTGAGGTGACGCCAAGCGAGACGGCATGAGCGCCATAGTCCACGGCGGCGGGCAGGCGGTCATTGGGATTGTATTCGGATTCGCGGTAGACCTCGTCCGAAAAGAGGAGCAGGTTATTTTCCTGAGCGAAACGGTTGAGGGCGTCAAAGTCTGCACGGGACATGAGCCACCCCGTCGGGTTGTGCGGCGTGTTGACGATGATCGCCCGGGTGGCCGGGCGCACGAGGCGGCGCAGCTCGTCCAAATCCAATGCCCAGCCGTTTTCCTCGCGGGCAGTCCACGAACTGACTTCGCATCCGAGCCCCTTCGCCACCTCGCTCAGGGATTGGTAATGCGGCGAGTGGACAATGAGGTGGTCGCCTTCCTTCACAGCGGCATGAATAAAGAGAAAGATCGCCTCCTCCGCGCCGGAGAAGACCAGCACTTCTTCAGGCTGGACGGCGGAATAGATTTTCGAAATCTCCTTCCGCAGGGTCGGGCTTCCCTGAGACTCTGTGTAGCCGAGCCAGACGTTTGGAAACGCCTCCGCCGCGCCCGGTTCGAAGGCGAGCAGGTCCGCGACGGACATGGCTTCACAATCCGAGGAGCAGAGCAGGAATTCGGTATTGAATTCGTATTTGGCAAAGTAGCGTTCGAGTTTGAAGGGAGGGAGTTGCATGGTGGGCAGTTATTAGTGATCAGTTATCAATTATCAGTGAGAGAACGAGTACGAGTTACCGGGCTGCTTGTCTACGTGTCTACCTGTCTACGTGTGTACGTGTCTACCTGTTTACTTATTACTCCTACCTCAACACACGCTTCACATCGCGGTAATGCAATTGGTTATGGATGTACAACATCTTGATCATCTCACGGATGACAGTCTCGCCCAAAAACGGGTGGCGTCCTTTGATTTCGAGTTCCTCTTCCTTCAAACCTGCCACCCACTTCACCGCTTCGGCGCGGACCTGTTTGTATTGTTCCAACAATTCGGCGGGAGTCAGGTTTTTCGTGCGCTCCTGCTGGGCGGCGTTGTAACGGTCAATCGAGAAATCCTCCGAAGCGCCCTCCCCCGTGGTGCGGATGCGCTCGAAGAGTTTGACCAGTCCGCGTTCGGAAGTGACGAAATGCGCCAGCACGTTACGAATGCTCCACGTCGTCCCTTCCGTATAAACCTCGTCATTCCACTGGTCGTCGGTCAGTTCGGAAAAGAACTGCGCCATGCGTTCGCCTTCAGTTTTGAGTTTCTCTGCAAGTTCGTTTATCTCGGACATGGGTGGTATCTCCCGTGTTTTGGTTTCCAACCACGAGTCGGAAACGATGAGGGATAGGATCATTGTCCATCAACTACGATCCGTCGTCTATCGTCTACGGTCCATCGTCATACCTGGCGTAATTGATCGAACGTTTGCCCGTCGTCGGGTAGAAGTAATTTCGAAATTTCGAAATCTGTTCGATCAACCGCTTGCTGTCTTCGAAATCCGGGCGCACATAATAATAATGCGTATCGTACGGGCTGTCGCCGAAGACGGCTGCGAGCACGTAGCCGTTTTCCTCTGCGTATGTCTTCATCAGAATCGTCATACTGAACCAGCGCTGGGCAAGGTTGGCATCGGTCAGTTTGGGCGGCACAAGCGGCGAGTAATAGTCATGGAACATGATGATCTCGGGCTTGTACTTATCCAAATACTCCGCCGTGATCGAGCCGTTGTGCGCAATGAACTGGTCGTTCAAGCCCCACGTGTCAATCGCCGTCCAGCCCGAATAATACGGGATCAAGCCCGCCTCGGTCGTTGCGATCACATAGCCCTTGCCGCGAAAGTCCGCCAGCATCCGCGCCATCTCCAGCCGCCCGTCGCGTTCGTAGGGGCGGTCACAGGATTGTTGGTACAAGGCGAGGAAGCAATTCTGGAACCAGGAATAATAGACCAGACTCGCAAACAGCGCGGCTCCCGCAGCGAGATACGCGCCTCTTTCTTTAACGGACAGTTGCTTCAGCGCTTCAAAGCGGATGCCCCCGATGAGCGGAATCCACGACATCAGCGCAATGGGGACAATTGCATATTGAAAGCGCGCTCCATAGTTCATCTCGTCTGAGACCAGGCCGAAAGCGGCGGCAAAACCGAGGACGGGGATAAGATAGGCAGCCGTGCGTTTGGCGGTCTCATTCGAGCGAAAGCCGAGGATGAAGGCAAAGACCATCGGCAGGCACAGGCGCAGGGCGTTCAACATGGAACGCTGGAACGAGTCCCATTTCCAGCCTTCCTCTCCCTTTTTGTAAAACGGATTGGGCAGCGGGTAGCCGAAATAATCCCAACGCCAGAGGAAGTATGCGCCGCCGAGAGTTAGAAAAACCACGCCAAAGATGACGACAATCGGAATCACTCCCCTCGCCTTAATCCTCTCCCACAGGGAAAGGGCGTTGTCGCCATCCAGCAAACGCACCGCGACAACGGCAGCCAGCATCAACGAAGCGAGAATGACGCCTTCGGGGCGAATCAAACCAGTAACGAGTCCGCTCAGGGCGAAGGCGAGGGAAAGCCGCCAGCGTGGATTCTGCTCCCGCATCAGAAGCAGACCCAAAGTCCAGGTGGAGGCGGCGGCGAGGGCAAAGAAAGGCGTCCCGAAGTAGGCGGAAACGTAGGAGAGTCCCGTCCCAACGGCAAGATAAAGTCCGCTTAGAAACGAGAAAGGAACATTGCCATTGTGGATGCGGCGATTTGTCCAGTAAACGGTCAAAACAGTGAGCAGATGCGAGACAAAGCCAATGCCGCGTACAGACTGACCGACGGTAAAGCCGAGTTTGATCAACCCGGCAGACGCAGCCATGAAAAGGAAGTCAGTGGCGCCGTCCACCGGCTTTTCGCCGATGTTCCAGACGATGCCGTGGCCGCCCGCGAGATGCTGGGCATAACGCATGATCATGGCCGCGTCTTCAAAAGGCGGAATGGAGAAGTCAACGAAAGTGTACGCGTAAAAAAGCGTTGAAAGAATGAGGAGTATCGAGAAAATAAGGTCGGGGAGAAGTTTTTTGATGGAAGACATTAGGGGATGGGAAGTAAGGAGCGGCGGGTCAGACGGTCTATCGTCCATAGTCTGCGGTCAGATCAACGAATACCCACCATCCACAACGATGGTTTGACCTGTAATATACTCGTTTTTGATGAGAAATTCGAGAGAAGATGTAATCTCCTCGATGCGCGCGGCGCGTTTGAGGGGGAGTTTTTCCACAAGTTTATTCCATTGTTCAGGCGTGACCACCTCAGAAGGAAGCACCAGCCCCGGAGCAATGGCGTTGACGCGGATTCCCGGCGCAAGGGCGCGGGCAAGCATTCTGGTAAGCGATTCCAGCCCCGCCTTGCTGACCGTGTAAGACGGATAGCGGCTCCAAGCCTTTTGTGCGCCGACGTCAGTGATGTTGACGATGAGTCCGCCCCCGGTCATGCGTGAGGCGGCGTGCTGGGCGATGAGGAACGGCGCGCGCAGGTTGAGGTCGAGCGCGGAGTTCCAATCTGCAAGCGAAAGGTCGCCGGGCTTGCCGACGGGCATGATGGCGGCGGAATTGACGACAATGGAAAGGAGGAGGGACGAGTCTTGAAGAATACGATCCAGTTCGGTGAAAAGGTCTGAAATTTGGGCGGGGTCGGTCAGGTCGGCTTGGAGGAGATGGGTTTGCGCTCCAAGGGCGTGGATCTCAGCACGGGTCTTTTGTGCTTCATCCGCCGAGCCGTGATAGTGCAGGGCAATGGAGCAGCCCATGCGGGCAAGGGTCAGGGCAAAGGCTTTTCCGAGCCGGTGAGCGGAGCCGGTTACAAGAGCAAGGGGATGTGCGGGCATAAGAATAACACACTGATTTTAATCCAAAACCAAATCCGTATCCCAAAAGAACAATCAAGAGGTTATAGCGCAAAAGTATCGGTAATTTTCTTAACTGCTCCCTGTACAACGCGCCGCCGGAGATTGATGCCCAGAACGGGTACTGCGTCTTCGCGCAGCGAACGGCGGCGGCTTTGAGCACAGGTCACCGACAGTTTTGCGCTGCGCTCCAATCAAGAGTAGAATTGCGAGAACCATGAACAGACGCAAGGCTTGAAGCCTGATTCTGCGCCTTAATTTTATTGACGAGGTTTGCAATGTGGACAACCATTCAAATCGTTTTAGGATTGCTCGGACTTCTGCTGGCATTGGGCGGGAATTGGCTGTCCATGCCGATGGTGATGTACGCCGGTATCGTGTGCTTTGCTTTTGCGGCGATTGCGATTGGCTGGGAAGCCATCATTAAGCGGCATATCGTTATCGGCAGCAGGTATCGGGGAACGAGCCAGACCTACACGGGTCTGGCGGCGATCATGCAGGGGATTCAGTTCAACCTGATCGGTTTTTTTCTTCTCGGCGTAACAGCGGCGATGTACATGAACAATGGCGGGGAGATCGTCCTGTATTTTGTGCGACGTCCCGGGCTGGCATTGATCCTGTTCGGCGCGCTTTGCCTGATGCAGGCGGTTATTTCCATCTCTGGTTCGCGGGAATACCGGCAGGGTCCGCGCTGGATGGTAATTCTAAACCTGTTATTTTCCCGCCTTTTGCCGGGACTGATTCTGACGCTCATCGGTTTGGGCGCGGCGGGATTGGGCGTGTTCGAGTTCCTCGCGCCAGCTGCGTTTGATAAGATGGGCGGAGAATTTCTGGAAATGTTGTACAGCATACGGTGATTCCCCATCAAACCGGCGCTGGCTAGCCATGCGAAAACTCCTCTCCTATCGGAGGGAGCATAAGGCTTTTGGGCAAAATACAACCTTCAAAGGTGAATCCATGAAAATTGAATTACGGACTCCGTCACGGTCAGACCGCATCCTCATCCGCCGGATGATGGAGTTGTATGCCTACGATTTTTCCGAGTTCGAGGACAGCGACCTGGACGAACACGGTCAATTCGGGTATGGCAATCTGGACTATTTCTGGTTCGAGCCGACCCATGCCGCCTTTCTTGTTACTGTGGACGAAAAACTGGCGGGTTTCGTGCTGGTGGATAACGAAACGTACATCGAAGGGAATGAACGATCCATTACGGAGTTCTTCGTCATGCGGAAATACCGCCGCAGAGGCGTCGGGAAACGGGTCGCTGTGGAAGTATTCAACCGCCTGCCCGCCAAATGGGAAGTGCGCGTGATCGAAAATAACACACCCGCCAAGGCGTTCTGGAAGAAAGTCATTGGCGGCTATACCAAAGGGAAATATCAAGAGACCCTGCTCGATACCGACGATTGGAAAGGTCCGGCGTTTTCGTTCGATAACCGTGAGATGAGAGCATGACGCCTGCATGGTACTCCCTTCCCCTCGGCGATGGCATGACAGCGAATGAGCCGTCGGAGGAAATCCGCGCGGCGTTTTGGGCGGCTTTCAAGTCTGCGGGCGAACCGGCGGATATGGCGGTCTTTACGCGCCACGAGTCGGAGGGACGCCTGCACTGTGAGGTGGTGGCGTATTTCTCGCCGTCCGCTTCAGGGTTGGCAAAACTCTTCGATGCAGAACCATGTCGAAGACCGGAACGAAGCGGGCTGGGTCTGCTGGCGGGGACTGAGGGCAGTTGGTCCGTCTTGTTCCCCGAATCCAAAGCGTAAATGATCCAACAAAAAGACTTCGGAAGCCCGGCGGACTTCCGAAGTCTTGATTCTATCCCTTGAAAAAGTTCGAGACGAAGAACCAGATGTTGGCGGGACGTTCCGCCAGGCGGCGCATGAAGTACGGATACCAGTGTGTGCCAAAGGGAACGTACACGCGCACGGGGTAGCCTTCCTTTACCAGTCGTTCCTGCAAATCGCGGCGGATGCCGTACAACATTTGGAATTCGAGCCCGGTTTTGGGCAGACCCACTTTTTCAGCATAACTCTTCGCGAAGGCGATGCGCTTCTCGTCGTGGGTGGCAATCGCAGGGATGGGCGGCGTGCGTCCGTCTGCGCTGATGCTGGAATTGAGCGCGAGCGACGTGTCTGTCAGGATTTTCGTGAGCAGGTCGTAATTCGCGTCCACGTCCGCTTTTTTAGGGAAGGCTTTATCCGGCGGTTCGCGGTAGGCGCCTTTGACCAGGCGGACGCGGGTGCCATCCTGCATCATGCGGCGCAGGTCGGCTTCGGCGCGGTACAAATAGGACTGCACCGCCATGCCGACGTTTTCATATCCTTTCTCGCGCATGGCGTAATACAGGTTGATGGTTTTATCGGTGTAGGGGGTGTCTTCGATGTCAATACGGATGAAGGTCCGGTTTTGACGCGCGCGGGCGAGGATGCGCTCCAGGTTTTCGGCACACAGGGTTTCATCCAAGCCGAGCCCAATCTGTGTCAATTTGATGGATACATTTCCCCTGAGACCGGCGTCCGCCCCCAGCGCGTCCAGGGTCGTGAAGATGGCATCGGCGGCTTGCTGGGCTTCCTCGGGCGTGCTCGTGTGCTCGCCGAGATGGTCGAGCGTGGCATTGATTCCCTTCGCGTTCAGTTCACATACGACGCGCAGGGCGTCTTCGAGTTTTGTACCTGCAATGAAACGGGAGGCGGCGCGCCAGGCAAATCCCCAACTCATGATCAAATTCTGCGCCCAGGCGGCTTTGGAAAGGTAGATGAGGAAAGAGCGAAGCATTATGCATCCTTGTCGGTGAGGTGGAAAATCATTAATGCTGACTTATTCTAGCACAAGCGCCCTGTTTCGGTATGTTATACTTTTTCCGTGATGTTTGTCATAATTCTGGAGGCAGTCCAACGTGAGAAACCGCAATACCAACATCATCCTTCGGGGTGTTTCCATTCTGTTTTTGACCGCCGCGCTTGTGCTGGCGATCACTTCACTGATCACCTACAGCCGCCAGAGAAATAATTACCCTGCCGGTATGACCATTGCAGGCGTGCCGGTCGGCGGGCTCTCGCCAGCCGAAGCCTCTCAGCGCCTGCTCGAAATATACACTTCGCCCATCGAGGCAAGATACGAAGATGCCTCGATCCACATTGACCCAGGCACGGTCGGCTTTCAAATTGACATCGAGACCATGCTCGCCGCGGCAGACCTCTCGCGCACGGGCGGGTCGTTCTGGGGCGGATTTTGGGATTACATTTGGAACCGGACCCCGCCCGAAACCCAAATCCCTTTGAGCGCCACCATCTCGGAGGACCGCCTGCGCGAATATCTTCAGAACGAGATTGCCTCCCGCTACGACGAACCGCCCGCGCCCGCGCAGCCGATTCCAGGCGGGACCTCATTCCTGCCCGGCGCTCCAGGGCGGACTCTCGACCTTGAGCGCGCCGTCCTGCTCATCTCCGATGCGCTGCGTTCGCCCACCAACCGCTCGGTGGCGTTGTCGTTCACGCGCAGTTCCGCCGCCCGCCCAACGATTGAAAACCTGGAAATCCTCCTCAAGCAAATCGTCATCACATCGGATTTCGACGGGCTGATCGGCTTCTACATGATGGACTTGCAGACCGGGCAGGAAATCCATTTTGCGATCAACAACAAACAGGAAATCACGGTGGAACCGGATGTCGCCTTCACCGCCTCCAGCACCATCAAAGTTCCCATCGTGGCTTCCTACCTCATCAACCGCGGAAGCAGCCTCGATTCGCAGACGGCGGACATCATCTCGCGCGTGCTCGGCAGGTCGGATAACTCCGCCACCGACCTCATCCTCGAACGGATTGACCCGGTCAACGGTCCGGTGATCGTCACGCAAAATATGGAAGCGCTCGGCTTGAAGAGCACGTTCCTCGGCGGCATGTTCTACCTCGGCGCGCCGAACCTTCTGCCCGGGCGCATCACGCCCGGCAATTCAAGAACCGACGTGTTCGCCGACCCCGATCCCTACTCGCAAACCACGCCGGCGGAAATGGGCTCCCTGCTCGCGGATATTTACCATTGCGCCCAGAACAGCGGCGGCGCGCTCATCGCCGCCTTCCCGGATAAGGTCAACCCGGCGACCTGCCAGCTGCTGATTGACTTCATGGCGCAGGATAAACTTGGCTCGCTCATCCAGGGCGGCGTACCAGATGGAACGCTTGTGCCGCACAAACACGGATACGTCCTCTCCCGCGACGGCGTCATGCACGACACCAGCGATGTCGGCATTGTCTATTCGCCCGGCGGGAATTTCGTCCTTTCCATCTACACCTATCATCCCGTGCAAAACATCTGGGATATCACCAATCCCCTTTTCGTCAACCTGACGCAGGCGGTATACAACTACTTCAATATCACAACTCAATGACCGCTCGACCCGTTTTCCAACGAAAACGGGTTATTTTTTCACTCTTCGTATATAATTCGAGGCATGAGCGCATCACTCGGTCTTTACCGGCTTCAACAAGTGGATAGACAGATTGATCGCGCGCAGGCTCGCCTGGACGCTATCCGCAAGACGCTGGAAAACGACGCCGAACTGAAAGCGGCGCTCACCCGCCTGGAAGACGCCCAGAAAGAACATCACCGCGCGCTCCACGACCTGAAGTTCGCCGAAACCGAGGTGGAAGCGCAAAAGATCAAGATCGAACACGCGGAATCCAGCCTGTACGGCGGAAACGTAAAGAACCCCAAGGAACTCCAGGACCTGCAAAAGGACGTGGAATCGCTGAAGAAGCACCTCGCCACGCTGGAGGAGCGTCAACTGGAAGCCATGCTCAACGCAGAGACCGCCTCGGCTGAACTGCAAAACGCGAAAGCCGAACTCGAAGCCGTTCAATCGCGGCTGGGAAACGAACATAAAAAACTCATCGAGGAGCGGACTTCATTTGCCAGGCAATTGGAAAGTCTGGCGGAGGAGCGTGAAGCCGCGCTGGCGCCCATTTCCAGCGACCTCTTGCATGTGTACGAAGACCTCCGCCGCCAGAAGCGCGGTCTCGCTGTA
>QMIW01000031.1 GCA_024434165.1 Chloroflexota bacterium | reverse complement strand
AAATTTTACAAAAATACGCTCCCGGCGGCGTCCCCGCCGCCGAGGACGGCGGCATGAGCAGGAATTTGTTTTCTAAAAACTTATGACCGACTACTTAGGTTCCCCGCCCAAAGCCCTCACCCTGCCCTCTCCCAGCGGGTCGCCCCTACCGCATAACATCAGTTACAAAATTTTTACGGCGTCGGCAGCGCAATCGGCGTGAGAGTTGCCGTGGGCTGTGGGATGGGCATCGGCGCAAGGTCCACCCACCCGCTGTAAGCGAAATACTCCGAAAGGAATTGCACGCGCTCGCGTTCGTTCATCGGACGCGGACGGGAGAAATCCTCCAGCATCGCGGTCAGCAATTCCACGCCGAGATACCTGCCGTCGTAGAAGATGTGCCGGTCAATGAACTCACGGCGGGTTTCGTCAATCTCGCTGCCGTCGGGCATTTCATAGGTCATCTGGTCGAAGAATAAATTCCCCAAACCATAATGAATAAACGAATTGCCGCGGAATTCCATCAGGTGCGGGTAATGCGCCTGCGAGCCGCTCACCACCGTCGCGCCGGCGTCGGCAACGGCACGGAAACCTTCTTCATGCTTGTAACACGGACCGGGGTGATAGCACTCCTCGTGCTGGAACGTGAAGATGACCATATACCCCTGCGCGGTCACTTCCCGAACCTGTTCGGTAAAGAATTCATAATCGCAGTCCGCCGCGCCGGGTTTGGTATCCGTGGCTTTGACGAACGTATATTTGAACTTGCCGTTACATCCCATGAAGGCGATCTTGCTGCCGTTCACTTCCATCAGCACGGGCTTGCGCGCCTCTTCCTCGTTCGCGCCGCCGCCGTAATACGGAATGTTATTTTGCTTGTATATTTCCAGCGTATCGAGCATGGCTTGCGTGCCGCGGTCTGCAAAGTGGTCGCCGGTCAGTTCGACGATATCTGCGCCGACATACGTCAGCAGTTCCATGTACTTCGGGTCGCTGCACAGGATGAAATTCTTATGTCCCGGCTCCGGGAACGGACATGCCGGGTCGAACGGCACTTCGTTGCTGATGTGAGTTATATCCGCGTTATGTAACCAGTCATAAATCAACTCGCCGGGGCGCGTCACGCCCTTGGTTTCCATCGTAAACGCGGTCGCGCGCACCATCGCCGTCACGCCGGTCAGCACGACGGTCGTCAGTTTTGACGCATCGCGGTTGGAGGCGGGCAGTTCAAATGATGAATTCGTCAATCCAAATGTCACTTTCAGTGGGTACAGGCTCGCATCGAAATCCTTGCGAATTGGCGATTGACCGTCTATCGCCAACACTTTCCACCTGGGTTGGATTTCTTCAAACGGGATGACCGCCAGGCTAAAAGGCTGAGTCCACGCCGAATCCAGTATCTGCTCTTTTGGCACGCTTCTCACCGCGCCCGGGGCGGGTTCGCCCCATAAGGCAGTCAACGCCCTCAGAGTGGATTCTGCCATGAGCAGCGGCTGACCGCTCAAAGTCCCGGATGATGCGCCCTGCCACGCGGAAATCAAATCTGCGGACGAGACTCCGTCCGTCACGGTTGGGAACGGCGCAACAAGGGCGTAAATCCAAAGCGAGCCGGAATCTGCCACATCCAGTTTTTGTGTGGCGGACCCGGCATCGTCCACAAGTGGAAGTCCGAAGGTCTTTGCGGTTTCGCGCAAGCCATCGGGGACGGCAGGGCTGATCCACAACGCATCGGCGATGGGCGGCTGCGTCTCAGTGGCTGTCGGCTGGACGATATCCGCCGCTGTCGGCGTTACGGCAGTTTCCACCCTGGAAATACAAGCTGAAATCAAAAAAGAGAGGATGAGGAGGAGTGATGTTCTTTTCATTGAGAGAGTCAAATATAAACATTCGTATCTTCTGCAAAAGAATCTTCATGAATTAAAGAATTACAATTTCACTTTCGCAAGCGTGTAGGTCTTGAGTGCGGCTTCGTTAAGTGTGACACCCAAGCCTGGTTGATTTGGAACATCAATGGTCGAATCGGCATTAAGCGTGAAGCGCTCATTCGTAATATCTCTTTGATAATACCGATCCGAGGCGGAGACATCGCCCGGCAGAGTGAAATTCGGCATGGAAGCCAGCGCGAGGTTCGAGGCGCGCCCGATGCCGGTCTCCAACATGCCGCCGCACCAGACGGGCATGCTGTGCTGGCGGCACAGGTCATGCACCATCACGGCTTGACTCAACCCGCCGAGCCTGCCGGCCTTGATGTTGATAATCTTACAGGCGTTCATTTCGATGGCGTAACGCGCGTGCCGCGGCGAGACGATGCTTTCATCGAGGCAGACCGGGGTCTTGAACTTCTGCTGGAATTTGTGATGGTCCCAGATGTCGTCTTCAAAGAGGGGTTGTTCGATGAGCAGAAGATTCAGGTCGTCCAGCGGTTTGAGGCGGTCGGCGTCGTCCATCGAGTAGGCGGAGTTGGCATCCACCTGCAGGCGCAGATTCGGAAAGGCATTGCGGACGGCTTGCGCGTCTTCCACATCCCTGCCCGGTTTGATCTTGATCTTCACGCGCGCATAGCCCTGGCGGACGTATTCCGCTGCGGTTTCAACGAGTCTTTCCGGCGAGGCTTGAATGCCTATCGAAACGCCCACTTCCACCCTGCCGCGCACGCCTCCGAACAATTGCTTCAGCGATTTGCCCTCGCGCTTGCCGGTCAAATCCCAGAGCGCCATCTCCACGCCCGCCTTGGCGAGCTGATGTCCGCGAATGCCGGAGACGCGGTTTTGAAAATCGAGCGCATCTTTGAGGTCCTGCCCGAGAATGAGGGGGGCGGCAAAATCCCTGAGGATGTGGATGGCTGTCCCGGCGGTTTCATAGTTGTAGCCGGGGTCGCGCGTGGCGACACATTCGCCATAACCGGTCAACCCCTCGGAGCGGATTTCGACGATGACGCACTGCCTGTCGGTTTCGCGTCCGAAGGAGGTTTCGAACGGCGAGACGAGCGGCATGGAAATGTGATGGAGCGTGATGGATTCGATTTTCATTTTTGTGAAAGTTCAATTGCCGCTGCCTTCCGGTTCTTCGGTGACTTTGATTCCCTTCAGGGCGTCATCAAGGCTGGTGGCTTCGAGTCTCATACCGGGGGCGGGAGTGCCGCAATACGGGCAGATGTTCCATGGGAGTTCCATTAATCTGGAGCAGTTGTGGCAGGTCTTCTTGAGTTTGGTATGGCAGTTCGGGCAGATTTGCCACTCTTCCTTCACGCGGCGCTCACAACCCGGGCAGAGCGGCAGGTCTTCCAACGCCTGGAGCAGAGCCTCCTCTTCGAGCGTGCGTTGATATTCCTCTTCCAGCGTGCGCGGCGGGCGCAGGATGAGATAGACCAGCACGCCCGGCAGGTTCAACACCGCCACAAGCAGAGCCGCGAGAGTTTGTACCAACGGGTCGCGCGCACGTGCGCGGATGTCGCGGTACGTCCACACCACGAGGCTGATCCACAAAACAACAAGGAATGCGCCTGCGAAGGCGGTCATTACAAGGGTGAGATTGGCGAGAAAAACGGGGTCAAAGGTCATGAGAACTCCGGGACGGGTTCATTTTAGCACGTGCAAGGACGTACCGCTCAAGGCGTGGCGAATTCAAAACGCCATTCGGTTCCGTTTTGAATTTGTTTCGAGGTGACGCCCATGATCTGATAGAACGTCTGCCCGGGACGCAGGTAGATGGGCGTGCCGTCGAGGTGGGTGAGCAGGATGGGCTGGTCAATGGCGGTGCGGTTCCAGCGCGCAGGGATGGCGACGCCGTCGCGGAAGACGTAGGCGTTTCCGAAGTCAATCAACGAGGGGTTGAAGACCTCATCCTCCGCCTGGTTTGGGTTGGTGAAAATATACGGCACGAACAGGACCACTACATTCTCCGCTGTGACCGGCTCCCTGGTGTAATCGTCGAACAAGGGGGCATAGACCTCAACTTTGCGAAAACTCACCAGGTCCTTGGATTCCTGATAACGGACATAAACGTTTTCATCCGGGTCGTACTGCCAGTAACTGTAGTTGTACACCGAATAGAAATTGTAGATGCGCGTCACTTCCAACGGGGATTCCGGTTCCACTTCGGAGAAGAATCCGCCGCTGATGGTTTGCGGATCGTCGTCAAGGCGTTTTCGCTCTGCGCAAGCCTGCCATTTCGCGGCGTTGAAGAACACATTGTTATAGGAGTCGCGCTTGTACGGACCCATGAAATAAGGCGGGCAGTTCCCAAACCCCACGGTTACAAACCGCTCGCTGATGTCGAGCGAATTGAAGTGATCCAGTTCGCGCGGGTCGGCGCCCTTGAAGAACAGGAAGGAATGATACATGCGGACGATGTGCTCGTCGAAATACCGCCCTGAGCGGACGGGACCCACGCGCTCCGCTTTATCGCTGCTGCTCCAAAAGATTCCGATGAATCGCGTATCGCCCCATTCGATGTAATATTCATAGACCACATCCGCGAGGGTCAAACCGGATTGCGGACGGACGTAATCCGGCGCGTTGCCGATCTTGATCGCCAGCGGTCTGTACTGCAGAAAGGACGCATCTTCGACGGGCAAGCCGGTGAGCGGGTTGTGGGTCAGCAAGCCGCTGGCAGCGGCGGACGCAAAATCCACCGGCACCGAAATCTCCTGTGGGATGACGTATTTTGTCGGATAGGGGGTGAAGGTGGGCACGGGCTGGGGCGTGGGAACATCGAGATAAGGGTTCGGCGAATTTTGAACTTGAAAAGGCGTCGGCGTGGGAATGTTGTTTGGAGAAACGGAAACAGGCGTCGGGTCCGAGAAAGAGGCGGGAGTTGCCGGAGCGCAGGAAACGATCAGAAGGAAGGTCAAAAGCCATTTGAGTCGTTTTTTCCAAAACACCATGCGGGTGATTGTACCAAAAGCGGCAGGGCGAATCGGCGCGGCAATAAAACTGATACAATTAAGTCCTTCCATGTTGATTTTGATTTCCTGTCTTTTGCTTTTCGTCACGGCGCTGGCTTTGGTTCTGCTGCGTGTGTTCCAGCCGGCTGCGCGTTATGCGTGGCTGGTCGCATCGGGCGGGGCGATGCTCGCGCTGGTGAGCGTATTCACCTGGCAGGCGCAGATGCCGTTCGAACTTGCCCTGCCTGCATGGCAGCCGGTGACGCTGTTCACTTCGCCCATCCACTTTCGCGCGGATGGAATCTCGTGGGCGCCTGCGATGGGGATCGCCGTCCTGACGCTCTCCATTCTGCTCACAGCCGTTACCCAGCCTGTGTTTACCAATTCGCTGGCTTGGGCGGGGACCCTGGCGCTGGGCGGCATGGGCATCCTGGCGGTGACGGCAAACAGCCCGCTCACGCTCCTGCTGGTGTGGGCTTCGCTGGACCTGGTGGAACTGATCACTTTGTTGAGTTCGGTGAATGGCGCCGCCAGCAGCGAACGGGTTGTGATTTCATTTTCAACGCGCGCGCTCGGCATTGGTCTTTTGATTTGGGCGAGCATCGTCAGCATTGCGGGCGGTAATCCGTTCGACTTTCGATCCATGCCGCCCAATGCAAGCGTATATCTGGTGCTTGCCGCCGGTTTGCGTTTGGGCGTGTACCCGCTGCACCTGCCGTATTCGTCGGAATCCGTTTTGCGGCGCGGGTTCGGCACGGGGCTGCGGCTCGTGGGCGCCGTTTCCAGTTTGAGCGTGCTGGGGCATATCCAACAGATCGCTCCCACCCGTTTTACGCCGGTATTGATGCTCTTTGCGGTCTTCGCCGCCCTCTACGGCGGGTGGATGTGGCTGCGCGCGCCGGACGAATTGAACGGGCGCCCATATTGGGTGATCGGCATGGCTTCGCTTGCGATCCTTTCCGCGCTCAGCGGCAGCCCCATCGGCTCCGCTGCATGGGGCGCTGCATTGGTTCTCGTGGGCGGCGCGCTCTTTCTTGCTTCGGTGCAAAACCTGTGGCTCAACCGCGCCATGCTGGTCGGCGCGTGGAGTCTTTCCTCCCTGCCGTTTTCGCTCACAGCGGGCGCATGGCTCGGCGGGCTGGGGTGGTTCCTTCCGCTTGTCATCGCGGCGCAGGCGTTGATCGTGGCTGGGTTCGTGCGCCATGCCCTTCGTCCCGCCGGACGCGACTCGCTCGACTCACAACCCGGCTGGGCGCGCGCTGTCTATCCGGCTGGCATTGGTCTGCTGTTGTTCTTCCAGTTGCTGATGGGATGGCTCGGCTGGGACGGCGCACTTCAAATCGGGGCATGGCTGCAAGCCCTCATCGCTTCGCTCCTGACCGTGGGGTTGATTTGGGCTTCGAGGCGTTTCCGCATCTTCAACCCGGTGCGCGCCCATTGGGTCACCGCCACCGAGTCGCGCCTGAACAGCCTGTATCAATGGCTCTGGGCGCTCTACCGCGGACTCGCCCGCCTCAGCCAGGCGGTCATCGTCACGCTCGAAGGCGAGGGCGGCATTATGTGGACTCTGCTCTTCCTCGCGTTGTTCATCTCCTTGCTCACTCAGGGAGCGCAATAGCATGGTTTTGGAAATCGTCTCATGGATCGCGGTGGCGTTGATCTTCATTACCGCCACCGCCATTCTCATCAGCCGCGACTGGCGCATCAGCCTCGGCGCGCTTGCTGTCCTGTATCTTGCAGCGTTCTGGCTGGTGACCCGTCACCTGCCGTTTGCCATGAGCACGGCAAAACTCATCGCCGGCTGGATGGTGGTCGCCACGCTCGGCATGACCCGCCTGAGCCTTGTTGAGGCGGAAGGGCAGGAGCAGGATACGTTCTTCCCGCGCGGAATCTGGTTCCGCATCACGTTGATGGGCATCGTCGCGCTTGTGACTGCGGGAGCCGCGCCGAACGTCGAAGCCGCCATCCCCGGCATGGGGATTCCGGTCATCGCCGGCGGGCTTTTGCTCATCGGGGGCGGTGTAATCCACCTCGGCGTCACCTCGGATATGCTGCGCGTGATCCTTGGTCTGCTGACGCTGCTGGCGGGGTTCGAAATTCTCTATGCGGCGGTGGAAAGCGCGATCCTCGTCACGGGCTTGCTTGCGGTGGTCAATTTGGGATTGGGCATCCTCGGTTCGTACCTGCTGACGGCGGGTTCTTCTCCGCTGGAGAGCGAGGAGGAGCGATGAACGCGCCCATTCTTTGGATCGCCGCTCCGTTCGCCGCCGGTGTGTTCGTTTTGTTTTTCCTGCGCGACCGCTTCTCCGCCTGGATCGGCGGAACCACCGCCGCCATCCTCGCTTTGATCGCGCTGATCGTCCCGATAGACACGGCGCTTTTGATCGGCTCGATTTCCATCAAAATCTCGCCCGCCATTCAATTCTTTGGGCGCAGTTTCGAACTCAACACGGCGGACGGTCCCCTGCTCGCCATGATCTATGGACTGGCGGCGTTGTGGTTCTTCGGCACCGAAGCCTCCGGCACGGCAAACCGTTTCGTCTCGCTGGGTTTGATGATCGTCGCTTTGCTGACGGCTTCCATCGCGGTCGAGCCGTTTTTGTACGCCGCGCTTCTTCTGGAGGTGGCGGCGATGCTTGTCATCCCCCTGCTCGTGCCGCCCTATCAAAAGCCCGGGCGCGGTGTGGTGCGTTTCCTCATCTACCAAACGCTGGCAATGCCCTTCATCCTTTTCTCCGGCTGGATGCTTGCCGGTGTGGAAGCCAGCCCCGGCGATTTGGGCACCACCATTCAGGCAGGCACGATGCTCGGTTTGGGATTTGCCTTTCTGTTTGCGGTCTTCCCGCTTTACAGCTGGATTCCGATGCTGATGGAAGAATCCTCCCCTTATGCAGCCGGTTTCCTGCTCTGGGCATTACCCACTTTCACAGTCATCTTCGCGCTGGGCTTCCTGGACCGCTATACCTGGCTGAGAACCACCCCGCAAATCGCCGATGCCATGCTGTTCTCTGGCGTTTTCATGGTCGCCAGCGGCGGGATCTTCGCCGCGCTTCAACGGCACATTGGGCGCATTCTCGGTTTTGCCGCCGCCGCCGAGGCGGGTTTGCTCCTGCTGGCGCTGGGGCTGCGGACAAACTCATTCGTTGAAATCGCCTTCCTCACACTCATTCCGCGCGGGCTGGAGTTGAGCGTTTGGGCGCTGGCGCTCTCGATCATCAAGCGCAAAGCCTATTCGCTGCGCTTCAGCGAAATTCAGGGGCTTGTCCGCAAATATCCGGTGGCGGTGGCGTCTTTACTCTTCGCCCATCTGTCCATGACCGGCTTCCCCCTGCTGGCAGGCTTCCCGCCCCGGCTGGCGCTCTGGCAGGAACTGGCGGTGCAGTCCTTTGCGGTGTCCCTCTGGGTGTTCGTGGGTTTGCTTGGCATGCTGGTGGCGGCGGTGCGCACACTGGCGGTCTTCGTCATGGCGGAGGCGGACGCAAAATGGGAATGGAACGAAACCTGGACGCAGACGGCAATGCTTGGCATCGGAGCGGTCGGGCTTTTCCTCCTCGGTTTGTTCCCCCAGACAATGCAGCCGTTCCTCGCCAGCCTGCCGGCTCTGTTCGAGCACCTCGGTCAATAAGCCGCTTCGACCAAAGGGTATAATTTACTGATGTTACGCAATTCCTTCTCCCTCACCCCTTCACCCCTCTCCCAGTGGGAGAGGGGACGGGCAGACGATGGAGCATTTCATAGGCTTATGCGGGACCTTCACCCCTCTCCCAGCAGGAGAGGGGACGGGGGAGAGGGTGCGTAACATGAGTGAGTAATTCAGCCACTCTGGAGACCTCCAATGGAATTTGAACAGATCGTCAAACGCCTTGATTTTCTCGATAAACAACAACGCGAAACCAGGGACACCCTCGCCGCCTTGAAGGAACGGCTGGCATCCTACGAATCCTCGGTGGATGTGGTATCCAAACAGATCAAAGCGCTCAGCAAACAGATCGCGGACCTCGCCCCCATCCCCAAGCGTGTGGACCAGTTCGAGACGCTCATCGGCAAACAGCGCACCGACCTGGTCAAGATGATCGAAGAAGCGGAAAAGACCCATACGCGCACCGAACGCGACATCACCAGGGAATACCGCGCCCAGTTCGGCGAACTGCAGAAAGCCCTCGAACAACTCAAGACCCAGGTCAACCTGGCTGAAATCAAAAAGCAGTTGAAGGAGCGCGCAGATGAAGCCAAACGGCTGCAAACGAACCTCAACGATTTCCTCCCCAGGCTCGAAGAGGTCAAACGCGCCAACGACGATGTCAAACATACGCTGCTGGCGAACGAGGAGGCGCGCAAGAACGACCTGAAACGCATCGCCGACCTGCAGGGTGAATTGACCGCCCTTCGCAAACGCATTGACGAACACCGCGACAGGACCACCGTCCAGACGGATACCATCCGTGTTCTCGAAAGCCGCATCACCGACCTGCTCGCCTCCGAACTGGAACGCAAACAGGCGCAAGCCGCCTTCATTGACCAGCAGAGCGTCGCCCAGATTGACCGCGAACGCGCCTTCAAGGACTGGCAGGATAAATTCGCCAAATTTCAAAAGGAAGCCGCCGGGCTGGATGCCCAGATCCAAAAATTGGATGAAGCCCTGCGCGGCGCGAAAAAAGCCCAGGATACCTACCTGGAACTCAACACCAAACTCGAACGCCGCATCAACGAGGTGACCGAGATGCAGCGTCTTGCCGAGGAACGCCTGCGGCAGGAATGGATCACCTTCAAAGCCGACGAACAGAAACGCTGGACGGGCTACAGCCTCTCCTCGGAGGAAGCCTTCCGCGACATCCGCAAGGAGATCGGCAAATACGAAGGCAATATCAATTCACTGAATGAAATTACCCAGGTCCTGCAGGACCAAATTCACCAGACCACCGACGCTTCCGAAAAACAATTGCAGGAATTGATGAACGTGGTACACGAGTGGATGACCGCCTATCAACGCATCATGGGGCATGGGAAGAAGACTGCGAAGAAGTGATGAGTAACGAGCAATGAGGAATAAGTAACGAGGAATCAAGAGCAGAGACGAGGAAAAAGTGGAGACCGGCGGTTTCCACTTTTTTATTTTCAAAGTGTGGTTAAATTGAACGCATGAGAGTTATCGGTACGGCAGGTCATGTAGATCACGGCAAATCCACGCTCATCGAAGCGCTCACCGGCGCACACCCAGACCGCCTCAAGGAGGAAAAAGCCCGCGAGATGACCATCGAACTCGGCTTTGGCTGGCTGACCCTGCCCAACGGCGAGGAGGTCGGCATTGTGGATGTGCCGGGTCACCGCGACTTCATCGAGAACATGCTCTCCGGCATCGGGGGAATTGACGCAGCGCTGCTTGTCATTGCGGCGGATGAAGGCGTGATGCCGCAGACGAGGGAACATCTCGCCATTTTGGATTTGCTCCAGATTCCCGCCGGGCTGATTGTTTTGACAAAAACCGACCTCGCCTCGGACTCAGCCTGGCTTGATCTCGTTGAGACGGACATCCGCGCCGCTGTGAGCGGAACCGTGCTGCAAGACGCGCCCATTGTCCGCGTCTCCGCCAAGACCAAAACCGGACTCGACATTTTAATCTCCACTCTCCAATCTCTATTAAAAGACAAGCCCGCCCGCCCCGATCTGAACCGTCCGCGCCTGCCGATAGACCGCGTCTTCACCATGAGCGGATTCGGAACCGTCGTGACCGGCACGCTGAGCGACGGTCATCTCTCCGTCGGCGATGAAGTGGAAATTCTGCCGGGCGGCTTGAGGGGCAGAATTCGCGGGCTGCAAACACACAAAAGGAAAGAGGAAAGAGCCGTCCCCGGCTCGCGCACGGCAGTCAACATCGCCGGCGTGGATACGGAACAGATCCGGCGCGGCGGCGTGCTGGCGCACCCCGGTCAATACCAGGCTGTACGCCGCATTGATGCGCGCTTCCGTGCGCTCAAGGAGATCAGCAAGCCGCTCATGCACGGCGATGAAGTCAAGTTTTTCGCCGGCGCAAGCGAGACGATTGCCGTCCTGCGGCTGCTCGGCGCAGAGGAACTGGGCGCGGGCGAAGAAGGCTGGATCCAACTCGAACTGCGCGACCCGCTCGTCGCCGTGCGCGGCGACCGGTATATCCTGCGGAGACCCTCCCCCGGTGAAACGCTCGGCGGCGGCATCATCGTTGACCATCAGCCCAAAGGCAGGCACAAACGCTTCGATGCAGAGGCGCTCAAATCGCTGGAATCGCTGGCGCAGGGCAGCCCTTCCGATGTTCTATTCGAGGCCGCAATGGCGCTGGGGGCAGCTTCCATCCGTGAGATCGTCGCCAAATCGCGGCTGGAATCCGCGGCGGCGGAATCCGCAGTGAAGCAATTGCTGGAGACAGGCAGGCTGATCGCGCTGGAAGAAGGCGGGCAAAACGGGAACAGCGGCGCGCTGGCGATCTCCCTGCCCCATTGGAATACCCTGCGGGAACGATTCCTTCAACTGGTCGAGGCGTATCACAAGCAATATCCGCTGCGGCGCGGGATTCCGCGCGAGGAATTGAAGAGCAGACTCAAACTCACGCCAAGGGTTTTCAACGCCGCCCTGTCGTTTCTCGCCGCTCAAAACTCGCTGCGCGACCAGCGCGGAGCGGTATCCAAACCGGGGCATGAGATTCGCTTCAATGGAGGGGAGCAGGTCAAGGTCCAGGTATTGAGGCGGAAGTTCGAGGCGAATCCCTATTCCACGCCGAGCGTCAAGGAATGTCAGGCGGAGGCGGGCGAAGAAGTCGTCAATGCCCTGATCGAACTGGGCGAGTTGGTCGCTGTCTCGCCGGAGGTCGTCTTTCGAAAATCGGACTATGATGAAATGACGGCAAGGATCGGCGAAAGGATTCGAGCGCAGGGTCAGATCACGCTGGCAGAGGTGCGCGATATGTTCGAGACCACGCGAAAGTACGCACAGGCGCTGCTGGAGCATTTGGACGGGATCGGCGTGACCGTTCGGGATGGGGATGTGCGTACGCTGAAAAGGTAAGGAAGCAATGCAGGAATTTTTGAGGCACATCTTCCAGCCGCCTGTTTTCGATAACGACGAGGATAACCACCAGGCATATCTGTTGAACGTCATCCTGTGGGGGCTGGTTGTCGTGCCCGTTCCGTACGTCCTTTATTATTCGATCTTTGCGCCGCAGGGTTTAACCCGCGCGTTGATTCAGACGGCGGTGGGGGAAACGGTCAATATCCTTCTGTTGGTGTTGATGCGGCGGGGGCACATTCGGGCGGCTTCCTTCATCCAGGTTTCGGCGTTTTGGCTTTTCCTGACCGTTTCCGCGTTGACCAGCGCAGGCATCCACGACGAATCTTATTTATTGGGCTACCCGCTCGTGATTGTGATCGCGGGACTCCTGTTTGGCGGGCATGGCGCCTTCATAACGGCGGGGCTTTCCCTGCTTTCGGGGCTGCTGATGATCCATGCCGAAATGCGCGGGCTGGTGATCGCCTCCTCTTCTCGCCAGCCGCTGGAGACCTGGACCATCAGTTTGGTGATCTTCCCCATGGTTGCCATTCTTCAGCATCTCTCGATGCGAACCGTGACAAGGGCGCTGGAACGCGCGCGGTTGAGCGAGGAGCGCTACCGGCTGATCTCCAACGTGAGTTTCGATTACACCTTCGAGACCCATGTGGATAAGGACGGCGGGACCAGCCTCGTATGGGTGGGCGGCGCATTCGAGAAGATGACCGGGTACACGCTGGATGAATACATCGCCACCGGCGGCTGGCTGGCGCACGTGCATCCTGCCGACCTTGAAAAGGATGCCGCCGACATGGCAAAACTGCACCAAAACCAGGAGGTGATCAACTCGGAGATTCGCACCTTCACCAAAAACGGCGAGATTCGCTGGGAGCGTATTTTTGCGTTTCCGGTCTGGGACAGGACGGAAAACCGCCTTGCCAGCATCGTGGGCGCCGTGCAGGATGTAACCGCCCAAAAGCAGGCCGAGGAACGATTGCTGGAGACCCTGCTCCAGCAGTCCGCCATCCTCAACAACATTCCCGATATGGCATGGCTCAAAGACCTGGAGAGCCGTTATATCGCCGTCAATGAGCAGTTCCTTAAAACAAGCGGACGTAAACTCGAAGAAGTCATCGGCAGGACCGATTACGACATTTGGGCAAAGCCGTACGCCGAGCGATACCGCCAGGACGACCTCGAGGTCATCCGCTCCGGCAGGCGCAGGCAGGTGGAGGAACTCCTGCTGGACAGCGCCGGCAGGGAATTCTGGGTGGAGACCATCAAAATGCCCATTCGCAACGCGCAGGGGGAGATCATCGGCACCACGGGCATCGCGCGCGAAATCACCGAACGAAAAAAAGCGGAACTCGAACGCGAACGCCTGATCGCCGAACTCGAAGCAAAGAACGCCGAACTGGAACGGTTCACCTACACCGTTTCGCACGATTTGAAATCCCCGCTCGTGACCATCACCGGTTTTCTCAGTTACCTCGAAAGAGACGCAAGGTCGGGGAACTTCGACAAATTCAACAACGACCTCATGCGCATCCGCCAGGCGGCGGATAAAATGCAGCTGCTGTTGAAGGATTTGCTGGAACTGTCACGCATCGGCAGGATCATCAACGAACCGGAAGAGATGGATTTCGGCGATGTCGTCCGCGAGGCGCTGGCGCTGACGGAAGGACAGATCAACGCCCGCGGCATCCGCCTGGAATTTATGGATGAAGGTCGAAAAATCTTCGGCGACCGCATCCGCCTTGTCGAAGTCCTGCAAAACCTGATTGACAACGCCGCCAAATTCATGGGCAGCCAGCCCAACCCGCATATCCGCATTGGGACGACGACAACTGCGGCGGGCGAACCAGCCTACTTTGTGCAGGATAACGGCATCGGCATCGCCCCGCAATACTGCGAGCGGATTTTCGGTCTGTTCAACAAACTCGACTCGAACACGCAGGGCTCGGGGGTGGGCTTGACGCTTGTGAAACGCATCGTTGAAATTCACGGCGGCAGGGTCTGGGTCGAGTCCCAGCCAGGTAAAGGCTCGACGTTCTACTTCACCGTGCCGCGCCCGGCAACGAGTTAAACCCGATCAATGTTTGAAAAGAAAAGGAGAACCCATGTGCGGAAGATTTACACTGACGGTTGACCCCGCCGATTTGAAGGAAACTTTCGAGAACTACGAATTTCCGGCGCAGTTCGCGCCGCGCTACAACATCGCCCCCACCCAGCCGGTGCTTGCCATCCCGAACGATGCGAAAAACAAAGCGGACTTTTTCCTGTGGGGCTTGATTCCCTCGTGGTCGAAAGATCCGTCCATCGGCAGCAAACTCATCAACGCGCGCGGCGAAACGATTGCGGAGAAACCCTCCTTCCGCGGCGGCTTCAAATACAAGCGCTGTCTCATCCCCGCCGACGGCTTCTACGAATGGAAAGCCAGCCCCGGCGTGAAAACCAAAACACCCTACTTCATCCACATGAAAGACCGCAAGCCATTCGCCTTCGCCGGTCTGTGGGACGAATGGCAATCGCCCGAGGGCGGCTCCCTGCGCACCTGCACCATCATCACCACCGAACCCAACGAGTTGATGTCCGCACTGCACAGCCGGATGCCGGTGATTCTCGATCCGCAGGATTACGACCTCTGGCTGGACCCCTCGCCTCAGACTCCCGATAAACTGCTCCACCTTATCAAGCCCTTCCCCGCTGACAGAATGTCCGCCTACCCGGTCTCGACACTGGTCAACAAACCGGATAACGACCGCCCCGAGTTGATCGCGCCGCTGTCAGAGCGTCATTGAGAGCCGCCCGGCGCACAAGACAGGGTGTTGAATTCCAAAATGTACAACCTCAAAGTCTGGCTTACCAGCCGGTTCCCCGCGCTCTCCTCGCGCGATTACGTCCTCTTCATCATCGGGCAGTTCATCTCCGTCATCGGCACGTGGATGCAAGCCACCGCCCTGCCGTACCTTGCGTACCGCATTTCGGGACGCCCTCTGGATTTGGGGCTGATCGGCTTTTCAAACACCCTGCCCACCCTGCTGATCGCGCTTCCCGCCGGTGTGCTGGTGGAACGCTGGGACAAACGCAAGGCGGTCATCATCCTGCAAGCCGTGATGTCGGTGCAGGCGTTCGGTCTGGCGTTTCTGACGTTTACCGGTCAACTGCAAATCTGGCATATCGTCCTGCTGGCGTTCCTGTACGGCTCGGCGGTGGCGGTGGAGGTGACTGCGCGCCAGGCAATGCTGATCGAACTGGCGGGCAGGGAGGCGCTGCCCAGCGCCATCGCGCTTCAGACCACGGCGTTCAATCTGGGGCGCATCCTCGGTCCGTTGCTGGCGGCGTGGCTGATCTCCGTGTTCGGGAATGAGGGCAGCGTCTTTCTGGCAAACGGAGTCAGTTTCATCTTCGTCATCGCGGGTCTTTTCTTTGCGCGCACCCGTTTCAAGGTCGAGAACGAGGCGGCGAAATCCCAGGGCATGAGCAATGATTTCAAGGAGGGGCTGGCGTACATCCGCTCGAATGCCATTGTCCTCTCCGCCATTCTCATGTCCGCGCTGCTGGGTTTCTTCGGCATCCCCCTGCTTCAGCAAATCCCCGCCGTCGCACGCGACATCCTCCAGCCAGCCCTGACGGTGGAGGCTTCAATCGCAGCGCGCACCAGCAACCTGTACATGGCGCAGGGCATCGGCGCGGTTACGGCGGCGTTTATGATGGCGTATCTCGGCTCGGCAGATAAAAGCAGGACCCTGTTTTGGGGACAGATCCTTTTTATCCTGCCGGTCATCCTGCTCGGCATGACGACGAACACATTGCTTGCCTGCATCCTGCTGGTATTCATCGGCTGGGGGACGGTCATCCAATTGATCAGCATGAACACGACCATTCAAGTGCGCGTGCCGAACGAATTGCGCGGGCGCGTCTTCAGTGTGTATTTCTGGGCGCTGCAGGGTGTCGCCCCGTTTGGGAGCGTTTTGATCGGCTGGATTGCCCAGACCTGGGATGTGCAGACTTCGATTGTCGCCGGCGGCGCAACCTGCCTGGCTGGAATTGCGCTTTTGCGGCTTGTCTTCATGCGCCGCAGCGAAGCGGAGACCGTAAGGCTTAAATCAGAATAAGTGTTTTTACCCTCACTTGACGCTGATTTTTTTGCCATGTTATCATGCCTCTCATGCAAAACGACTTCAAGGAAGACGCGCCGTTCCCGGGGGGAAATGAAACTTCACATTCATCCAGCACGCCTGTTCAACCGCGCAGTCTCATCTCGAATTGGCTCACCGCCCTGGTGGAAATGGGGTTGGGTGAGCCGCTCATTCGAATCAGCACAAACGTATTTGCGGTCATTGCCATCGCAATCGTGATCGTCCTGGCACAGGGGTTTTACAGTCAGCCGGAACCGGCGCCCGATGGTGAGGAGCAGGCTTCCGGTCCAGCCGGAGGCGAGCCGGTGGATATCAACTCGGTCCCGGCGGTGGATGCGCCCGTCATCCAGGGCATTGCCCGTTCGGCGCAAATTCACACCAATATTCCGAGCCGTCCGCGGCAGGAGTTGACCACCTACACCGTTCAGGACGGCGATACGGTCTTCGGCATCGCGGAGAAGTTCGGGCTAAAGCCGCAAACCATTTTATGGGGCAATTACAACGTCCTGCTGGACGACCCGCATTCCCTGCAGCCCGGGCAGGTGCTTAACATCCTGCCGGTGGACGGCGTGTACTGGGAATGGCTGGGCGGTATTCCGTTCGGCGAGTGGGCTGAATTTTACGGGGTGACTCCCGCAGATATTATCGAGTTTCCCGGCAACAATCTCGACCCGAACGCGGTCGGCGATTACTACAATGCGAACATCAAACCCGGAACATGGTTGATCATCCCCGGCGGCAAACGCGACTTTGTAAGCTGGAGCGCGCCGCTTGGGGTGACGCGCGAAAATCCCGCCTCGGCGCGCGTGCTGGGAGCGGGCGCCTGCGACCCGGTGAGCGGCGGCGCGGTGGGTTACGGAAATTTCATCTACCCGACGAACAAGCATTACCTTTCGGGCTTCGACTGGTCGCCGGAGACCAACCACAACGGACTGGATTTCGCCGGGAACACCGGCGAGGCGGTGTATGCTTCCGATGCGGGCGTGATCGTGTACGCAGGCTGGAACGATTACGGCTATGGAAACATGGTGATGATTGATCACGGCAACGGTTTTCAGACCTTGTATGCCCACCTGAGCGCATTGAACGTCGGCTGCGGACAGAGCGTGGGGCAGGGCGAGGTGATTGGCGCGGTCGGCTCCACCGGGCGCTCCTCCGGCGCGCACCTGCATTTTGAGATCATGGCGGGTGTGAAGGTCAACCCCTGGGATTATTTGCCTCCGCCTTAATCCTTGTCAAAGCCGCGAGGCTATACTATAATCCCGCTCGCTTATCCCAAAGGATACGATGAAGTTGGGCGCATAGCTCAGTTGGTTAGAGCGTATGTATCACACACATAAGGTCCGGGGTTCGAGTCCCTGTGCGCCCACCAGACAGCCGCCTTTTATCGAGGCGGTTTTTGTTTTCATAGGCAGGCGGTTTCCCATCGAGGGACTTCGCGAGTCCCTGTGCGCCCACCAGACAGCCGCCTTTTATCGAGGCGGTTTTTGTTTTCATAGGCAGGCGGTTTCCCATCGAGGGACTTCGCGGGTCTCTGTGCGCCCACCAGACCGCCGCCTTTTATCGAGGCGGTTTTTGTTTTCATAGACAGGCGGTTTCCCATCGAGGGACTTCGCGGGTCCCTGTGTAAAAAACCTATCAGAATCTCTCAAAGATAGGGTCAATTTCGCGCGTCTCTTTTATAATGAGCCGATATGAGTACAAGATCAAATGAAACCTGGCTCGCCGACCTGCGGGAAAAAGGTCCCCGTCACGATGAAGCGTTAAACGACCTGCGGGGAATCATCCAGAAGGGACTCCCTTATGCGCTTTCGCGCTGGCTCTCTTCCGACGACCCGCTCTTTCAACCCCTTGTGGAGGAAGTGACCCAGGAGACGCTCCTGCGTGTGCTGGACCAGTTGGATACGTTCGAGGGGCGCAGTCTTTTCACCACCTGGGTACACAAAATCGCCATCCGCATCGCGCTGACCGAATTGCGCCGCAAACGCTGGCGGGACACCTCCCTGGACGAATTAACCGAAAACGAGGACGCTCCCCCGCCGCCCGGTCTGCTCGCCGACCCGCACGCTTCTCCTGAGACCTCCGCGGAACGCAAGGACATGCTTGCCCGGGTCCGCCGCATTTTGGAGGAAGAACTGACCCCGAAGCAGCGCGAGGCGCTCGTCCTGCTTGGTTTGCAGGATATTCCCATGGAAGAAGCCGCCAAACGGATGAAGACCAACCGCAACGCGCTTTACAAACTCCTGCACGACGCCCGTCTGAGGCTGAAGAAACGGCTCTCCCTGGAAGACCTCACCCCCCAGGATGTATTAACCGCCTTCGAGTCAAAGTAAGATTAATATTTTATTAAACGTCTGCAACATAGCATGAAGATAAAAAATCTTTTTCAACAGATACGCAACCGCTTCAATCCCCAGCCTGAAATGACAGACGAGGTGGCGGTCAAATTCCTCAAAGTGCTCGAGCAGGCACGCGCCGAGGACTGGTCTTGTACAGACATCTACGCCAGGCTGGATGAATTCGTGGAAAACGAACTCAAAGGGGTGGACGCGGAGAGGATTGCCCCGCTGATTCACGAACATCTGGATATCTGCAATGAATGCTGCGAGGAATACGAAGCGCTTCTCGCGGTTGTCGAAAACACAAAGGGACAGGAAATAGACTCATCCTGAATTTACCCCGTCAGATTGACGGGGTTTCCGCACAACTCCGAACGAATTCAAACTGAAATCACCCCTCCAGGGGGGCAAACCCGCCGCCGAGAACTTCCTGCGCGGGTGAAACAATGACCACGGCTTTCGGGTCTTCCTTCGCAACGGCAGATTTGAGATTGTGGACTTCCGTAACGGTCAACGCGCACATGAGGACGGAATGGACGTTTCCCGTGTACATGCCTTTGCCCTGCATGGCGGTCACTCCGCGTTTGAGATCGGTGAGAATGCGCCTGGAAACCGCGCCGGCTTTATCGGTGATGATGAACGCAAGCAGCTGCCGGCGCCGGCGGCGCGGCACGAGCAGCGCGCGCAAGCCGGTATGCCTGCCCTGCTCTGAAGGCGCAGCGGGCGCGGATTCATCCCCAAAGCGCGGCAGGATTTCCCCTGTGGCGCGGGTCATGGTAATGGTGGCAAGCGCAATCACGAAAAGGGTGGAATAAAAGACCAGCCCCAGGAGAATCATAATCTCGCCCGGAATCGGACCCACCGCACTGCGGCGGATAAACTCCGCCAGATTTTGGGAAGGTTCGGGGAAGAGCCAGATCTTCGCCACCCAGGAAGCATAGAGAATCAGGAAGATCCAAACATAATTCCGGCGCAAACGCCTGCCAAACGCCTCCCACATCGAAATGGGAAAACTTGGCGTGAGCAGATTTTCAGCGAGGTTCTCCGCCCATTCCGGTGAGGGGTGAAACGGCGGCACCAGCATCGCCGCATAGAAATCCGTCTCCATCAGCCGCACGCGGTAACTCCACAACTCGTAATACCGATATCGCCGCGCCTCGATGAACAGGAACCACATCACCAGCAGTGTATTCAGGATGATGATGCCGTGATGCACGCCCGGCTGGCTGAATGCGATGGAAAGGGTCGCGCCCGTCGCAACCACCGCCCAATTGGTCGTGGTATCCAGCCGCTGGCGCCAGACGTTGGCTCGCTGGATTTCGGCGCGGAAGAAATGCACCATTGCGGTGACGAACTCGCTGGTCTTGAGTCGATACCCGCGATACGTCCATACCGGCTCTTCGACGGGTTCCTCCGCTTTGGGATTTTGTTTTGATTTTGTGGATTTGACTGTCATCGGATTTTTCTCTCTGAATTAACGCCTCAAACTTAACGGCAGGTTGATTCTGTTTCCGATCGTTCTGCCTGCGCTGTGAGCGAGTCTACACCCGCAGCGGATTCCGTTTCATAAGGCTTTCGTTACACTTCGAAACCGCGCGGGGAGACCGGATGAAACGCCCAGCCGCGCACGACCAAAAGGCGCTTGCATATTGCCCATGCGGGTCTATAATGAAATACGGAGGAACGATGTTGAACGCCGCAATCCCCCGTGACCCGGCGCGGATAACCGCGCCAGTTCATGGAATTGCAGGCGCCGGAATTATGAACAAAGATGTTTTGCGCGCCATGAATGCCGTCCCCCGGCATAAATTCGTGCCGAAGGATTACCTCCATCAGGCATACGAGAATCATCCGCTCCCCATCGGATACGGTCAAACCATCTCGCAGCCATTCATCGTTGCCTGGATGACGGAGTTGTTGGAATTGCAAGCCGGCGAGAAAGTTCTGGAAATCGGCACAGGCTCGGGGTATCAGGCGGCGATCCTGGCGGAGTTGGGCTGTGTGGAGGTCTACAGCATCGAGATCGTCCCCGAGCTGGCGGAGAGCGCCGCGGCGCGCCTGAAGGAATTGGGCTACGAGAAAGTCCGCATCAAACAAGGCGACGGCTACTACGGCTGGTGCGAGTACGCGCCCTTCGACGCCATCATTGTCACCGCCGCGCCCGACCATCTCCCTGCGCCGCTTGCCGATCAATTGGCGGAGGGCGGGCGCATCGTCATCCCCATCGGTCCGCCGGGTTTGTATCAGAACTTGCGGAAGTTCGTAAAGGAAAATGGGGAATTGAAATCGTACCATCTCGGCGGCGTGGCGTTCGTGCCGTTCACGGGCCGGGGCATTGAAGCGGGTCAGGTCAAGCCGCGCTCCGCGCCGTGAGCCGTGCGCCTGCATGACAAAACGCGCCAAACCGCAGCGCCCGGCTGAAACCGAACGTCAGCGCCAGATGCTGCGCCGTTCGCCGCCCTGCCACCTCCCGCCCGCTTTCTCCAGATAATCGCTATACCCGCCCCGATATTCCTTCAACCGACCCTCTTCGATGACCAGCAGGCGTTCCACGGTTCGATCCAGAAAATAGCGGTCATGCGAAATGACGAGCGCCGTCCCTTCGAAATCTTCGAGGGCTTGCTCCAGCACTTCAGCGGAGGGAATGTCGAGGTTGTTGGTGGGCTCGTCGAGCAGGAGGAAGTTCGCGCCGGAGAGCACGAGCAGCGCAAGTTGAAGCCTGCTCCTCTCCCCGCCGGAGAGTTCGCCGATTTTCTGCGTCACCTGCTTGTACGTAAAGAGATACCGAAGCAGAAACGCCGCCGCCTTCGATTCGCTCATTTTCCCTGCGTAGCGCACGGCATCCAGAACAGTCTGGTTGAAGTCGAGCGTTTCATGCTCCTGCGCGTAATACCCGATGGATACGCTGGGACCGATCTTGATCTCGCCGGAATCCGGCGTTTCCTTTCCAAGTATCATTCGCATCAGCACGGACTTTCCCGCGCCGTTCGCACCGATCAGCCCCACGCGCTCGCCGTGCCAGACCGTCTCGTTAAGATTCGAGAACACAACCCTCCCGCCAAACGATTTCGTGATGCCCGCCAGTTCCAGCACTTTGTTCGAGCCGCGCCAGCCGTTGAGCTGCAAGTCCATGCGCCTGCGTTCGGCGACCGGCTTTTCGATCTTCTCCATTTTGTCGAGCCGCTTCTGCATGGCTTTGGCTTTGCGCGAAAGGTCTTCGTTGTCGTATACCTTGCCCCAAATGGACAACCGTTTGATCGCGGCTTCGAGGCGTTTGATCGTGTGCTGCTGCGCGCGGAACAACTCCTCCTGCCGCGCCAGCCGCATTTCCTTGTCGTTGATGTACGAGGTGTAATCGCCTTCGTACACGGTCAGTTTGCCGTCTTCCAATTCGGCGATGTGCGTGACAACGGCATCCAGCAGGTAGCGGTCATGCGAAATGATGATCACTGTCCCATCGTATTCGCGGATGAGTTTTTCGAGATAGATTTTGCCGGGCAGGTCGAGATGATTGTCCGGCTCGTCCAACAGCAAAATATCGGGACGGAGAAGGAGCAGGCGCGCCAGCCCGACCAGTTTTTTCTGTCCGCCGCTCAACACAGACAGGGGCTTGGTCAGTTCGCTTTGAGCGAGTCCCAGCCCGAGGAGCAGCGCGCGGACCCGTTCCGGGTACGAGTCGCCGCCGAGGGCATGATATTCCTCGATAAGTTGATGCTGACGCTCCAGCGCGCGCTGAAGTTTGCGCTCGTCGTTGTACACGTCCGGGTCGCTCAGGCTTTTTTCGATGTGCTCCAACCCGGCATGGACTTCCGCCACGCGCGGGTTGCCTGCCAGCGCGGCGTCGAACGCCGTCAGCGTGGGATCCAGCATGGGGTGTTGAGGCAGATATCCCGTCGTGACGAGGCGGGCGCGGGTAACGTTCCCGCCCAGTTCGGGCGTGTGTTCCCCTTCGATGAGTTTGAACAGCGAGGACTTCCCCGCGCCGTTTGCACCGATCAAGCCGATGCGTTGTCCGCGCTGGATCTCCCAGTTGAGGTTTTCAAAGATGCGCTTCGCGCCGAGGACGAGGGTGATATTGGAGAGTTGGATTTGAATCATGGCGGTTTCCGTTCAAGCGATATGAATGCCACGGTACGATTAAATAAAAACGCCGCAGGCGCACCTGCGGCGTGTGAAAGCGATACGAACTTTCAGCATACAGGCGCAATACGACAAGGACCGGCGGCGATAAAACCGCGCACACCGATGACAAGCGGAAATTTGCCTGTGCTGAATTCGTAGATCATGCCTGCGATTATACCTGATTCCCGGTTTCGATCAATTCCTGGATGTGGTCGAGCACTTTGGGATTGCGCACGCCGCCGTAGAGGATTTGCGCGGCGATTTCCTTATCCAATGCTTCCGATGCGCCCAGGTCGGCGGCGATGAGCTGCAGCATTTTCTGGTCGCATTTGTCGAGCAGGTCGCCCGGGCTTGTGACATCGGCGGGAAGACGCATCCTGCGGTTCATGATGCGCTCGTTCGAGTCGGCATCGAACTCGAAGCAAAAGGTGTGGAAGAGCTGGTGGACGGTATCGGTGACCAGCTGCGGTTCGATTCTGGGTGCGGCGTTCGCAAAATACGCCTGGGCAAGGTCTTTCAACTGGTTGAAGGTGAGGTCGGGGTTTTCCCTGACGATGTCGTAAATCTTGTAGATGACCAGCGGACGCTGAAGGTTGGGCGTCATGCGAATCTTGTTCGCCGAAAGGATGTTGAGATAACGCTCCAGCCGCTTTTCCGGCGGGACGGGCGCGGGGGTTGTTTTTGCGGGGACGGGCTGCATCTGTTTTTGCGCGGCTGGCTGGCTCTGTTTTGCCGCCTGGTGATTCTGCCCGCCGTTGGCTGGCGCCTGTTTCTTCACCTTGTTCACGCCCTGCCACTTGTCGTAGAAGACGAACTTGTCACAGGCGCTGACGAGATAGTCGGCGCTCGTGCCGCTCACGCCCATGCCGATGACGGTCTTGCCGTGCGCGCGCAGGCGATGGATGAGTTCGGTGAAATCGCCGTCGCCGGAAACCAGCAGGACGTGCGTGAAGGCGTCCTTCTCCCCGTATAACAATTCGAGCGCGTCAATCACAATGCGGATGTCGGCGGCGTTCTTGCCGCGCTTGCTGTTGACATGCACCAGTTCCACGCCGAGGTTGAGCAGCTGCTTCTGTTTGGCAGCGGCTTCCGCCCAGTCGGCATAGGCGCGGCGGAGCACCACCCGCCCCAGCTGCGAGGCGTAATTGAAGATGCGTCCCCAATCCACATCAATATTCCTGCCAAACGTCTCTTCGACGCTGATCTCGATATTATCGTAGTCTATGAAAACGGCTACCTGGGTATCCTGTCCCATTCAGAACTCCAAAGTTGGGAAGGCAGTATTCGCAGGCAAAAAGGATTGCCGCGCGGCGCACAGGGAGCACAGAGTATGAATTTGGTTACCCGAACGGCTCGGCGAGGCACGCCTTGAACTATCCATTCCCGTAATTTTCCCGGAAGTATAGCATAGGCAATCCATTCTGTGGCAAAATAAGACATGTCCATCGAACTGACCACGCTCAGCCAATCGTCGCTCCAGGATTACAACGACTGTCCGCGCAGGTTCGAACTGCGTCATCTCCAACGGTTGGCATATCCCGCCATCGAGACCGAGCCCGCGCTCGAAAACGAAAAGCACCAGCACGAGGGCGAGTATTTTCACCGGCTCGTCCAGCAGTATTTCATCGGCATCCCTGCGGGGCAAATCTCCAAACTGGCGAACACGGGCAGCCTGCAGCAATGGTGGGAGAATTTCGCGAACTCAAAAGACCTGACAGGTCTGCGAGACCTGACGGGATTCAGGACCGAACACACACTATCCGCGCCGCTGGGGGCGTTTCGTCTCATCGCAAAATATGACCTGATCGCCTCCGACGGCAATAAATTCTTCATCTACGACTGGAAGACCTACCGCAAACGCCCGAAGAACGAGTGGCTCGCCATCCGCTGGCAGACGCGCGTCTATCGGGCGCTGCTCGTCCGGGCGGGGGCGCATCTCAACGGCGGAAAGCCCATCCAGCCGGAGCAGGTGGAGATGGTGTACTGGTTTTCCGAGTTCCCCAACGATCCGGCGCGCTTCCCCTATCAGGCGGATCAATTCAAACGGGATTGGGATGCGTTGACTCGTCTTGCGGAGGAAATCAAATCCGGCCTTCGACACGGTCCCGCCGGTCAAAACAGCGCTTCCGCCTACCCGAAAACGGACGACACGACGAAATGCCTTTACTGCCCTTACAGGTCGTACTGCAATCGCGGTTCCCGCGCCGGTGATGCGCTCGATGCCGAGCTCGAGAGCGAAGCGGAGGAACTGTTCGACATCAACTTCGAGCAGATCGGGGAGATCGAATTCTAGCCTCCCTCACCCAAGCCCTCTCCCATGGGGAGAGGGAATTGGGAAGAGGGTTTTACTGCCAGGCAAGTGCGCCGGACATGCGGTAATTCGCGGCGAGCAGTTCAAGGTCGAGGACGTCAATCAGCCCGCTGTTGTTCAGGTCCGCTGCGGCGGGGAAAGAGGCGTTGTAGTTGATTCCAATTGTCAATGCGTCGAACTGGTCAATCACACCGTTGCCGTCAATATCGCCCGCAGGCAGGCTCACGGTCGGCATGGTGGTGATCGTGCCGTTGACCAACGTCACCGAACCCTGCGCGTTGAGGAATCCCGCCGCCGAAGCCTGGATGGTATACGTGCCGCCCGAAACCGGCAGGCTGAACGTGCCATCCATGTTGGCAGCCTGAGATACAACAAGGGCGCTGCTTGCATCGAACAAACGGATGGTGACGGGTTTGCTGGCAATCACCCGCCCGTTGACGGTGGCGGTCGTTGGGACAACCGTGGTCGGCGTGGGCGCTGTGCTGAAGACCGTGACGCTATCGGGGATGAAGGCAATTGGGCTGAGCGCGCCCGTTCCCTGCGAGACGCGCGCCGTGCACTGCACCGGCGACTGACCCGCCTGCAAGCCCTGAACCAGGAAGGTGAATGCAACGCCGCTCGTGGTCGCCCGTTGACCGTTACTGCCCGCGACGGCAAGGATGAACTGTCCGTTTGCGGGACCGCTCAACGCAGAAACGGGGTCTGCGCCGAAGAGTTGGGCGACCAGAATGCTTCCAGCCGTAACGACGGCGGGATCGTAGGTACAGGTGAATTCCGTGCTGGTGTAACCGCCCGGCGGCAGATTGTGCAGGCTGACGTTCACCAGGCTCGTCTCACCGACGACAATGCCGGATTGAACGACATCCGTCAATACGTAGGGTCCGCTTGGAGTCGGGACGGTGGTGGCGGTTTGAGTCACAACCGGTGTACCCGGCGTGACGGGTGTCTCGCTCGAAATCGGGGTGTTGGTGAAGACTGGCGTGCTTGTGAATGTAGGCGTCCCGGCAATGGGGGTGTCGGTAAAGATCGGGGTATCAGTCACGACAGGCGTGTCGGTGACAAGGGTTCCCGTTGGAGTGGGTGTGAACGTGGGCGATGGAGTCGGCGTATCCACCGGGGTTCCGGGCGTAACGGAAGAAACGGGGGTATCGGTAACAAGGGGAGTATTCGTCACTGTCAATGTGCCGGTTGGCGTATGTGTGAAGAGCGGAGTTTCGGTGGCGCTTGGAGTGTCGGTGATAAGCAATGTCCCTGTTGGGGTTGGCGTGTGGGTTGCAATGGGCGTTTCGCTCGCCGTTGGGGTTGCAGTGGCAGTGGGAGGCGCATCTGTGACGGTCAGCGTCGCCGTTGGCGGAGTGCCGGTGATGGTCGGCGTTGCTGTGGCTGGTGTGCCTGTGACGGTCAGCGTCGCCGTCAGCGGAGTGCCGGTGATGGTCGGCGTTGCCGTGGCTGGTGTGCCTGTAACCGTCGGCGTTCCGGTTGGAGTGACTCCCTCGCGGGTGGCGATCAAACTGTAATAGCCCGTCCCCGCCTGCGATTGGATTTGAACCGAGTAGAAACCGATTGGCTGCGTGGTGCGAAGGGTGCCGCTTCCGCGTGCAATTTCGATTCCATCGCCGTTCAACAAAACAATGATCGGCACGAGCCCCGTACTGGTCGGGTTGACCGTGATGTTGAAAGTCGTTTGTTCCACCAGAATCAGCGACCAGCGTTCGTGCCGGTAGGCATCCACGGTGCCAGTGTACAAGGTATCCCAGTTGATGAACCCGCGCGAGACGATCTGCAAGTTAGGCACGTTCAACAGCGGCTGGAGCAGCCCCACCGACTGACCGCCTTTCGAGAAAGTGGTCTTGTTCGTAAACACGTTGTAATTGACCGTCCAGCCCGCAAAAAGCGTGTCGGTCACTTTGGGGCGAAACACAAAATGCAGGTGCGGCCCGGGATATTCGTTGCCCGGGCAGACCTGTTGGGTGGCGTTGTTATGAATGGTTCCCAGTCGTTGGTTCCGGCTGACTTTATCCCCCAGTTTGACCTGAATCTTATCCAGGTGCCAGTATTCGGTGAGCCAGCCGTTGCCGTGATCGAGTTTTACATAGCAGGAAGTGACCTGGTAGACCGTTCCGGCGGCGGCGGCGGTCACCCAGTCGTTGGAAGTATCTTCACCGACCTTCATGTTGACGCGCGGCGCAAAATCCAGCGCGCCGCCCAAGCCGTAATAATGCGGGCTGCTTTTAGGACGTCTCGAACTGTTATCCAGACCGTCGTACGCATACCAAGCCAGTCCCTGTTCCCAGGGCAGTTGGAACATATCCGCCGGTGGAGCGGCAAGCGCCTGCGCCCTCACAGGCAACACCGTGAGGAGCACGGCAAACAAAGCAAGAATTCGTGCAGACGCCTTGGATTTCATGGCTGACATCCTGTTGAAACATGCGCCGGAGAAGCGCCGCCCGGGTTGTTCAGTCCCTAGCGGTCGTCGTTGCTTCTCAGGATTCGGATAAGAATGAAAATGCCAATGACCAGCAGTACCCCAATGATGGAGAGAACGATAATCGTCCCGGTGGAAAGCGGTGAATCCGTAGTCTGCGGCTCGACGCCCAGCGCCAGCGGGGTGCCCAACAGCGGCGCATCCGACTCCGATCCCTTTTCCGCGCTTACGGAAAGCGCCAGCGACTTCTCGCCGATGGTTACGCTTTCCAACGGCGTGGCAAACCCGGATTCATTCTTGACGACAAGCGCCGCACTTTCGAGCGTCAGGGTGGTTTGGCAAGCCCCCAGCGTGACAAAACGCGCCTCGGCGATCACGCCGTTTGCCATCTGGGGCGTGGTACTGGCAAAGGAGGCATCCAGCAATCCCGGCGTCTGCGGCAGAGACAAGCCGTTCATGCCGGGGATGGACGTGGCAGCGTTCACCGGCTCGAGGCAAGCCGGGTCGTAGCGGATTTGGAACGTAATGCCTTGAATCGGGGAAGCGGAAATTGCATTGACGGTCACGATCACGGTTTCACCGGTCTTGAAACTGGTTGTGCTTGCCGTGATCCAAATCGTTTCCGGGGTTTGAGCCTGCGCGCGCGCAGCCGGGAAAAGACAGAAGAACACCGTTAACAATAGAATGATTTTTTTCATTGATAACTCCGAAGAGGACGCGCCGACATGCGTCAGCGCGTCCCAGCATTGATGTTTGGATGTCTACTGCCAGGCAAGCGCGCCAGACAGGCGGTAATTCGCCGCGAGCAGCTCCAGGTCGAGGACGTTGATCGTTCCGTCATCGTTGAGATCGGCGGCATCGGGTTCAGCAAGGTTGTAGTTCATGCCGATGGTGAGGGCATCGAACTGGTCAATCACATCGTTTCCGTCAATATCGCCTGCCGGGAGGCTGACGGTCTGCATCGTGGTGGTGCCTCCGGCGGTGAGGGTGGGCGTGCCCTGGGCGTTCAGGAAGCCCGGCGCAGAGGCGATCACAGTATAGGAACCCGCCGGCGCGCTCAAACTGAAATTTCCGTTCGCATCGGCGGTGGTCGTGTCTGCCACGGTTGAATCCGGGTTGTAGAGCGTAACGGTCACTGTCTTGGTCGCAAGCACGGTCCCGGTCAGCGTGCCTTCGGGTTCGGCGATGGTCAGCGTGATCGGGCTGGACTCAATCGTCGTCAGCGCGCCGCCCGTCGAGACTCGCGCCTGGCAGTCAATGGTGGCTTGCCCCGCCTGCAAGCCCCTCACAGAAAAGGCAAAGACCGCTCCGTCGGTGGCGGCTTTCCGCCCGTTACTGCCCGCAATGGCGAAGATGAACGTCCCATTCTGCGGACCATTGAGCGCAACCACGGCATCGCTGCCGAAGAGGCCCGATTCGGCGATGTTGCTCACTTCGATCAAGGCAGGGTTATACGTGCAGGTGAATTCCGCGCTTGTATAGCCGCCCTGCGGGATGTTGTTCAGGAAAACGGTGGCGGTGGCGGTCTCGCCAACCAGGATGCTCGCCGGGTTCAAGACAATCGTCACATTGGGGTCTTCCACCGGGACGGTTTTGCGAATCGCCATGTTATACGTCCCGCCGCCGGAAACAGGCTGGACCTGAATGAAGTAATCGCCCGCGGGCTGGTTCGTGGTGAGGACCGTTTCCGAAAGCGTACCGTTCACGTGCGTGATTTCGTTCTCGCTGGCATCCAGCAAATAAATTGCAGGCACCAGGTCGCCCGTCTGGGTGGTTACAGTCACGGAAAAGCCCGTGGCTTCGTCAATCTGAAGCGACCAGCGCTCATAGCGGTTGGAGTTCACCGTTCCGCTGAAGATGGCATCCCAAAAGGTGGTGCTGCGGATGATGATTTGCGCAGGCAGTACATCCATGGCCTGCACCGGCACAGCGGCGCTGAACACACCGACCAGCATCACAATCAACAGGGCAATACGTACCAAATGACTGTTTTTCATTATTCATTCTCCTTGAAGAGTCAAGTGAAGTAAAAAATTAAGGCTGCGGCAGGATATTGCTTACAATTTCGGTCTTATTTCCTCCAAACTGCCGGAGACCGGCGAAGATTGATGCAAATCTGAAAGCAACGCTCTATTACATTCTATAAGTAGGGTTGCGAATGGCGCATTACAGCACGATTGCGGCGATATTGCAGAATAGTTGCGATGGATTATGGAAACAAAAAAGCGATTCGATTGAGTCAATCGAATCGCCGCTCCTGCTTCGATGAATTTTCGATTCACCCCCCGCGCTTCAAACCGGACCGTTTAGCGGTTCACAAAAACCCCGAAATGATTCGCCACCGGGCGCTCCCTACCCGGAATGTAGTTGTCAACCGGCGAATTCAAAACGACCGCCTTGCCGTCCTCCCCCTCCGCCACCAGCGTGGACGATCCGCCCCCATCCAGCGCCATCGCATAATGAGCGTCGAAATCCCGGAGTAATTCCGCCAGTTCCCGAAACGTGGCGCCTGCGCTGTAGAACGGCTGACGCCCATCCACAACGACGAGAATCACATACCGCCCGTTGCGGTTGACGCCGATCGCCGTGCGCGGATGGACAATCGAATCATCCAAACCTTCCACGATCTCGCCGCCTTGAATCAAAATGCGGTCGCCGGAGAGCGCATGGAAGACCCGGTTCGGCGGCTGATTGAAGGTGATTTCGTTTCGACGGCTGACGTAAAGCGTCGGCTCGGGTTCCTCGTTCTGCAAGCCGTCGGCATAAACATCACCGCCAGAGGCGGCGAAACCGCTCGGCGTGACTGGGTCGCCGCTGTGGGGGTAATAATCCACCGGGCTGCGCGACCACCACGGAAAGAACTCGTCGCCGTTGACGGCAATCTGCGCGTCGAACTCTTCGAGGAATTCGGAGGTCGTCCGCGCGCGGATAGCGCCCTGCTCCACATCGTCTCCCGGCGTGACGAGAAAACTCATCCCTCCCGCTTTTCGGTCAATCACAACCACGTGTGCGATCATCGCGTGCGGCAGATAACGGACGATGCGGTGATAGATTACGCCTTCATACAATTCGCGCTTGACCGGAACCGGCGCGGGCCTTCCAAGCGTGAAGAGAAAATAGACGCCAGCCAAAACCAGCAGCCCCGCAGGGATCAACCAAAGTCTGCGTTTCATGGCTGGGATGCTATCAAAGCAAAATGAACAGGAAATGATAGATCTCTTGCAA
This sequence comes from Chloroflexota bacterium, assembly GCA_024434165.1. GTDB lineage: Bacteria > Chloroflexota > Anaerolineae > Anaerolineales > Villigracilaceae > Villigracilis. Next base: position 11,022 of record QMIW01000031.1, on the reverse strand, counting down.
AAGTCCTGTTTATACTTCGCGTCCCCGCCGCCGAGGACGGCAGCGGGAGCACCTACACAGGAGATCTAATAAAGGACCCGACCAATTTTTAGAAACCGGTCAGGTCCTTTATTGGGCAGCGCAAGATGGAATTTTGCACTACAAGCGTTACGTTACAATCTCCGCCTCTGCCTTGCGCATGGACTGGAAGGATTGGATGGCAACTTCCAGCATGGCGTGGTCGGGCGGGCGCGTGGTGAGACGCTGCAACGCCAGGTTGGGCTTGATCATCCATTTCACGATGGGGTTGCCCAAATGATTCGCCGTGAAGCGGATGTATTCGACGGCGATGCCCGCCAAAATGGGAATGAACAGAACGCGCGTGGCAAGCCGCCAGATGATGGGCAGCGGTCCCAGCGCGGTGAAGACCAGAATGGAAAGCAAAACCAGCGTCAGCAGGAACGCCGTGCCGCAGCGCGGATGCTCGATGGGATATTTTTCCACGTTTTCAGGCGTCAACTCCGCGCCCGCTTCGTAGGCGTTGATGGTTTTATGCTCCGCACCGTGATATTGGAACACGCGCCTGATATCCGGCATGAAGCCGATCGCCCAAATGTAACCGATCAGCAGCAATAAACGAAGCACGCCTTCCAGCAGGTTGCCCGCCCACACCGCAGAACCGGTTTGCAAAAAGGAATGTTCCACCCAGCCGCCGATCCCGGCGGGGAGCAAAAAGAAGAGTCCAATGCCGATGGTCAGGGACAGCCCCACGGTCAGGTAAAGAGGCGCGCCCTCCAGTTTTTCGTCCTCGCCGGTTTGCGTGTTCGCAGAAAGAGTCAGCGCGCGCATCCCCAATCCCAGCGCATCCCAAAGCAAAATAACCCCGCGCAAAAAAGGGATTTTCGTGATCTTCGAGCGATAGACGTTCGCCAGTTTCTCGGTGTGAACGACAATATTGCCGTCGGGTGCGCGCATGGCAACCGCAAAGGCTTTTTGCCCGCGCATCATCACGCCCTCGATCACGGCTTGACCGCCGTAGGTGATTATTCGATCTTCCATAATTTTTGTCTGTAGAGCAAGTCTGTAGAACAAGTCTAGTAGAACAAGTCTATAGACTTGTTCTACAGGAAATTGTAGAAAAAGTGTGTGAACGCTTCGATGCCTTTATACCAGGTGGGCAGGTGCATGCGTTCGTTCGGCGAGTGGACGTTGTCGTCGGGCAAGCCGAAACCGGTGAGCAGGGAATCCGCGCCGACGTATTTTTGCAGCAGCACCACCGAGCCGATGGAGCCGCCTTCGCGCTTGAAGTATGGGCGCCTGCCCCACACGTTCTGAAGCGCCTGCGCCAGCGCCTGTACGCCAACCGAATCGGTTTCGGTCAACGCCGCGCCGGCGTTGTGCAGGTTGATCAATTCCCAGCGGATGGTCTTGGGCGCGTTCTTTTTGAGATAGGCGCGCAGCTGCTTTTCGGTCTCTTCGGGGGTTTGATCCGGCACGAGGCGGCAGGAAATCTTCGCCATCGCCCAGGCGGGCAAGACCGTCTTTGAGCCCTGCCCGGTGAAGCCGGAAAGCAAGCCGTTGACTTCGAGGGTTGGGCGCGCACCCACGCGCTCGGCGGGGATGAACTGCGGCTCGCCCCACAGCGCAGGCACGCCAGTCATTTGAATCAATTCCCTGTTCGTGACCGGCAGGCGTTTGAAATCCTCGCGTTCCTTTTTGCTCAACTTGCGGACCTTGTCGTAGAAGCCCGGCAGGGTGATCCTTCCATTTTTATCGTGCATGCCCGCCACGAGTTCGATCAACGCCTGGGCGGGGTTGTGAATCGTGCCGCCGAACAAACCGGAGTGCAGGTCTTTGCCGGGACCGTATACTTTCAATTCAAAATAAGCCAGCCCGCGCAAGCCGGTGGTGATGGTGGGTTTGTCGGGCGCGATCATGCCTGCATCGGGGTTCAAACAATAATCGCAGGCGAGCATCTTTTTATGCTCTTTGATGAAATCGCCGAGATGTTCCGAGCCGATCTCCTCCTCACCCTCGACCAGCCACTTGACGTTGACCGGCAATCCCGTCGTGCGGACAATCGCTTCGACGGCTTTGAGCGACGCCACAACCTGACCCTTCATATCGGAGGAGCCGCGCCCGAAGAGATAATCGCCTCGCGCCTCCGCCTTGAACGGGTCCGACGTCCAGAGTTCGATCGGGTCCACCGGCTGGACATCGTAATGCCCGTAGATCATGATGGTGGGAGCGGATTTGCCCGCGCGCATCCACTCGCCGTAGACGACGGGATGCCCGGCAGTGGGCATGATCTGGACCTTGTCCATGCCGAGCGAGCGCAGTTGACCCGCCACCCATTCCGCCGCGCGCTGGACGTCGGCTTTGTGCTCGTCCAGCGTGGAGACCGAAGGGATGCCAACAAACTCTTTCAACTCATTCAAGAATCGTTCGCGGTTGGTACGAACGTATTTCAATGCTTCCTGTGGGGCGGGCATAATTTTTCTCCTTTTTTACGTACCGCGACATTTATGTCGCCTTGTGTTCAAGGGTGGTTGCGAGATACCCTTCGACATGCTCAGGGCAAGAATCTCGCGGTACAGAAATTACGGCGCGGTGGTCGGCGCCGGCGTTTGTTCTTCGAGCGTACGGCGCGTCACCAGATACCATTCGCCAATCAGAGCCAGGCGGTCGCTGGTGTCGTACAGCGGCGCAACTTGAACGCCCTGCACCTGCACATCCACGCCGTAGGAATAGACGGGGTAATACAACGGCAGGGACGGCAATTCCTTTGCAAAGACGACCTGGAAGTTGCGGTAGAGGCGGGCGCGTTCCGCAAAATCCGCCGAGACGCGCGCGGTTTCGAGGAATTCGCTCGCTGTGCGGTTGTCCCACTGCGAGTAATTCTGCCCGCCCGTTGCCTCGGATTGATGCCAGAAGAGATACGGGTCGGGGTCCGGCGTGCGGGCGGTGTTCAAGTCCGCGAGGGCGGCTTGATAATTGCGCGGGACGAGGAAGTCGTTCACCAGTGAGTCATAAGCGACGGCTTGCAGTTCGATTTTGACGCCGATCAACGCCCAGTCCGCCTGGATGGCTTGCGCAATCAGCGTATGAGTCTCATCGTTGGGGTGAACCAGCGTAAAGGTCAGGGGTTGACCGTCTTTGGAGCGCACATCGCTCCCGGCGGTGTAAACAAATCCTTCGTCGGTGAGCAGCTGGATGGCGGCATCCGGGTCGTAACTCAGTTTTTCGATCTCTTCGTAATACGCCCACGCGCCCGGCAGGATGGGTCCATCCGCAACGATGGCTTGACCCTTCAGGATATGCGAAACGATGATGCTGCGGTTCACGCCAAGCATCAATGCCCGGCGAACTTTTTCGTTTTGAAGGAAAGAGACCGCGGGGTTGTTGAGGTTCAGGAACACCAAACCCATTTGCGGCAGCCTGCTGGTGTGCACCGACAGCGTCGGTTCCGCCAACGCGGCCGGCAGCACATCCTCGGTCAACTGGCTGATGCCGAGCACTTCTCCCTGTTTGTAGGCATCGAAGGCGGCGGCGCTGTTCGGGTAATAGCGGAAGACGACCTGTTCGATGAACGGCGGCTGGGCGTAGAACTGCTGGTTGGCAACCAGCACCACGCCGCTGATCTGTCCGCCGCTGGTGAGCAGGCGCTCGAATTTATACGGACCGGAACCAACCGGCTTGAGGTTGAATTCCGCGCTGGCTAACTGGTCGGCGGGAACGGTTTCGAGCAAGTGCTTCGGCAGGACGCCGAAGGTGGTGTAATCCAAAAACGGGGCGAACGGCTCGGGCAGTTTGAATTGGAAGGTCTTGTCGTCAAGGCGCTTGACCTCGATCTGCGACCACATATCCTTGATGTCCGGCGGGAAGAGCGAACCCGTGCTTTTGATCAACTCGATGGTGAAAAGCACGTCGTCGCTTGTGACGGGCTGCCCGTCATGCCAGACGGCGTTGGGGCGGATGGTGAAGTTGTAGACCGTGCCGTCGGCGGAGACGCCCCACGACTCAGCCAGGTCGGGCTGGGGCAAGCCGCGCGCGTCAAACCGGACCAGGCTGCTGAAGATCAGCCGGTTCACATCGCGGTCGGCGGGGTTGTTCCAATCCAGCATGGGGTTCAATCGCCCCATCGAGCCGATCAACGCCTCGGTATAAATTCCGCCGGGTGCGGCTTCGGGCAGGGTAATGACGCTCACCGGCTGCTGGCTCAACAAGAGCAAAGCCACAATGACCAGCGTGACGGCAACAACCAAAATCTGCCAGCGTAATCGTTTCATGATGATTATTCTTGGGGGGTACACATTTGCCCCTCGCCTGCCTGTGGGGGCGAGGGAAATAAAGAAAGGTCCACCCCGCCCGTTACCAGGGCAAATGGCAGGGCAGACCCTTCCGCTGCGCTGTGATTATCGCCCAAGGAGGATGATGGTGATGACGAGAGCAAAGAAAATCACACTCAGCGTAATCGTCACCCAAAAGAGGACGCGCTCAATGCCGCGGCGGGCGGTGAACACACCGCCGGTATCCGCGCCGGTCAGACCGCCCAGCCCCGCTCCCTTGCTCTGCAGGATGACGCTGAGGATCAAACCCACCGAGGTGATAATCAAGGCAATATCCAAAAAATTTTTCATGCAGTTGTGCCTCCTGGAAATTAGCGGGCAAATTATACCTGTGAAAAAGGGAAAGAGTCAAACGAGGAGAGTCCGGTAACGGCGAGGCGGGTGGAGAAGTGGACAAGTATACAAGTAAACAAGTACACAAGCAGGCAAGTGGTCGAATTCCCTGTCTACCTGCTTACCCGTCTGCCTGTTTACTTCTTAACCTCTTTCCCTGTATACTACACCCATGCACGAAATCACCATCAACCTCCACATGCACACACGCTACTCCGACGGAAGCGGCACGCACAGGGATATTGCTGCCGCCGCCCTCAAAACCGGCGTGGATGTGGTCATCGTCACGGACCATAACGTCCTTGTACAGGGTTTCGAGGGCTATTACAAGGAAAAGACCCGAAAAATCCTCATGCTCGTCGGCGAAGAGGTGCACGACCAGGCGCGCGACCCGCAGAAGAATCACCTGCTCGTCTTCGGCGCGACCCGCGAGATGGCAGTCTTTGCCGATAACGCGCAAAACCTCATCAACCAGGTGCGCGAAGCGGGCGGACTGTCCTTCCTGGCACATCCAGACGACCCGGAGGCGAAAGCCTTCAACGAGACCGACATCTCCTGGGAGGATTGGAGCGTACAAAACTACACCGGCATCGAATTGTGGAACGCGCTCAGCGAATTGAAGACCGTCGTCCCCACCAAACTGCACGGCGTGTTTTACGCCTTCTTCCCCGCCTTTGTCGCCAGCCAGCCCATCCCGAAGACCATCGCCAAATGGGACGAGCTTCTCGCTGGAGGTCAAAAAGTGGTGGCAATTGGCGGCTCAGACGCGCACGCGCTGCACATGAACATGGGTCCCCTCCACCGCGTGATCTTCCCGTATGAATTTCACTTCCGCGCGGTGAACACTCATGCGCTTCTCCCCGGACCGTTGAGCGGGGACGCGACCAGCGACAAAAGCCTCGTCTACAAAGCGCTCGCCGCCGGGCATTGTTTCATCGGCTACGACCTGCCCGCCTCCACAAAGGGCTTCCGCTTCACCGCACAGGGACGGGAAGGCACCGTCATCATGGGCGATGAAATCCCCGCAAAATTCGGCGTGACCCTGCAAGCCAGGCTTCCCCATCACGCCGAAATCCGCCTCGTGAAAGACGGGCAGGTGATTCAAACCTGGAAGAATCAACTCGCCTGCACGCACATCACCACCGAGCCGGGCGTCTATCGCATCGAAGCATACCGGCAGTATCTCGGAAGGAAAAGAGGCTGGATTTACAGCAACCCGATTTATGTGAGATAACGCGAAACAAGTTTGTAACGGTAGAACAAGTCTGTAGACTTGTTCTACGATTTTGTGGTAAACTTCGCCCGCAAATCGAACAGGTACGTCTCCCTATACGTGCCTTTCCGCTCCCGGCGGGCCCACGGCTCGAACGGGAGCAAACCCATGGAAAGGAGGTTTTCCCAAATGCGCAATTACGAGTTGATGTGCGTGATCCAGCCCGACCTGGATGAGACCGCATTTAACGGCGTGCTCGAAAAGGTGAAGGGGTGGATCAGCGAATCGGGCGGAAGCGTGGATAAGGCTGAGGTCTGGGGCCGCCGCAAGATGGCGTACTCGATCAACAAGCAACGCGAAGGTCAATACGTTCTGCTGAACGTCACCATGGACCCCGCCGCCACATCCGGCCTTGAACGCAACCTGCGATATCAAGAGTCGATCATCCGTCACATGCTTTCTGTGGTTGGTTAGTTGTTGAATTAGAAATTTGCCCCGGTTATTTATCAAGGAGATTGACATGGGCCGCGGACTTAATAAAGTTCAGATCATTGGGCATCTTGGAAAGGACCCCGAGATGCGCTACACCCCCTCCGGCAAACCGGTGACCACGTTTACCGTGGCGGTGGGCCGCACCTGGAACAGCGCCGACGGCGAGCGCCACAACGAAACCGAATGGTTCAATGTGGTCGCCTGGGGTACGCTGGCAGAGATCTGCAAGCAGTATCTCGTCAAAGGACAACAGGTGTATGTGGAGGGCAGGCTGCAAACCCGCCGCTGGGACGACAAGGAAGGCGTGAAGCACACCAGTGTGGAAATCGTCGCCAGCGAAATGATGATGCTCGGCGACCGGCGCGAGGCAAACAACAACACCCAGGAAGTCGAGAGCGCTTCCGGCGACCCGGCTCTGGGCGCAGCGGAAGAGGAATTTCCCTTCTAACACCGCGGCTTTCCCGAACGCCGGGCGCTTTGCAAAGTTCCCGGCAAGGAGGCAGGCAGCGGCACAAGTTTTTTGGAGCACACCATGAGTGACGAACGAACCACTTCAGGCGCGGAAGGCGGCGGCGACCGCAAGTTTTTTGCCAAGCCGAAAATCTGCCAGTTCTGCGCCGATAAAACCCTGACGATTGACTACAAGAAAGTTGATCTGTTACGCAAATACATCACCGAAGAGGGCAGTATCCGCCCGCGCCGCCAGACCGGCGCCTGCGCAAGGCACCAGCGCGCAGTGGCGGCGGCGATCAAGCAGGCGCGGCACGTTGCGCTTTTGCCCTTCCACGGCAGGTCAGCGGACGACCGCTAACCCCGCCAGCCGGAATTTTCTCGGGGCATGGGAACCATTCCATGCCCCGAAATTATGCCGGTCACCCAACAAGGAGCATAAGCAATGACTCAAGATTCGGGCAAAAGGCCCGTCCCCCATCACAAGAAGCATATTGCCCGCCTCCAACGCGAACGCCAACAGACCCGCATCATCCTCTACACCTTCTTTGGCATCCTGGCTGTCGTCATCCTGCTGCTGGCGTACGGCTGGCTGGATATTAACTACCTCCAATCGAACCGTCCGGTCGCAAAAGTCGGCGAGACGGAAATCATCGCGAAGGATTTCGAGGCGCGGGCGCGTCTTCACCGCCAGAGTTTGCTGAACCAGTACTCGCAGTATATGCAGTACGCCCAATTCTTCGGCATGGACTTCAGCACCCAGTTACAGCAAATCGAGGCGCAGCTGGCTTCCCCCGAATCCATCGGGGAGTCGGTGCTGGAACAAATGATTGACGAGCAAATCATCCGCCAGGAGGCGGCGAAGCGCGGCATCACCGTCAGCGAAGAGGAACTGAACGAACTCATCCAGTCCGAATATGGCTTCTTCCCCAACGGCACACCCACCGCCAGCGCAACCCCAACGGAGATCGTCTTCCCGGATAACTCGCCGGAGATTTTCGAACTGGTGACCGCCACCTCCCCCGCGACCGCCACGCCTCAATCCACGGCGACGGCTGCCGCCACCGCCACAGCCGCCACCCAGCCGACAGCGGATTCCAACGCCACCGCCGAACCGACCGCCACCCCCACGCAGACCGCAACCGCCACGCTCGAACCGACGGTCACTCCCACGAGCGGACCGACCGAGACGCCCTTCCCAACCTCCACACCCATCACGCAGGAAGGATACGAAAAAATACTCGCGGATATTGATGAGAACCTGGGCAAGTTCGGGTTCGACGCAGGCTACTACCGCGAGTACTACGAAAACCGGCTCCTGCGGGAAAAATTGATGGAAGCCATCACGGCGGATGTCTCCCCCACCGAAGAACAGGTTTGGGCGCGCCACATTCTCGTCGAAGATGAGGAAACCGCCAAAGACATCATCAAACGCCTGCAAAACGGCGAAGACTTCGCCGAACTCGCCCGCGAACTTTCCATTGACGAAGGTTCCGGCGCACAGGGCGGCGATTTGGGCTGGTTTGGCAAAGGCCGGATGGTGCCCGAATTCGAGACCGCCGCATTTGCCCTCGAAAAATCGGGCGATATCACCACCGAGCCGGTTCAAAGCAATTTCGGCTTCCACATCATTCAGTTGATTGACAAGCAGGACCGCCCGCTCACCGCCGATGCGTATCAAGCCGCAAAGGAAACAGCCTTCCAGGAATGGCTCGCCGGCGCGCGCGAGGAATACGGCGTGGAAATCTTCGATCTCTGGAAACAGCGCGTCCCGAACGAACCGAATTTCATCACCGCCGCCACCGAATCCGCCGCCGCCCAGCAGACCGCACAAGCGGAATCAGTCGCCACGTTCGAAGCGGGAATCACGGAAACCCCCAAGCCGTAGTACGGAATTCGGAAGACGGACGTCTTCCCGGCACAAAACAAACTCACCCCGAAACCAGGTTTCGCGGGTGAGTTTGTTTTTTAACTCAGCGTTTAATTTTCCTCGATCCAGCCCTGCTCTTCGACCGCCATAAAAATATCCGTCGCAGAGATGATACCGATCAGCGTGCCGTTTTCATCGGCAATGGGCAGGTGATGGAACTTGTGTTTCTGCATCACGCGCGAACATTCCGCCAGCGTCCAATCGGCGCGCCCGGTGATGATCGGACCGGACATAATCTCGCGTACGGTCGTTTCGGCGGGGCTGCGTCCCTCCGCCACGATCTTGTCGCGGATGTCGGTGGTGGTGACGATTCCATACGAGGGGTTCTTCTCGCTGATATCCACCACCACGCTGTGAATGTTGCGCCGCCGCATGAGCGTCATGGCATGGGAGACGCTCGAATCGGGATCAACCACCACAACCGGGCTGGACATCCAATCACGAACATGGTTGGTCATAAATCTCTCTCCTTTGGTGTATTTGATAAAAGCATCGTAACGCAAGATAACATCTTGCGCTGCAGCGGGTTCGCGTGAGGCATTACGGGATGAGCGGGATCCAGGTTGCGCCGCTGTCGGTCGTCTTGTAAAGCAGGCGCTCGTTCGACGGGCTGGTCGTAACGACCCATCCCGTCCTGGAATTGGCAAAACTCATATCGAGGATGGATTCGCCGAACGCGATCTCCGGCGTGACGACGGTGACGGTCCTGCCCGCATCGTTCGTGACGTAGAACTTGTCCGCCGAATAGAAGATCAATTCCCGCGCCGACGGCGTTTCAAGGATGCCGTATCCCTCGAACGTGACCGGCAGGAGCGACCAGGTGTTCCCGCCGTCTTCGGTGGCGTAGACGATGGTCTTCGGGGCGGCGGCGGTCATGCGAATCACAAGCAGACCTTCGGAGGGCGAAACGAACAGGATATCCTGCACGCTGAGTTCGCTCTCAGCGGCATCCGCCGGAAGCGCAAGGTTGATCTGGAACCAGGTCTTGCCGCCGTCGTCGCTGCGATACAGATAGGCTTGACCGGGTGCATAGATCACGCCGCCCACCCATGCGGTCTGCGAATCGAGCGGGAGAATCAGGTTCTTGATGCCGCCCAAAGGCAGGCTCTCGCCCGCGCCGGCGAAATTGGGATCGTTGGTATAGACGCGCGTCCATGTCGCGCCGCCATCGCCGGTTTGAAAAATGGAGACCGCCATCGAGCCTGCGCCCACGCCGAGGTCCGAGAGCATCCAGCCGTTCCGTTCATCGGTGAAATGCAGCGCGCCGCCGCTAAAGGGCGTGTTGAACGCCTCCCAGGTCTGTCCGCCGTTGGCGGTATGGTAGAGTTTGCCGCCGTTCGGGTATCTGTTCATATCCGGGAATTGGACCCAGGCGGTGGTCTCGTTGAGAAAATCGGGATAGACCAGGTAGCCCGCATCGGCGAGGCTAGCGGGCGTCACGTCGTACCAGGTCACGCCGCCGTCGTTGGTGCGGATGATGTTTTCCTCGGTCACCGCCCAGCCATAGACTTCATCCAGCATTTCGATGTTAATGATGGAGGGCGACTCGATCACCGGCGCGTTGATCTCATTGGGCAGAGGCGTGTCTTGCGGCGCAATTGCCGGCTGCGGGCTGGGCTGCGTTTCTTCTGTGATCGCAGCCGCTGTGGAGGCGGCTTCCAGTGTGGGAGCGTTAAGCGCCTCGGTCGCCGGCGATGCAGGGGTGCAGGCGGCAACCAACAAAGAAAGAAGAAAGAGGGAAAAACGTAAAGGTTTCATATCGCCTACTCAACTACTCGACTACTCAACTACTCGACTTCTCGACCATTCGACTACTCAACTACTCGACCACTCAACTACTCAACCAAAATATTCCACCACCGTCGCTTCGCCCTGACCGACGCCCACACACAGGGTCGCAACGCCGTATTTTACATTACCGCGATTCTTCATCTCATGCACAAGCGTGGTCATCAGGCGCGCGCCCGAACAGCCGAGCGGGTGCCCAATGGCGATGGCGCCGCCGTTGACGTTGACGATCTCCGGATCGAGTTCGAGGTCTTCCATCACCGCCAGCGACTGCACGGCAAAGGCTTCATTGATCTCGACCAGGCCGATGTCTTTGACTTTCAGCCCGGCGCGGTCGAGCGCCTTGCGGACGGCGGGAATGGGACCGTAGCCCATCACACGCGGCGGCACTCCAGCCGAGGCGGAGGTCACGATGCGCGCCAGCGGCTTGAGGTCCAGTTTTTTGGCGCGTTCTGCGCTCATCAACAAAAGCGCGGCGGCTCCGTCAT
>QMIW01000133.1 GCA_024434165.1 Chloroflexota bacterium | reverse complement strand
ACCTGGGGCGCATACCTGGACGTGGTCCGCATCCTGCTCGAAAACTATTGGGAGAAACCCGAAGAAGTCGTTGCCCCGCCGCGCCTGCTCGACGGCAGCGACCTGATAAAAGAACTGAAACTTTCGCCGGGACCGCTCATTGGTCAACTGCTTGAAACCATCCGCGAGAATCAGGCGGCGGGAAAAATCCGGAACCGTGAGCAGGCGCTGGCGCTCGCCCGCGAAGAACTATCGAAGACCTGAAGGTGCATCATGAATTACGTTTTCTTCGACCTCGAATCGCAAAACCTGTTCGACGATGTGGGCGGGCGCGACCATATCGAAAAACTCAAGGTTGCCTGCGCCGTTACATATTCCACCGCCAAAAACGACTTCACCGTTTACTGGGAAAAGGACATCTCCGCCCTGGTGGAGGAATTGCAGTCCGCGACGAAGGTGATCGGATTCAACTTGCTCGCCTTCGACTACAGGGTCCTGCAGCCCTACTCGCCCCAGACCCGCTTCGCCTCCCTCCCGACCCTTGACCTGCTCCTCGACCTGCAAAAGAATCTTGGCTTTCGGCTCAGCCTCGATACGATTGCCAGCGCCACGCTCGGCGCGCCCAAAACCGCAGACGGCGTGCAGTCGGTGCAGTGGTACCGGAACGGCGAACTGGACAAAGTGGCGGATTATTGCAAAGCCGATGTGGACATCACCCGCCGCGTCTATGAATTCGGGCGGGATAACGGTTTTATCTACTACAGATCCAAACTGGGCAGTAAATTGAAAGCCGCCGTCAAGTGGAAGTAGACTCAAAGGTTCCAAAGACCTTTAGTATCGGTATGCTGATTTATCGGTAACGAAAGGAATCGGACAATATGGAAACCCTTATCGTCAATGACATCACCCTCGCTTTCGAGCGGCGTGGACAAGGCAAACCGCTGGTCTTGCTTCACGGCTACCCGTTGGATCATTCCATCTGGCATGAAACGGCGTCCCTGCTCGAGAACGACTTCTCGCTTATCCTGCCGGACCTGCGCGGCTTCGGCAAATCCACCACTGTGGATGCCCCTTACGCGATGGACGACTTCGCTGCGGACCTTGCGGGGCTGCTCGATCATCTTGGAATCCAAAAGACAGCCATTGCCGGGCACTCGATGGGCGGGTATGTTGCCCTCGCCTTCGTCAATCGTTATCCTGAGCGCGTCAGCGGGCTTGGATTGGTGGCTTCGCAGGCGATGGCAGACTCGCAGGAGAAAAAGGAAGGGCGTTACAAGGCTGCAGCGGAAATCGCCGAAAAAGGGACTCAGGGGGTGGTGGAGTCCATGGCGGCGAAACTCACACCCGACGAGAAGATTCAAGGCTCCGTGCGTGAGATCATGAAGAAGCAAAATCCCGCCGCCTTCATTGGGGCGCTCAAAGCCATGGCAGAGCGGATTGATGCGACCAGCCTGCTCGCCACGTTCGATTTTCCGGTGACGCTTGTGCACGGAGACAGGGATGACCTGATTCCGATTGACCGCGCGCGGGAAGTGAAAGCGGCAGTCCCTCATGCGCATTTGCTGGAGTTGAAGGGCGCCGGTCACATGCCGATGATGGAAGCGCCGCAGCAAATCGCCGAGGCGCTGCGCCTGCTGAGATGAAAAAATGCCCGTCCCGCTCGAGGGGATGGGCATTCTCATTTTGTTGGACCAACCGCCGGTCAGGGAAGAAGCGGGGCGGAGTTGTTCATTTCAATTTTTTTTTGGCTTCCCGGCAGGTGCAGGGAGCCGGTCCATCTTACCATCTTGCGGATGTGAGCGACCAGCACGCCGCTTGGCACGGGCTTGACGAGGAAGTCGTCGGCGCCGGCATCCAGGATGCTTGCGACCATGCGCGGGTCGTTGATGGCGGAGAGAATCAGAATGGGTGTGTTGCTGAATGCGCGCACCGCCTTGCAGACCTGCCAGCCGTCCATGTCGGGCATCATGAGGTCGAGCAGTATCACGTTCGGGGATTTTTCCCTGACCATGTTGACGCCATCCAAACCGTTGTTGGTTGTCATGACCTCGAACCCGTGAGTTTTGAGCAGCATGCTCATCAACTCAGTGATTGCAATGTCGTCATCTATAACAAGAACTTTAGCAGCCATAGTTTTATCCTACGGTCACATTATCATCCAATTGGCGGTGATTTTACTTTGCAATAAGTTTACAGATTGAATACATTTCACATGATATTCGTCAGTTGCCAATTCGGTTATTTTTGGTAGAATTTTCAGGATGTTCGTGAAAATCATTACATATTGGAGGATGCGATGCCAAAATGGGTTTATCTTTACAACGAGGTAAGGGAAGTGGAGAAACGGGCAGGCGGTTCGTGGGATGGCGTGAAAGCCATTGTGGGCGGCAAGGGAGCGGGGCTTTTGGATATGACCCGCGCCAATGTGCCGGTTCCGCCGTTTTTTACTGTGACCACCGAGGCGTGTATTGCATATCAGAAGGAGGGCAAATTCCCGAAAGGCATGTGGGAACAGGAGTTGAAAGCCCTCAGGCAGATCGAGAAAAAGACCGGCAAGAAATTCGGCGATAAAAAAAATCCCCTGCTGGTTTCGTGCAGGTCGGGCGCGAAGTTCTCGATGCCGGGCATGATGAACACCATCCTCAACATCGGCTTGACGGACGAGGTGGCGGAAGGGATGATCGCGGCGACGGGGAATCCGCGTTTTGTGTGGGACTCGTACCGCCGTTTGATCGAGATGTTCGGAACCGTGGTGATGGATATTGCCGACGAAGCCTTCGAACATCCGCTCGCGGTATATAAAGAAGAGAAAGGTTATAAACTCGATATCGAAATGAGGGCGGAAGACTGGAAGACGATTGTGGGGCTGTACAAGCAGGCGTACAAGAAAGCATGCGGACAGGAATTCCCTCAAGATCCCTATAAACAACTTGCGCTGGCGACCGAAGCGGTGTTCAAATCCTGGAACGGCAAACGCGCCGTGGCGTACCGCCGCAAGGAAGGCATCCCCGATACGCTCGGCACGGCGGTCAACATTTGTACGATGGTCTTCGGCAACATGGGCGATGACTCGGCAACTGGCGTGGCGTTCACCCGCGACCCTTCCACCGGCGAGAAGAAGATGCTGGGCGAGTACCTGCTCAACGCGCAGGGCGAGGATGTGGTGGCTGGCATCCGCAATACTGACGCCATCGAAAACCTCAGGAAATACATGCCCGTGGCATACAAACAGTTCATGGAGATTACCGCGCGCCTCGAAAAACACTATACCGACATGCAGGACGTCGAGTTCACCATCGAACGCGGAAAGTTGTGGATGCTCCAGACGCGCGTGGGCAAACGCACCGCCAAAGCCGCCGTGAAGATCGCGGTGGATATGGCGAACGAAGGTTTGATCACCCGCGAACAGGCGGTTTTGCGCGTCAGCCCGGACCAGGTGGATGCGCTGCTCCACCCGCAGTTCGACGACGCGGCGATGACCAAAGCCGAGAAGGAAGGCAAGTTCCTCGCCAAAGGCGTGAACGCCTCCCCAGGCGCGGCGGTTGGACAAATCTATTTCGATGCAGATACCGCCGAAAAATTCGCCAAGGAACACGGACAGGACACCATCATGGTGCGTCCGTTTACCAAGCCCGATGACGTCCACGGCATGATCGCCGCCAAAGGCGTGCTGACCAGTGAAGGCGGCGCGACCTCCCATGCGGCGGTGGTGGCGCGCCAGTTCGGCATCCCCTGTGTGGTGGGCGCATCCGCCATCAAGATTGACCTTGAGAAACGCACCATGACCGTCGGCGAGACGACTTTGAAGGAAGGCGATTGGATCTCCGTGGACGGCACATCCGGCAGGGTGTTCGCTGGGAAAATTCCCACCACTGAGCCCTCCCTCGAAGAGCAAAAGGAGTTGATGACCCTGCTCAAATGGGCGGACGAGATCTGCGCGCGCAAGGATGTGCGCGCAGCGGCGGCGGAAGGCTTCCCGACCCGGGGTTTGCAGGTGTGGGCGAACGCCGATTACCCGAAGGATGCGCGCCGCGCCCGTTCCTATGGCGCGGTAGGCATCGGTCTATGCCGCACCGAGCACATGTTCTTCGAGCCGGAACGCCTGCCCATCGTCCAGCGGATGATCCTCGCGGAGACCAGTGCAGCCCGCACCGAAGCGCTCAACCTGCTGCTGCCTTATCAGCGCAGAGACTTCGACGGTCTGTTCGAGGCGATGGATGGCTGCCCGGTCATCATCCGCCTGATTGACCCGCCCTTGCACGAGTTCATGCCCGATGAAGAAAAGCTCCTGGAAGAAGTCATCACCATGCGCGTGAAAGGGCAGACCGAAGGGCTGGCAGAAAAGGAAAAACTGCTCGCCGCCGTCAAGAGCATGCACGAATCCAACCCGATGATGGGTTTGCGCGGCGTGCGTTTGAGCATTTCCATGCCGGAGATCGTCGAAATGCAGGTGCGCGCCATCTTCGAAGCCGCCGCCGACTGCACCCTGCGCGGCGTCAAGGTCAAGCCGGAGATCATGATCCCCTTGACCGGGACCGTGAAGGAGCTCGAATGGATCCAGCCGCGCCTCGAACGCATTGGCAAGGCTGTGATGCAGGAGAAGGGCGTCCGCTTCTCGTACAAGTTCGGGACGATGATCGAAATCCCGCGCGCCGCCGTGACCGCCGGGGAAGTTGCCAAGCAGGCGCAGTTCTTCTCCTTCGGCACCAACGACCTGACACAAATGACCTTCGGTTATTCGCGCGACGACGCCGAACGCAACTTCCTCATCACCTACCAGGAACAGGGCATCCTGGAAAAGAATCCCTTCCAGACGCTCGACCGCAACGGCGTAGGCAAGTTGATGCAGACCGCGATCCTCGAAGGGCGCGAGACCCGTCCTGACCTCGAAGTGGGCATCTGCGGCGAACACGGCGGCGACCCCGACTCCATCGAGTGGTGCCACCTGATCGGCAATAACTACGTTTCCTGCTCGCCGTTCCGCGTGCCGGTTGCGCGTCTTGCGGCGGCACATGCGGCGTTGAAGCACATGCCTGTGAAGAGGTCCGCTGCGGCGAAAAGAAAACCCGCCGTGAAAAAGACTGCAAGAACCTCCGCGAAGAAGAAGACCGTGAAGAAGAAAACCAGGCGCTAAGTAGTCGGTCGAAATAAATTTTACAAAAATACGCTCCCGGCGGCGTCCCCGCCGCCGAGGACGGCGGCATGAGCAGGAATTTGTTTTCTAAAA
>QMIW01000132.1 GCA_024434165.1 Chloroflexota bacterium | reverse complement strand
AGGTTGAGCGCGAATTGCGAAAAGAAGGTCGCCAGTTCGGTGACGTCGCCGTCAATGCGCTCGATCAGTTCGCCAGGCGTGTGGTCATTGTGGAATTTCATGTCGAGATGCAGGGCGCGCTCGGCGAGTTCGGCGCGCAGGGCGTTGGTGGCGGTCCATGCCACGTTTTCACCCAGCCAGGTGACCGAGATGTGCACGCCCTGTTGAACCAGCGCGATGCCAATGAAGGCGACGGCTGTCCATGTCAGCGTCGAGAGCGCTTCGCCCGCCAGCGCCGAGTCAATAAAGCGGCGCATGACTTGCGGCGCAAAGATGCGCAGCCCGATGCTGGAAAAGAGCATGACGGCGAGCAGGATGAAGCGTCCGCGTTGGGGGCGGATGTGGTCGGAGAGGAGGTTCCAGTAGGATTTTAGCGAGAGGTTCATGGTGTTGTGTTCCAGGTTTCGAGTTTCAGGTTTCAGGTTGCAGGTTGACCGCGTATTGTCTATCAACTATCGTCCATCGTCTGTGGTCCATCGTCCATAGTCGGTGTGCGACAATAAAAAAGCCACGATGCGAAGCGCACCGTGGCTGGGACGACACAGGGTTGACCTATGAACGGTCAAGAGGGGGGGTCTTGAGCCTGTTGAATGGCGCACTTCGAGAAGGGATAAATTTTCGGTCGGACAGGGTCATGCGGTCTAACATTGAAGTGCGCCTCCTTTCTTTGGGATTTGATTACGTTCGGAGTTTACATGAGAGAAGGATGAGTTGTCAAGGATATTGGCGTCCGCAACTTTCATGTTAAACTGTCTTCATGGCAGATAAAACGATCCTTCTCAAGAAGCTGCAATCCTTCGATTTCCTGCGCGGGTTGGATTTTGGGATGTTGACGAAACTGGCGGAGAGTTCGACGTGGAAGGTTTATGCGCCGAATGGGATTCTCTTTTGGGAGGGAGAGGTTGAGTCAAATCTGTTTTACCTGCAATACGGCTTATTGAAAGTGTTGAAATCCTCGCCCGATGGACGCGAACAAGTGCTGCGGTTTATAACCGAAGGGGAGATTTTCAATGAGGTGGGCGTGCTTGCAAAAAAGCCAAATCCCGCCACTGCGGTAGCCCTGGAAGAGTCGGGGGTCTGGCTGATTCCGCGCCATGCCCTGGAAGAAGTGATTCTGGCGCATCCGCGCTCGGCGTTGCAGATCATCGAAAACATGGCGGATAAGATCATCAGCCTCGTAACTCTTGCCGCAGACTTGTCCCTTAAGAGTGTGGAGGCGCGCTTCATCAAATTGCTGCTGGACCAAGCCGAGGGGGATTCGATTGAGCGTCGCCGGTGGACAAATCAGACTGAACTTGCGGCGCGCCTCGGCACCGTACCGGATGTGTTGAGCAGGGTCATCCGTGAACTGACCAGGGAGGGGCTGATCGAAATGGATAAACAGCAAATCCGCATTCTGGACCGGGAGAGTCTGGCAAAGCGGGCGTAAAACGGGGGGATCAAAATCGGGTCGAAAAACCCGACAAAAGTCGTGGCGGGATGCGGGGGGAATGAGTAAAGTCGGGCGTATCAGAAAGGAGATGATATGCCCGATTCGATTCAAATCTATTTCTCAGACACAAAATCAGAAGCCGTTTTCTCGGCGGATGGAGTCAAGCCGCAATTTCTGCTCGAGGCGCCGAATTTCAAGGCGCTGGTGGTGGGGCTTGAGGCTGGCGGGCAAATCCCCGTTCACACCGGCGAGGCGGCGATGTATCATTTTCTCGAAGGCGAGGGTCTGATCACCGTCGGCGAGGAAACCTTCGATATCAAACCCGGGGTAACCGTGATTGCGCCCGGCGGGGCGATGCGCGGAATGAATGCAAAGACTCGCGTGATTTTTCTAGGCGCGAAAGGAGGGGAGTGATGTGAACAAACCCGCCGCTCTCCTTGCTCTTGCGGTTGGGGCGATGTCCATCGTTGCAGGCGGGATGGTCATACGCGGCTGGCGGCCGGGCTACTCGGTCCTTTCGTGGCTCCCGGTTTATAACTTTGCCATCGGTTTGTTGACCCTCGCTCCCGCGTACCTGCTCTGGACGAACAACCGTTATGCCCTCGCTGCGTCCATCGCCACCTTTGCCTTGCACACGATGGTGTTTTTGCTCCTGCTGACCGTCTTTCGCAATGATGCTGCGCTTCAAAGCCTCGGTGCGATGGGGTTTCGCGTGCTCATCTGGGCGATTATCCTTGCGTTAATCTGGTTCAAAGGCTGGAAAAAAGCGTTTTGACCGTTCTACGACCAACTCAAGGAGAAAATTTGTGACAAATTCTGTTGAAGGATAATATTCTCATCCGCATCTGGTATGGAAAACAAGAGGAGTACAAATGCCAATCCCGTATTTGCTTACCGTTTTGCTCTACACCTTTGTCGCCGTGTTTGCCGCGGCGGACGCTTCGCTCGTCAGCGTGAATTTGTTCAGCGCGTTTCCAGCGCTGCGTTGGGTGCGCGTCCACTTCATCACGCTTGGAATTCTCTCGCAGGTCGTCTTTGGTCTGCTGCCTGTTCTCGCCGCGTCGCTTTCCAAAAAGGAAAAACCCGCCATGCGCTGGGATATCTGGCTGACCCTCAATGCCGGTCTGATCGCGCTGGTTGCGGGTTTCGCCGGGATGAATCACCCGATGATCTTCGCAGGCGGAACGCTCATCTTCATCTCAGCTTTGCTGCTTCTCCTGCAATTGTGGAACATTCGCGGCGGCGATGCGCCCGCCAGCCTCAAGTTTTACATGACGGGAATTTTCTACCTGCTCGTCGGCATCATCGTCGGTACGGGCTTGTTCCTCAACTGGAGCGAGGCGCTGTACATCAAGGTCCCGCTCGAAGTGCACATCCACGCAAATTCCTGGGGCTTTATGTCGCTTGTGTTTGCGGGTTTGCTCATGGATTTCATCCCGATGATCGCAGGCAAACCGCTTGGCGGAAAAACCGAGGTCAATCTCATTTTCTGGGGTATGGCGCTGGGCGCATTCGGGCTTGTGCTGGGTCCGTGGCTCGGCGGCAGCCTGCCTCCAACCGTATCGGGCTTGCTCCTGCACCTTTCGTCCACGATCTGGCTGGTGGTTTTGATGATTCGCGCGTTGAGCCAAAGTGGAAGATTGAACGCAGCCGGCGCGTGGCATCTCGTGTTGTCGTATCTCTGGATATTACTCCCCGTGTTGGTTGCTCCCTTGATTCTTCTTCATGTCATCGAGGGTGGACCCGTCGAATCAACCGCGCCTCAAGCCCTGATTTATGGCTGGGTTTTGCAATTTGGCATTGCCCTCATCCCGTACATCGCGCGGCGGTTCTTCTTGAAGGAAACAAATCCCGCGCTCGGCGGCTCGTGGCTGAGTCTTGTATCTGCAACAATCGGCAGCATCCTCGTCTGGGTGAGCATCTTCGCCGGTCCTGCAAAAGGCTTGATCTATGGAATCGGCTTCGCGTTCTATGTGCTGGCATTGCTTCCTCCCCTGAAAGAAGTTTTCGAGATCGTCCGATTGGGACTGAAGAAACTCGAACTTGCCTGATCGTTTTCCTGCATGTACGAAGAGTCCGGCGTGTTCTTTGCCGGACTCTTTTTTATCCGCCATTTCCTCCAAAGTCATAAAAAGGCTACAATTACTTCATGGAGGCTTCATGTCAATCATTTTGAGATTGCGTTACTGGCGCATCGTGCTTTTCTTCGCGCGCGTCACGCTGGGCATCGTTTTCTGGGATATTTTTTTGCGCCGTATCGGGCTGGGCGCACTGGTCCGCGCCACGCGCCCGCGACGTCTGCGCCAGATCGCGGTCCGTTTTCGCGCGCTGGCGATTCGTCTCGGCGGGGTGATGATCAAGGTGGGGCAGTTCCTCTCCGCGCGGCTGGATGTGCTGCCGCCTGAGATTACGGATGAACTTTCGGGCTTGCAGGATGAAGTCCCGCCTGTGGATTTTGAATCCATCCGCCTCCAAACCGAACTGGAGCTTGGTTCCGCCGTCGAGGAGGTTTTTCTCACCTTTGAGAAGATTCCCGTCGCCGCCGCCTCGCTGGGACAAGTCCATCGCGCGCGGCTGCTTCCAAGCGAAGCGGAGACTCTGGGCTTCGAAAACGTCGTTGTGAAAATCCTGCGCCCCAACATCGAGCAGATCGTCGCAGTGGATATGTCCGCGATTCGGGTGGCGGGCGGCTGGCTCAAGCGGTATCGTCCCGTCAGCGAGCGCGCCGATGTGATGGCAATCGTCGCCGAGTTCGACGCGATCCTCAAGGCGGAACTGGATTATCTGTCAGAGGGGAAAAATGCCGAGGTCTTTGCGACCAACTTCAAGGGCGATGGAGGCGTGCACGTCCCGCGCGTGGTGTGGAGTCGAACCAGCCGCCGCGTCCTCACGCTCGAAGATGTCACCGCCATCAAAATCACCGACTACGACGCCATCACCGCCGCAGGAATCAGCCGCGCCGAGGTGGCGGAACGCCTGCTGGCGAAATACTTGAAGCAAATCTTTGAAGACGGGTTTTTCCACGCTGATCCGCACCCTGGAAATTTGTTTGTCCTGCCCCTGCCCGAGAAAAACGAAGACGGCTCGACCCAATTCCGCCTGACGTTCATTGATTTCGGCATGGTGGGGCGGATGCCCGAGCGGCTCGTGGAAGGTTTGCGCGAGGCGGTGATCTCGGTCGGCTTGCAGGATGCGCCGCGCTTGATTCGAGCGTATCAAACGCTGGGCGTTCTGCTCCCGCACGCGAACATCAAACTGCTGGAGGAAGCCAGCGCGCAGGTGTTCGACCGCTTTTGGGGCATGAGCATGAACGAACTGCGCAGCATCCGCCATGACGAGATGATGAAGTTCGGCTTGCAGTTTCGGGAATTGCTTTTGAACATGCCGTTCCAGGTGCCTGAGAACCTGCTCCTGCTCGGCAGGACGATTGGGATTCTTTCGGGCATGTGCACGGGCTTGAACCCGGACTTCAACCTGTGGCTGCAACTCGCGCCGTACGCCCGCAAGTTGACCGAGGGTGAAGGCGGCTCGTTCTTCGATACGTTTTTGGATGAAGCGGGGGAATTCTTCAAAACGCTCATCGCCATCCCCGGCAGGGCGGAGCGGGTGCTGAGCCGCATGGAGCGCGGCGAATTGAACGTTCAAATGCCGCTGGTGAATCTGCAAATCAGTTATTTGGAGCGCGCGGTGAATCGGCTGACGGGCGGGATCATGTTCTTTGGCTTGCTCGTTGCCGGCGCGATTTTGT
>QMIW01000131.1 GCA_024434165.1 Chloroflexota bacterium | reverse complement strand
TTCGCCGGTGAGCGGCTGGAGCAATTCGTCGGGGATGACGGGCAGGGCTTCGAATGCGCCGGGCGTGGGGAGTTTGAAATCCGGCGCGGGCAGGAGGCGCAGGTCGGTGCGGCGCCAGGCTTCGAGCGAGGTGTCGGGGAGATTCTGCCTGGAGAAAGAGTCCCAGGCTGCGGCGCGGAAAGAGGCGAGTCCGTTCGCAGAGGGGATATCCGCCTGCGAAAAGTTAAATTCCTTTGCGGCGGTCTCCGCGCGTCGTCCTCGTGATACGGTTACTTTGGGTTTCTCTTGCATAATATTCTCACCATGTCATTGCGAGTGAAGCGAAGCAATCTTCTTTTGCAACAGGGGATTGCTTTGGGCTTCGCCCTCGCAAGACATTATCCTATTGATCCTTCCATCTGCAATTGAATCAGGCGGTTCATTTCCACCGCGTATTCCATCGGCAGTTCCTTGACAAGCGGCTCGATGAAGCCGGAGACAACCATGGTGGTGGCTTCCTCCTCGCCGAGACCGCGCGACATGAGGTAGAAGAGTTGTTCCTCGTCCACCTTGCTCACCGAGGCTTCGTGCCCGATGGTCACATCGTCTTCGTCAATTTCGATGTAGGGGTATGTGTCGGAGCGGGATTGAGGATCGAGCAGGAGCGCATCGCACACGACATTGGATTTGACGCCCTTCGCGCCCTTATAGACTTTGAGCAAGCCGCGATAGGAGGCGCGCCCGCCTGCCTTGCTGATGGACTTGGATGTGATCTTGCTGGTGGTGTTCGGGGCGAAATGCACCATCTTGGAACCGGCGTCCTGAATCTGTCCCTTGTTGGCAAAAGCCATCGAAAGCATCTCGCCGTGCGCGCCGGGCTCCATCAGATAACAGGACGGGTATTTCATCGTGACTTTCGAGCCGATGTTGGCATCCACCCATTCATGCGTGGCGTCGGCAAAGACCTTGGCGCGCTGGGTCACGAGATTATAGACGTTGGTGGACCAGTTCTGGATGGTCGTATAACGCGAGCGCGCGCCCTTCTTGACGATGATCTCGATCACGCCGGAGTGGAACGAGTCGGTGGTGTATTGGGGGGCGGTGCAGCCTTCCACATAATGCACCTGCGCGCCTTCATCCACGATGATGAGCGTGCGCTCGAACTGACCGACATTGGCAGTGTTCAGACGGAAATACGCCTGCAAGGGCAAATCCACTTTCACGCCCTTGGGCACATAGACGAACGAACCGCCGGACCAAACTGCGCTGTTCAACGCGGCGAACTTGTTATCTTCAATCGGAATGACCGTTCCAAAATACTCGCGGAACAGGTCGGGGTGCTGTTTCAAACCGTCTTCGATGGAAAGGAAGATGACACCCTGTTTTTCGAGATGTTCCTGAATGGAGTGATACACCATCTCGGATTCGTACTGCGCGCCCACGCCCGCCAGGAACTTGCGTTCGGCTTCGGGGATGCCCAGTTTATCGAACGTGCGTTTGATGTCATCGGGGACATCGTCCCAGGATTTTTCCTGCTTTTCGGTCGGCTTGACGTAGTAGTAAATATCGTCGAGGTTGAGGTCCTTCAAATCCGGTCCCCAGTTGGGCATGGGACGCTTCAGGAAATGGTCGAGCGCCTTGAGGCGGAATTCGAGCATCCACTGCGGCTCGCCTTTCATGCGCGAAATCTGCTCGACCACTTCACGGTCGAGTCCCTTGCGGGATTTGAAGGCGTAGTAGTCGTCGCGGTCGCGGAAACCGTACTTGTACTCGCCGATTTCTTCCAGAATCTTGGTATCGTCAGACATGGAAACTCCAATCGTTAGAGAATAGAAAATAGAAGGGAGTGAATAGATAACAGCAAAAGCGAAACTCGAATCTCCGGTATCTAATCTCTAATCTCTACCCTTACGCCGCTTCTTCGGTTTTCTCGCGCAGCCAATCGTAGCCGTGTTCTTCGAGGTGCAGGGCAAGGTCGGGTCCGCCGGATTCGACGATGCGCCCATCCATCATCACATGGACGAACTGCGGCTTGATATAGTTCAGGAGGCGCTGGTAGTGCGTGATGACCAGCACGCCCAGTTCCGAACCGGCAAGCGCGTTCACGCCTTCGGAGACGACGCGCAGCGCATCAATATCCAGACCGGAATCTGTTTCATCCAGGATGGCGAATCTTGGCTTGAGAGTTGCCATCTGCAGGATTTCGGCGCGCTTCTTCTCCCCGCCGGAGAACCCGTCGTTGAGGTAGCGCCCCGCAAAGTTGTGGTCCATCCTGAGCGTATCCATCTTTTCCTTCAACATCTTGCGGAATTCGGGGATGGGCATGCCCTTGTCTTCGGGGTTTTCAGCGCGGCGGCGGGCGTTGATCGCCGAGCGCAGAAAGTTCGCCACGGTCACGCCGGGGATGGCAACAGGGTACTGGAACGCGAGGAACAGTCCATGCCGGGAACGTTCATCCGGTTCCATTTCGAGGACGTTTTCGCCGTCCAGCAGGACCTCCCCGCTGGTAACAGTGTAGGACGGGTGCCCCATCAACGTGTACGCCAGAGTGGACTTCCCCGTCCCGTTCGGTCCCATGATGGCGTGAATTTCGCCCTGTTTTAGGGTCAGGGACAGACCCTTGAGGATTTCCTTATCCTCGATGTTGACGTGCAGATCCTTGATCTCAAGCTGTGACATTCGTTTTTGCTCCTGAATTACCGCGAGAGCGGTACGATGTAAGCCAATGCTGGCGTTATATTGTCAAAGTCGGCGGCATTATAGCAGGCGGGAGGGGAATTGTCAATATTTATGATATTTTTCTAGTAAATTCACAGCGCGAAAATTGATGCTCATGAAAATGTTGACAAAACGAGAATGGCGGCGGAAAATTAATCAGCGCGGCATATCGTTTGCTCTTTTGTAAAACCCAATGGAAGGAGGGTCTGTTATGAAAAAGTCAATCCACATCACATGGATATTGGTTATTTTGGTTTCGCTCTTGGGAAGCACGCCAACGCAAGCCGCACGGGCGGCGACAGAGTGGATGGTTACCACCACCAGCGACAGCGGCCCCGGTTCCCTGCGTCAGGCAATCGCGGACGCTTCCGACGGCGATACGATCACTTTCGACCCATCCCTGGCAGGACAGACCGTTCATCTCGCCTCGCCTCTGCTGATTGATAAAGGCATCACCATTGACGGAACAAGTTTGAGCCTGCACGTCAAAATCAGCGGAGATACAAACAACGACGGAACGGGAGACGTGGCAGTTTTTCAAATCGGCGGGCCGTCTTCGGTGGAGTTAAACCACCTGGATATTGTTAAGGGAAAAGGTGTCGGGGCGACGGGGGGCGGTGGAATTGCAAATTATGGAATTCTCATCATTAGAAATTCCAATATCTCGGATAACACGTATGTCAACGGACTTGGCGGCGGGGGAATCTACAACAAGGGCGAGTTGACCATCATTGACAGCACGCTAACGGGAAATTCAGCCTTCGAAGGCGGCGCAATATTTAATGAGCTCAATCAACCTCTTACGATAACCGGAACTACGTTTTCCAACAATCAGGCGCTTACAGAGCCGGGACAGCCGGGGGGAGCGGCGGGCGCAATTGGAAATATCGGCACCATGACAGTTACCGATAGTGTGTTTACAAATAACTTTTCCCACGGGGGAGGCGGGGCAATTGTTAACAGCATCAATGGGACTGCAGCAATCTCCCATAGCGCCTTTGATGGAAATAGTACATCCGGCAAGGGGGGAGCAATTGCCAACCCGGCAGGGAGCGTGACGATTGAGAACTGCACGTTTACCGACAACGAGGTCTACTATGAAAAAAATGGAGGGGCAATATACAACGAGGATCAATTAACAATCACTGGAAGCACATTTACGGGAAATGAAGCTTCGCATGGAGGGGCGATTGCCAACTTCGACAACCTCAGCCTGTCAGACAGTGTCCTCTCGAGCAATAATGGAGATTTAGGCGGCGGAATCATCAATGGGGGGACGGCGACAATCGCAAATACCGCCTTCATTGGAAACAACGCAACAATGGGAGGCGGGGCAATTGTTAATCATCCGGAATATAACGGGACTGTGACAATTACCAACAGCACTATTTCCGACAACACCGCCCCAAATGGTGGAGGAATTCATAATCTCACCATTTCAGGAACTGTAAACATTTCAAACAGCCTCTTGTCTGGCAACTCGGCTTCGGGAAATGGGGGAAGCGGGGGGAATGGGGGCGGGATTTCAAATTTTGGAAATCTGGAACTGGTAAACACCACCTTTTTCAACAACTCCAGTCCTCTCGTTCCCAATTCCTATGGCGGAGGCGTTTTCAACACGGGCACCTTGACCATCACGAACAGCACGTTTTCCGAAAATTCGGCGCACATCGGCGGAGGTATTGCCAACTTTAACAACCTGCACTACACAAATACCATCATCGCCAATTCCACGAGCGGTGGGGATTGTTACAATGAGAACGGCACTGTAGGGACAAACAGCAATAATCTGGTCGAAATAAACGCCGCTTCACCTTATCAATGCGGCATTCCGCTTTACGCTGAAGACCCTCAATTGGGTCCGCTGGCAGACAACGGCGGTTCCACCCAAACCATGTCATTATTGCCCGGCTCTCCGGCAATTGACGCAGGCGGCGACGACGTCTGCACAGACACAGATCAGCGCGGCGCGACCCGCCCAATGGACGGCGATGGAGATAACACTGCGACCTGCGATATTGGCGCTTTTGAAAGTGGAGAGCCCACTACGACAATCATCACTGCCGATACGCCCGATCCCTCCATGATGAATCAGAACGTGGCAGTGACGGTCACTGTTAGTGGGGGCTCATCCACACCGGTCGGCACGGTGGACATTATCGGCGCGGATACCAACTGCACAGTCACCCTCTCAGACGGCACAGGCAGCTGCGATGTTGTCTTCACCAGCAGCGGAAACAAGACACTCACCGCAACCTACAATGGCGATCTCAGTCATTCATCCAGCGCCGATACCGAGACGCATCTTGTCATAACCTCTCTGACCCTCCGCTCTCAAGGCGGCAACGACGGCTGGATTTTGGAATCCAGCGAGACGAGCGGCGCGGGCGGGACGATGAACTCCTCCGCCGCCACCTTCAACCTCGGCGACGACGCCGCCAACAGGCAGTACCGCACCATCCTGCACTTCGATACCTCCGCCCTGCCCGATAACGCCGTCATTACCTCCGCCGTGCTCAAGATCAGAAAA
>QMIW01000030.1 GCA_024434165.1 Chloroflexota bacterium | reverse complement strand
TGCCCTCTCCCATCGGGAGAGGGGGAAGTCATCCCAGAAGATATAACCTTGTTTGGGATGAGGGAAGCCTCTTGAAACCAAGGCAGCAACTCGGGTTAAGTTAATATCTTTCCATATACAGCAAAATCGAAAAAATAATCGCCGTCAGCACCCCGATAATGGACAGCACGATTCCCGCCGTTGCCATGCGTTTACTCTCCGAACGCCGCCCCAGGATTCCCAGGATGATCCCCGCGATTCCAAGCGCCGTCCCGGCAATGGGAGCCAATCCGACACATAGACTCAACACACCCAGCGCCGCGGACATGAGCGCATAGAATTTGTTCATCCGCTCTTCGGGGTCAAGGGAGGCGGGATCTGTTTGCATGATATTCTCCTCAAATAAAGACCCTAAAGGTTTGCGAAACCTTTAGGGTCTGATCATCCTGCTACTCTTCCTCGCCGGAAAGCAACTTGATTCGCTCCCACGGCTTCAGGCTTTCATCCTCCGCCAGCAGGCTCTTCAATTCGTACAACTCGTCGCGCAGCGCCGCCGCCTTCTCGAACTCAAGATTCTTCGCGGCTTCCTTCATCTGCTTTTCCATCTCGTGGATGATCTGGCGCAGTTCATTGCGCGGCAGTCCGCCGGCGCCTTTGACCCGGTACTCGCCCTTCGCCTCGCTCACCGACATCGAAGCCACTTCCTCGGTCAGGTCGTGGATCGCCTTGTGAATGCTGAACGGGATGATGCCGTTCTCCTCGTTGAACTTCGTCTGCTTGGCGCGGCGGCGGTTGGTCTCGTCAATCGCGCGCTTCATCGAGTCGGTCATCTTGTCGGCATACATGATGACGCGCCCGTTCACATTGCGAGCCGCGCGCCCGATGGTCTGAATCAACGCCGTATCCGAACGCAGGAAGCCCTCCTTGTCCGCATCCAAAATCGCCACCAGCGACACTTCGGGCAGGTCCAAGCCTTCGCGCAGGAGGTTGATGCCCACCAGCACGTCGAAATTGCCGAGGCGCAGGTCGCGCAGGATTCCGACGCGCTCCAGCGTCTCCACTTCCGAATGCAGGTATTGAACCTTGACGCCCAGCTCCTGCATATATTTCGTCAAATCCTCCGCCATACGCTTGGTGAGGGTCGTAACGAGGACGCGCTCGCCTCTTTCCACCCTTTGCTTGATCTCTGCGACCAGGTCATCCACCTGCCCCTTGACCGGGCGCACCACCACTTCGGGGTCCACCAGACCCGTCGGGCGGATGATCTGCTCGACGATTTGTTCCGCGCGGTCCATCTCATACGGTCCGGGTGTGGCGGAAGTGTAGATGGTCGAGCCCATCACCTGCTCGAATTCCTCGAACTTGAGCGGGCGGTTATCCAACGCGGATGGAAGGCGGAAACCGTACTCCACCAGCGTCTCCTTGCGGGAACGGTCTCCGTTGTACATGCCGCGGATTTGCGGCACAGTCATGTGACTCTCGTCAATGACCAGCAGGTAATCGCTCGGCAGGAAGTCAATCAGCGTCCAGGGATGGGTGCCGGGCGCGCGCCCATCGAGGTGGCGCGAGTAGTTCTCGATGCCGGAGCAGTAGCCCACTTCCTTCAACATCTCCAGATCGTAGCGGGTGCGCTGTTCCAACCGCTGGGCTTCAAGGAGTTTGCCTTCGCTTTTGAACAACGCCAGGCGCTCCTCCAGTTCCCTTTCGATGTTGCCGACGGCTTCCTTCATGCGGTCTGAGTCGGTCAGGTATTGCTTGGCGGGATAGATCGCCACCTCCTTCGGCTCATCGAAGATTTCGCCCGTGAGCGGGCTGAACTGCATGATGCGCTCCACTTCATCGCCGAAGAAAGTGATTTTGTATCCGCGCTTCTCCTCGTATGCAGGGACGATCTCCAGCGTATCGCCGCGCACGCGGAAGGTGCCGGGACGCAGTTCCATATCGTTGCGCTGGTACTGGCTCTCGATCAATTGACGGAGCAGGGCGTTGCGGCGGTAAATCTCGCCGACCTGCAGCGTAACCGTCCCTTTGCCGAACTCCTCCGGCGAGCCCAAACCGTAGATACACGAGACCGAAGCGACGATGATGACGTCCCGCCGCGAGATGAGCGCCGTCGTTGCCGCGAGCCGCAGGCGTTCGATCTCTTCGTTGATCTCGGTCTCCTTTTCGATGAAGAGGTCGTGGCGGGGGACGTACGCCTCCGGCTGATAGTAATCGTAGTACGAGACGAAATAAGATACCGCGTTCTCCGGGAAGAACTCCTTGAACTCGGCGTACAACTGCGCCGCCAGCGTCTTGTTGTGCGCCATGATGAGCGCGGGTTTCTGCAATTTCTGAATGACACTCGCCACAGTGTAGGTCTTTCCCGTGCCTGTCGCTCCGAGCAAAACCTGGTGCTTGTATCCTTTTTTCACGCCGTCCACAAGTCCGCGGATGGCTTCGGGCTGGTCGCCCATCGGTTGAAAGGGGGCTCTGAGTTTGAATTCCATGGTTTGTCTTTTCGCTGAATTAGGGAACGTGTGTTCTATTTTACTCCAACATCTCAAGGCGTGGGAAAAATCGTCAGGAAACAGAAACAGGCAAAAATCCAGAAGGAGGCGCGGATTTTGTCGAGGGTATAATCACGGACGATATGAACAAGGTCAGATCATTCCTGCAAAACGAAACCAGCGCGCCTGCGGCGTTCCTCGCACTGTGCATCCTCAGTTTCGGGCTGCTCATCCCCAACCTCGGCTTTTACATGGACGACTGGCCCTATGTATTTTACGCAAAACTCAAAGGCATCGAAAGCCTGCGCGAGATGCTGATCTACGACAGCCGCCCAAATGCCGCCTGGCTGTACATGCTTGGGTTTCGTCTGCTCGGTTTCAGCCCGGCGGCGTGGCACATCGCAGCCCTGCTGATGCGTTTCGCAACCGTCGTCACATTCTGGCTGTTCCTGCGGTTGATGTGGCGCGAGCAAAGAAGGGAGGCGGTGATCGTTTCCCTGCTGTTTGCCGTCTTTCCATTTTTCATGCTGCAACCGTTTGCGGTGGGCTCCACGCACCACTGGTTTGGATTTCTCGCGTTCAACACGTCGCTCATTTTGATGACGCTGGCATTCCAGGACCCGACGCCGCGAAAATGGCTTTACACGGGACTTGCCCTGGTCCTCGCCGCGGCGCATCTTTTCACCAGCGAATACTTCGCAGGGCTGGAGTTGATGCGGGTTGTCGTCCTGTGGATTTTACTCTCCCGCGCCGAAGCGGGTCCATCGAAAAAACTTGCGCGTCTCTTCCTGAACTGGCTGCCTTACCTGCTTGTGCTCGGCGCGTTCTTTTACTGGCGGGTCGTGGTGTACCAGAACCCCGAAGGCGTGACGCGCAACGAGCCGGTCATTCTCACGCAATTGCTGAGCGAGCCGGTTAAGGCAATCGGCTTCCTCTTCACCGCTTTCATTACCGATGCCGTCTCCGTGCTGACCATCGGCTGGGGCAGGGCAGCCGATGCAAGCCTGCTGGATCTTTCCTCGCCGTTCGTCCAATTCAAAATCTTCGTCTGTGCGGTCGGTTTTGCGCTGGCAGTGACCTACCTGCGCGCCCTGCTCCCCCATCCGCGCGAGACGGACGAAAAGCGCTGGCGGCGGGAAACAGCCACTCTCGCGCTTGCCGCCCTGATGACGGGCGGACTGCCCATCTGGTTCATCGGGCGTTCCATCGTCGAGAGCAAGAACCTGCTTTCCGCTTCGCGCTTCGGGATTCCGGCGATGTTTGGCGCGGCGCTTTTGACCTTTCTCCTCGCCGATTATTTCATCTCCGATAGAAACAAAAAGAACATCTTCCTTGCCTTCCTGCTGGCGCTGGCGATCAACTTCCATCTCGACAATACGCGCGAGTTCCAATATTCGTGGGAGAAACAGGAACGCTTCGCCCAGCAGCTCCTCTGGCGCGCGCCGCAGATCGAACCCGGCACGTCCATTTTGACCGACCAGGAGATCATGGGCATGATGGGCGAATACGCCGTTTCGTTCTCCATCAACACCAGTTATCAGGTAAGGGATTTTGGAAACACGCCGCCGTACTGGTATTTCCCGTTTTACTACACCAACCCAAACGTGGACGACCTTTTGGCGGGCGCGCCGCTGGAGTATGTCAAACTGAGCATGACGTTCAACGGGAACAGCAGCCGAATGTTATTGGTGGATTTCAACCCCGAAATGAAA
Organism: Chloroflexota bacterium; assembly: GCA_024434165.1. GTDB lineage: Bacteria > Chloroflexota > Anaerolineae > Anaerolineales > Villigracilaceae > Villigracilis. The sequence continues at coordinate 40,790 of QMIW01000030.1, read as the reverse complement.
CGCTGTCTGTGGGTTCTCCAGCCGCAGGACGCGAACCTGCGCCTCGTCAGCGACGATGTGCGTAAACTGGCGGCGGCTTCGGATGTTTCGCTTATCAAATCGCCCGCTCTCGAAGCCGGCATCCCCGAAGAGATTTACGGAAAACAGAACACCCGGCAATGGTGTTACTTCTTCCAAAAAGCGGACCTTGCCCGCCAGTTCGGGGAATGGGAGAGAATCGCGCTGCTTTGGGAGGAGGCGCAAGCGGCGGGCGAACGACCCGATAACGGCTTCGAGTACATCCCGTTCATCGAAGGCTTCGGTCACACAGGCGATTGGGAGCAGGTGCGGGAAATGACGAAGTTCGCAAAGCGCGTCACGTCCGGGCTTGAGCCCAGTCTGTGCAGCGCGATGGACAGGCTGGCGGAATCCGCGCCGGAATCGCAGGAACGGGATGAGACGATCCAAAGCCTCAAAGAAGACCTGAATTGCAGTTCAACCCAATAAAAACAAACCGCCCCGACGGATGGATTCGTCGGGGCGAAAATTTTTCAGAAAACAGAATCAGGCTTCGGGTCGGGATGGTGCGCCGTTGAGTTGGTGAAGCACTTCCAGCAGTTTTGCCGTCCAGACTTCTTCTTTTGCTAACGTGATCCAGTATTGGGATTTTCCACCCCTCACGCCGTTCGGCAAGTCGGGCAGGCGCTTCGCTTCGGACCCGTCGGCTGGTGCGGGATATTTGAGCAGGATCTGCCCCGATTCCCAACTGACCGAGGACAAGCCCGCCTTCTCGGCGCGGAGTTTGACGCGCATCTGATAAAACAGGTTTTGCACCATCTCGGGCAGTTGACCGAAGCGGTCGCGGAATTCGGAGCCGAGCGCATCGAGTTCGGTTTCGTCGCGCAGGTCGGCGATGCGGCGGTAGAGGCGCAGGCGCAAGTCCTGGTCGGGGATGTAATCGGCGGGGATGCCGACGGCGAGGGGAAGGTCCACGTTGACGGGCATGGACAAGGGAAGGCTGAAGGCTTGTCCTGAGCGAAGCCGAAGGGATGAAGGATGAGGGATGAATGAAACATCCATATCGAGGTTATCCTTCGCCAAAATACGCAGCCGCCGCACGGCGTCCGCGAGCATTCTTGTGTAAAGATGAAAGCCGACGGCTTGGATGTAACCATGCTGGCGCGTGCCGAGCAGTTCGCCCGCGCCGCGGATTTCGAGGTCACGCATCGCAATCGAATAGCCCGCCCCAAGCTGTGTGTTCTCGGCGATGACTTCGAGCCGCTGCTGACCTTCGAGCGTGGGCGTGAGTTTCTTGTGGCGGAAGAAGTACGCGTACGCGCGCATCGCTCCACGCCCGACTCGTCCGCGCAGTTGATAAAGTTGCGCGAGACCGAACGTATCGGCGCGATCCACGATCAGCGTGTTGGCGTTGGGAATATCCAAGCCTGATTCGATAATGGTGGTGGAGAGCAGGATGTCAATTTCGCCCGCTGTGAAGCGGTGCATCACCTCGGAGAGTTGACCTTCGGGCATCTGTCCGTGACCGATGTCAATGCGCGCTTCGGGGACGAGTTTCTCCAAATGCGTTTTCATCGCCTCGATGGTTTGCACGCGGTTGTGAACGAAGAAGACCTGCCCGCCGCGTTCCAGTTCGCGCAGGATGGCTTGACGCACCAGACGCGGCGAATACGGTCCGACGTGGGTGACGATGGGCAGGCGTTCTTCGGGCGGCGTATTGAGGTTGGAGATGTCGCGGACACCTGTCAACGCCATGTACAGCGTGCGCGGAATCGGCGTGGCGGTGAGCGTCAGCACGTCCACTTCGGTGCGCAGTTTTTTGAGATGCTCCTTGTGCGTTACGCCGAAGCGCTGCTCTTCGTCAACGACCACCAAGCCCAGGTCTTTGAATTGCACATCCGAAGAGATGAGGCGGTGCGTGCCGACGATGATATCAATTTCGCCGCCGGCAAGTTGAAACAGGATTTCGGTCTGCTCGCGCGGGGTGCGGAAGCGCGAGAGCATTTCCACTTTGATGGGAAAGGCGGCGAGGCGCTGCATGAAGGTTTCATAATGCTGCTGCGCCAGGACGGTCGTCGGCACCAGCACAGCCACCTGCTTGCCGCTCATCACGGCTTTGAACGCCGCCCGCAAAGCGACCTCGGTTTTGCCGTAGCCTACATCGCCGCACAGCAGGCGGTCCATCGGGCGCGGGTGTTCCATGTCGCGTTTGATCTCCGTCAGCGCGCGTTTCTGGTCTTCGGTTTCCACGTACGGAAAACTGTCTTCGAGTTCCTTTTGCCACGGGGTATCGGGCGCAAAGGCAAATCCCTCCACCACCTGACGGCGCGCGTACAGGTCGAGCAGATCCTCAGCGACTTTTTGCACCGCCTCTTTGACTCGCGTGCGGGTCTCTGCCCACGCCTGCCCGCCGAGATGATCCAGCGACGGTTTGCCGCCATCCGCCCCCACGTAGCGCGTGAGGCGGTCCGCCTGGTGGACGGGGACATAGAGAATGTCGCCCCGTTCATACTCCACGGTGAGATATTCCCGCTCGTGACCTTCCAACAGCCGCCGCGTCAGACCCGCGAAGCGTCCGATGCCGTGATCCACATGGACGACGTAATCGCCCGCCTGCAAGTCCGCGTAGAGCGACTCGGGCGTATCTGCCGCCCGCCGCTGGCGTGCGCGCGGCTGCGGGCGTTCCCAGCCGAAGATTTCGGAATCGGTGATGAGGTGGAGGGGAAGTTGGTGATCAGTAATTGGTGATTGAGGATTGGAGACTGGAGACTGTGGGTTGAGGACGAATCCTTCGGAGAGCGAGGCTTCGATGAATTCGATTGAAGCGGTTTCGATCCCCGCCGCTTCCTGATGCTCAAGCCAGAGTTCCCGCAGGCGCGAAGACTGACGCGATACAATCACGACGCTTTCGCCTCGTTCCACGATGGAGGCGAGGTACTCAACAAAAGGTTTCAGCCTTCCGCCAAATCTTTCATCATGCCCAAAGCAAGACGCTAAAGAATCCTCCGATCCTCCAATCTCTAAATTTTGTTCTGCGGTCGAATACCCCAACTCCAGGATGGATTGTCCCAGCAGCTCATCGTGCAGTTCCGACCACGGCATGTACGGCACGGGGAAATCGGGCGGGAGCGTGCCTTCGGCGATGCTCTCCTGCCGAAACTTGACCGCCTGCTCCTCCACCTCGTTCGCCATCGCTTCGATCAGGCTGAGGTCGTCCACCAGCGCCAGCGTTTTCGGCGGCAGATAATCGAGCAGCGATGCGGGTTGTTTGTGCAGGAGCGGAATATGAAATTCCGAACACGGTGTATCCGCCTGGGTTGTGTCCACCAAAAACTCGCGCGCGGGAGTGATAAGAATGGTCTCCAGTTTTGCGAGCGTGCGCTGGGTGGCGGGGTCGAAACTGCGGATGGTTTCAATTTCATCGCCGAAGAAATCCAGGCGCACGGGATTCAGTTCCGTCGGCGCCCAGACATCGAGGATGCCGCCGCGATGCGAGAATTGACCCGGCTCGAGGACGGTGTTCACGCGCTGGTAGCCGATCCGCACCCACTCGCGCATCAGGACGTCGGGCTGGCTGGTCTGCCCTAAGGAGAGTTTTTTACACGCTTTGAGAAAATCCCGCCGCGGCAGGGTGCGCGTCATCAGCGAACGCACGGAGGTAATAACGATGGGCGGGGTCTCTGGTTTTTTGGTAAATGGTAAATGGTAATTGGAGAGGGCGGTGAGCGTTTGCAATCTCTCGCGGCGCGTGGTCACACCCCAGGCGGCATCTTCGTAAAAGAGCGGGTTCGGTTCCGCGAACAAATAGCGCGGCGACTTGACCCAAAACCCCAGTTCATCGAACATCGAGAGCGCATGGTCGGCGCGGTCGGTGATGAGCAGGATGGGCTGATTCACATCCGCATGGAGCGCGGCAAGGACGGGCAGCCGTGCAGAACGCGGCAAACCCAGCCCGACGACTGCTTTACGAGCGTTCAGATCTCCCAGCAGGCGCTGGTAGGGTGGGGTGGTACGGAGGTTGGAGAGGAGAGGCTGCATAATCTTGTGAATAGGAACGGTGAATAGGGGATAGTGAATAGGGGATAGGGAACGGTGAATAGGGAAAACTCTCCACCCATTCACTATTCCCCACAATCTATTCCCTAATATCCCCGTTGTACTTATTCATCGCCGCGTTCAATCCGTTCATCACAAATTCAAGGGCGGCGTCGGCAGCGCGGGAGAGGACCTCGGGCAGGATTTTCAGTTCATCCTTCGAGAAATTTTGCAGGACGTAATCTTTCGGGTTCATGCGCCCGGGCGGACGACCGATACCCAGCCGCAGGCGCGGAAAGTCCTTTGTGCCGAGCAGTTCGATGGTGGACGCCATGCCGCGCTGACCGCCCGGTCCGCCAGTGGGACGGATGCGGAGCGTGCCGAAGGGAATGTCCATGTCGTCGTGCGCCACAAGCAGGTGGGAATGCGGAATCTTGTAGAAATGCAGCAAGCCCTGCACAGAATGACCCGACAGATTCATGTAGGTCTGCGGCTTGGCGAGGATGAGTTTCCGCTCTTCGTGCATCGCGGAGGTGACGATGGCTTTGGATTGCAATTTCATCCCGCGCGCGCCCAGCCGCTCGGCGAGAACGTCAATCATCATGAAGCCGATGTTGTGACGGGTATCTTTATATTCGCGCCCCGGGTTGCCGAGACCGATGAGGAGGTAGGAGGTTGTCATGTGTCAGGTTCCAGGTGGCAGGTTGAAGGTGGCAGGTTGAAAGTTGAAGGTTGAAGGTTTCGGGTGTGAGGGGTAATTGGGTATTGGTAATTGGGTAATTGGGGAATGGCGATTGGTCAATTCTTCTGCAGGCGGAGGAGGAGGGAGAAAAAAGCGAAGAGGATGAGGACGGCGAAAGCGCTTTTGCCGAAGATGGAGAGAATGGAAGCGACAGTCAATGAGGCGGGGTTGGGCGGCAAAGGCGTGGAGGTGGGAAGGAAGACGACAGCCGGGATCGGCGTCTGTTCGAGCGGGGCGGGCGCACCAGGGGTTTGGTTGAGCGGCTGGAAATCGAAGACCGGTTCCGTCTGGGTGGGCGTGATCGTGGGCGGCGGTTCGTCGTTGCGGATTTTCAAGCCGGTGATGAGGGCGTCCTGGAACGCGCCATCCTGGAGGAAGGCGCGCAGGCGCAGGGCGTAGTCGCCGTCGGTGACGGAGGCGGTATCCCATACGGCAAGGGAGGGACCCGCCGTCGGCTGGGGAAAGGTTTGGATGACGAACCAGCTCGCGCCGGGGTCGGAGGCGTCTGCATCGAAGGTGAAAGCCAGCTCCGCAGAGGCAAAATTCGGGACGTCCATCCTGCCTTGAATCTCCACCTGTCCGCGCAAAACTGCATTGGGCTGCGGGGAGGTGAGGGCAGGCGGGGAATCCTGAAACAGCAGAAGAAGAATCAACAATCCCTTGAGCATGGCAACCGTTAAGTTTACTATGAAGGAAGGGCGGGGTCAAATTGAAATCATTTTTGTTTTGAAATGTGCGGGCAATTCTCGAATGAGGGTTTTTCTGGTAAACTCTAGCCGTCCAACATTACGAACCTGCATCTAGGAGACTTGGCTATGGCACCATCCCGCGCTGAACAACTCGTGGAACGACTCCGCAATATGCAAGCAGCCGCACCCGATATCGAAGCCTCGGCTGTCGTTTCGGTGGATGGGCTGATTATGGCTTCCGCCCTGCAGCAGGGCGTGGAAGAGGACCGCGTGTCTGCGATGTCTGCGGCGATGCTGAGTCTGGGCGAACGCATTTCCGGCGAGTTGGGGCGCGGCGTGCTGGAACAGGTCTACATCAAAGGCGACAAGGGCGCAATCGTGCTGACCGCCATCGGCGAGGAAGCGGTGCTGACGGCAATGGCGCGGCACGAGGCGAAACTCGGCATGGTCTTCCTCGAAATGAGGCGCGCCGCCGAGGATTTGCAGAAACTGGTAGGATGAAACGAAGGAAATCCTTTCACCCACGATAAAGTAACCCCGGAATGGGGAGGGCTAAACACCCTCCCCATTCTCTTTTGTTTTTGTCATTGCGAGACTGCGCAGCGGTCGCGGAAAAGCGCCGCCCCCGCAATGACGTAGAATGGAGATAAATCATGACCACAAAATATTTATTCTTCACCGGCGGCGTGGTGTCTTCGGTTGGGAAGGGCGTGACGGCGGCGGCGACCGGCCTGCTCTTGAAGGAACGCGGCTTCAAGGTGGCGGTGCAAAAACTGGACCCGTATATCAACGTGGATCCCGGCACGATGTCGCCGTACCAGCACGGCGAAGTGTACGTGCTCGACGACGGCGCGGAAACGGACCTCGATCTCGGTCACTACGAACGCTTCATTGACATCCGCCTGAGCCGGGTGAGCAACTTCACCACCGGGCAGGTTTATGCCGAGATCATCTCGAAGGAACGGCGCGGCGATTACCTGGGCGGGACGATTCAGGTCATCCCGCACATCACCAACGAGATCAAGCGCCGCATCGGGCTGGTGGAAAAAGAGACCGGCGCGGAGATCGTCATCCTCGAAGTCGGCGGGACGGTGGGCGATATCGAATCCCAGCCGTTCCTCGAAGCGCTGCGCCAGCTCCGCAATGAGGTGGGACGCGAGAACTGCCTGTTCATCCACGTGACGTGGCTCCCCACCATCGGCGCGACGGGCGAGATCAAGACCAAGCCCACGCAGCATTCCGTGGCGGCGCTGCGCTCCATCGGCATTTCGCCCAACGTCATCATCGCGCGCGCCGACCAGGAGATTGACCAGAGTCTGTGCGACAAGATTGCGCTGTTCTGCGACGTTGAGAAAAATGCGGTCATCCCGATGAAGACCGCCAGCGTTCTATACGAAGTGCCCCTGCTGCTCGAACAACTGGGCGTGGGCGAGTTGATGCTGGAGAAACTCGGCTTGAAAGCCACACGCAAGCCGGATATGCGTCCGTGGAAAAACCTGGTGGAGGAGGTCAAAAAGGAGAAGCCATCGGTCAATGTGGCGCTGGTCGGCAAGTACGTCGAGCTGCAGGATGCGTACATGTCGGTGCGCGAGGCGTTGAAGCACGCCGCGCTCGCCAACGGCGTGGAGGTGTGCATCCGTTGGGTGCATTCCGCCGACCTCGAAAAAGACAAAGGCTGGGACGTGATCAAGAATGCGGACGCGGTGCTGGTGCCGGGCGGCTTCGGTTCGCGCGGCGTGGAAGGCAAGATCATGGCGGCGCGTTATGCGCGGGAGAACCAGGTGCCCTATCTCGGTTTATGCCTCGGAATGCAGGTGATGTGCATCGAGTTTGCGCGCAACGTGCTGGATTTGGAGGATGCCAACTCTTCGGAATTCGACCGTGCCACCGAACACCCGGTCATTGATCTGATGCTCGACCAGCGTTCCATCACCGACATGGGCGGGACGATGCGCCTCGGACTCTACCCGTGCCTGCTCCAGCCGGGGACGAAGGCGGGCGACGCTTACGGCGTTCCCCGGGTGGACGAGCGGCACCGCCACCGCTTCGAGTTCAACAACGCCTACCGGGAACGGTTCGAGAAACACGGCATGGTGTTCTCCGGTCTTTCGCCCGACAACCGTCTGGTGGAGATCGTGGAATTGAAGGATCACCCCTACATGGTGGCGAGTCAGTTTCACCCCGAATTTTTGTCGCGCCCGATGAAGCCGCATCCGCTGTTTGTGGGGCTGGTCAGGGCGGCGAAGGAGAGGAAGTGAGTCAGTGATCAGTTGTCAGTGATTAGTGATCAGTGAGAGAGACTTCGGAGGTTTTGGGTAAACTTCCGAAGTTTTTTGCTTCCATGCCATATACATGCTATTGCAAAACTAACTTACTCCATTTATAATCTTCACAAGTCGTTTCAGGAGGGAAGTGTTCACAAGTACCCGCCCTGTCCCAAATCTTATCAAAATTCCAGCCCATGCTGGAATTCAACGTCATTCATAACACAAGGAGGTATTGCATGAATCTCAAATTTCATTCCCGTCAGGCGCGTTTCGCCCTGACCAATTTCATTCTGGTTTTCAGCATGGCGCTTTCACTGGCGCTGGTCCAGCCGGTCTCTGCACAGGTCAATGCGGAAGGCGAGGTCACCCGTTATGTCAGCGCGCTGGGTTCGGATGATGGACCCAACGCCTGCACCGCACCGGAAACGCCCTGTCTCACGATCAACCACGCAATCAGCCAAGCCGCTTCCGGCGATACGATCAAGGTTGCGGTTGGCACCTACACCGTTGCCTCCGGCAACGAGGTGGTGTTGATCAACAAAAGCATCACCCTCTCCGGCGGCTGGGATGAGACGTTTACGACGCAGGAGGGAAGGTCAACGATTGACGGCGGAGGGGTGAGGAGGGGGATTGCGATAAATACTGCCGTCACAGTCACCGTGGAATATTTTACAATTCAGAATGGGTTCCATAGAAATCAAGGCGGAGGAATCTATAATTATTCAGGCACCCTGACATTGAACAATAGCATCGTCAGCGGCAATGTTAGCGAATGGATGGGCGGCGGAGTCTATAACTCTGGAACCCTGACCATTAACAACACTACCATCAGCGGGAACAGCGGTGGCAACCCTTGTTGTTCTGGCGGCGGAGGAGGTGGCGGCATCTCCAGTTATGGTACGGCTACCATAAACAATAGCACGATAGGCAACAATAAACTTCTCGGCAGTTTTCAGGGCAGTGGGATATTTGTCCATGGTACAGTCACTTTAAATAACAGCACTGTAAGCGGCAACACAGGCAAAGATGGCAGTGGTATTTATACATTCACTGGTACTGTTATTCTTAATAACAGTACCATTACAAAGAACGAATCTCGCGGCGTTTTAATTACGGCTGGCAATTTAATCCTGCAAAATACGGTCATCGCTGGGAATGGCGCTGGCGGCGATTGTTATAAAAACTCATCATACAACGGTAGTGTTACCAGCCAGGGTTACAACCTGATTGGGAATGGGACATATTGTTTATTCACTCCGGCCGTCGGAGATCAAGTGGGAACAAGCGCAAATCCAATTGACCCCAAGTTGACCCCGCTGCAAGATAACGGTGGACCAACGTTCACGCACGCTCTAACCTCTGGCAGCCCGGCGCTGGATGCCGGCAACCCTGCTGTACCGGGCAGCGGCGGCGGCGCCTGTCTGGCAACCGACCAGCGTGGAATCGCCCGCCCAGCAGGAAGCGCTTGTGATATTGGTGCATTTGAAGGATATGTCACCGTGGTGAAATCCATTAACCGCCTTGATCCCAGCCCCATTCATGCGGCAAGCTTGGACTTCGAAGTCGTATTTTCCGAAGCTGTGACGGGCGTTGACCTCACCGAACCCTTCAGCGACTTTATCCTCACCACCACCGGCGTGACCGGTGCTGCCATCACGGGGGTCAGCGGCTCCGGCGATACCTATACCGTCACGGTTAGCACCGACACCTGGAGCGAAGGCGCGACCATCCGCCTCGACGTCGTGGACGATGACAGCATTCTGGATCAATCCAATAATCCACTCGGCGGGGCAAGAACCGGCAACGGCGACTTTACCAGTGGACAAGCATACTCATTAAGCGTTACTTCAGTCGCATCCATAAACCGCCTGGATTCCAATCCCACGAATGCATCAAGCGTGAATTTTGAAGTCACTTTCACCGATGCTGTGACGGGCGTTGACCTCACTGAGCCTTTCAGCGACTTTGCCCTCACCACCACCGGCGTGACCGATGCCGCCATCACAGGGGTCAGCGGTTCCGGCGATACCTATACCGTCACGGTTAGCACCGGCACCTGGAGCGAAGGCGCAACCATCCGCCTCGATGTCGTGGACGATGACAGCATCCTGGATTCGCTGAACAATCCACTCGGCGGGACCGGAGCCGGCAATGGCGACTTCACCAGTGGACAGATCTATACCCTTTCCAACATTCCTGTCGCCCTCTCTCCCACAGGGGTCACGACTGATACCACTCCCACCTTCAAGTGGTCAAATATCAACGGCGCAACACGGTATCAATACCAACTCAAGAGAGGTACCAAAATCGTCTACACCAAAACTGTCGCCGCCAGCGTATGTAATACCGCCGCCTGTTCCAATACTCCCACCACGGTGCTGGCGTTCGGCAACAACTACACGTGGAAGGTGCGCGCTGAGGTCAATGGAGAATGGAAAGAGTACAGCCCCAACCTGCCTTTCAAGGTTTCCGCTGCCAAAGCTGGCCGGTGGAACGGCAGGGCGCTTCAGTTCTATGTGACCAAAGGCGCTCCCAAGGTAGATAATTTTGCGGTCAATATCTACGTCTATGGATGCGGCGGATATACGATCACTCGTGACCCCCAGATCGCATTACAAGGCAGGACGTTCTCCTTTACCGGCAGTTACTATGCCAACGGCACCTTTCCCACGCCGAAACGAGCGAGTGGATCCGTTGGCTTTCGGAGCTTCTTCATCCCTGGCTGCGGCTATATCACCGGCGGTCCCTTCAGTTGGAGCGCAGACTGGACCGACAGCAGCCAGCCAACCATCAAGGTGGATATGGGAGACATTCCATCGTTCGCGCCCATCCCGGCTTTGGAGACTCCCTTCAACTTCTTCGAGATCGAACCTGAAAAATAAACCAATACGGTAAGACCAACACGACCCGGCAAATGGCTGCCGGGTCGTGTTTTGAACGGCACAGGAGTTGTCTATTCCTTCACGACCACAGTCAAGCCAAGCGTCGCGCCGAAGGCATTTGCGCCGTCGGTGAAGCGCCAGTAGGAAGTGTAGGTGCCGGCGGTCTTGGGGGCATCCACAATGACGGAGAGTTCCGCCCACTGCCCCGGCTGCACCACGCGGCCCAGGGGGTTCCAGGAGGAATCGAAGAAATCATCCTTGACGATGCTGAGGGTGTAATGACCTTTCCATTCGCATGTGCCGGTGTTCTCGACCTTCCAGGTCTTGACGAAATTCTCCCGCGGAGCGACTTCGGTGCCGGGCGGATAATTGACATCGCGGACGAAGGCAAGGTTGTTGCAGCCATGCGCCAGCGAACCCGCATTGACGGTGGCAGTTGGCAGGGTCCCGGTCACTGAAGGTGTGAGGAGGACGGGGACTGGAGTGAACGTGTAGAAAATAAAGGTTGGCGTCCACGTGGCGGGAGGAGGCAGGGTGTTATATGGGGTGGGCGTTGGCAGGAATGTATTGGTGGGAGGGGGCGTGTTCGTGTTCGGCGGCGTGGGCGTGACCATGGCGGTCTGCGTGCCGAAGAAACCAGCCACCATCGTGCCAACGGCAAGCGTCAACACGGCGTCATCTGTGGTAAGCTGCTCCTCCGGCTGCGTCCCGCCGCATGCGGAGAGGATGGCGATCAGGAGAAAAAGGATCGTCAGGGATTTTGGATTGAATTTCATTCAGGAAACCTCGCTATTCTGTTTGACAGTGCAGAGGTTCATTATAAAAGGAAAAAGCGGCCCGGATAAAGTTCGGGGGCTCCGCCCGTTCCGTTTTCGGAAGAAAAAAATCCGGCTCTTCCGTTTCTGGCGGGAAAACCCTTACCACGAAGGGTCACAAAGGCACACAAAGGATGTTTTTTTGGCTTTTTCCCTTTGTGCCCCTTTGTCTCCTGGGTGGTTGAAAAAAAGATTCCCGTTAAAAACGGTAGAGCCAAAAATCCTTTATCCTCCAAAACCTTTCGGCGCTTCGGCATAGACTCCGCGCATATCGGCGGGGAGTTCGCGGGCAAGGGCAAACATGACGCGGTCGGTCAGGGAGAGGGCAGTCTCGCCGGGCTTGGGGAGAATCGGCGGGAGGATTTTGACGGTAACAAGGTTGCGGCGCGGAAAGTGTTTGAAAAAGCCGTCGGTGCCGATGACAGCCATGGGGACGATGGGACAGTTTGCGTCGAGCGCGAGGCGGGCGGAGCCGGTTTTGGCGACGCTGAGTCCTTTTCCTTTGGAGCGCGTCCCTTCGGGGAACATGCCGAGGACCTGTCCATGCTCCAGGACGCGCGCGGCATGGCGAAGCGCCCATTCATCCTTCTCGCCGCGATGGACGGGGAACGCGCCCAGATCGCGGATGGCGGCTTCGAAAACGGGGATCTTGAACAGGCTGGCTTTGCCCATGAAAAAGATCGGACGCGGGACGCTCAACTGCATGGGAATCACGTCGAAGTTGGTGACGTGATTCGCCGCCAGCACCACCGCCCCGTCGGCGGGCAGGTTTTCGGCGCCCCGCACATCGAGTTTCATGATGGGTTTGAACAAGGCGCCAAGCAGGAAGACGACGAATTTGCGGAAGGGCGTGGCGTGAAAGGCAAAATGAAGTTTATCGCGCGGGTCGCGGAACATGATTTCCGTCACGACGACATCTCCCGATTTTTGGGGTTATACTTGCGCTCGGCACACAAGCGATGATTGCGAAGACACACAACGATAATAACCCCAGGAGTTCAAAATGGACACAACGATTGAAAGCATCTCCGCACTGGAAGTTCTCGACTCGCGCGGCAACCCCACCGTGGAAGTGGAGGTCGTTCTCATGGATGGTTCATGGGGACGCGCCGCCGTCCCGTCGGGCGCATCCACGGGCGAGCATGAAGCCCTCGAAATGCGCGACGGCGACAAGAAGCGCTATCTCGGCAAGGGCGTGGCGAATGCGGCTGCCAATGTCAACGGTGTGATCGCCGAGGCGCTCTTCGGCTGGGACGCCGCCGAACAGAAAGCCATTGACACCGAACTGCTCAACATGGACGGCACGCCGAACAAATCCAAACTCGGCGCGAACGCGATTCTGGGCGTGAGCCTGGCGGTCGCCAAGGCCGCGGCAAATTCCTTCGGGCTGCCGCTCTACCGTTACCTCGGCGGCGTGTATGCCCACGTGCTGCCTGTGCCGATGATGAACATCATGAACGGCGGCGCGCACACCAGCTGGCAAAGCACCGACATGCAGGAATTCATGGTCATGCCGTTCGGCGCGCCTTCCTTCTCCGAGGGTTTGCGCTGGGGCGCGGAAATTTATCACGCCCTGAAGTCTGTCTTGAAGGAAAAGGGCTACAGCACACTTGTCGGCGATGAAGGCGGGTACGCGCCCGCCCTCAAGGCGAACAACGAAGCCATCGAACTGATTCTCGCCGCGGTGGAAAAGGCGGGCTTCAAATACGGGCGCGGCGGGCAGGTTGCGATTGCGCTCGATCCTGCCGCCTCCGAACTTTATGACGAGAAGACCAAAAAATACAACCTCCGCAAGGAAGGGAAGGAATTGACCGGCGAACAGATGGTGGAGTTCTGGGCGAAGTGGGTCAGGGATTATCCCATCGTCTCCATCGAAGACGGTCTCGCGCAGGACGATTGGGAATCCTGGAAACTGCTGGTCAAAACCATCGGCGACAAATGCCAGATCGTCGGCGACGACCTGCTCGTCACCAACCCGCAGCGCGTCCGCAGGGCGATACAGGAAAATGCGGCAAATGCCCTGCTCGTGAAGGTGAATCAAATCGGTTCGTTGACCGAAACCATCGAAGCGGTGGACCTTTGTCAGCGGGCGGGCTGGAGGGCGGTCACGTCGCATCGCTCCGGCGAGACGGAAGACGCCACCATTGCGGACCTCGCAGTTGCTCTTAATACCGGGCAGATCAAAACCGGGGCGCCCGCCCGCTCCGACCGCGTGGCGAAGTACAACCAACTCCTGCGCATCGAAGCGGAACTGGGTGATACCGCCCGATACGCAGGCTGGGACGCGCTGAAAGTGAAGTGAGCCATGAAGAGGCTGCCGCCTGAGAGGTGGCAGCCTCTTTTTTTCGGCGGAGATACGCTCAAAGAAACAGAGGCAGGCTCCAGGTCCCGGAGGAAGCGGAAAGCGAGCCTGCAATTTTTTTAAGTTGACAAAGTCTTTGAAATGGTTATAATTAGTTTGTTGCTCCAACATACTAATTATGACGGAACCGAGGAACACGGCTGACCAGGCTTTTGTTCGCGAGACAAATCTCTCGCTGGTTCTACGGCTGATCCACAATCAGGCGCCGGTTTCGCGCGCGCAGTTGGCAGCCATTACGGGGTTGAACAAGTCCACGGTATCGAGCATTGTGGATGAATTATTGGAGCGCAATCTTGTGCATGAAACCGGAAGCAATACAGGCGGCGCGGGGCGGCCCGCCACATTGCTTGAGATCAACCCGCAGGCGGGATATATCATCGGCGTGGAACTGGGCGTGGATTTCGTCTCGGTGGCGGTGACGGATTTTCTTGGCAACATCGTCTGGCGCAGGCGCGAAGACGCCGACCCTTCGGAAGACCAGGAAAAAATGATCAACCAGACATTGCGAATCGTGAAAGAAGCAATGACAACCGGGAAGCGAAAGAATTATCACTTCCTGGGGCTGGGACTCGCCACACCCGGGACGGTGGACTTGAACAAAGGGGTTTTGATCTTTGCGCCCAACCTGCATTGGCGCAACGTTCCGTTTGTAAAGATCTTTTCCGAGCAGACCCGGTTAAGAGTGTTCGTCGAAAACGATGCCAACGCAGCGGCGATTGCGGAGCACCTGTTCGGCGCGGCGCGGCAGTGTCACGATTTCATTTTTGTGTTTGCCGGTGTGGGCATCGGCGGCGGGCTTTTCCTGAACGGGAAGTTGTACCGCGGCAAGAACGGATACGCCGGCGAGATCGGACACTCCCCCATCATGGCGGAACCTTCGCAGAACGTGTGTCACTGCGGGAACCGCGGCTGTTGGGAAACCTACGCCAACCAGTATTCCATCATTCAGCGCATGCAGGCGCGGCTGGAAGTGAAACGCACCAGCATTATCCCGAAACTGATGGTGGAACAGAACTCCCCGCTGAACATTCCGCTCATCAAGCAGGCGGCGGATGCGGGGGACGTGGAAGCCATTGATTCGTTTACCGAAGCCGGTCACGCCATGGGGCAGGGGTTTGCGGGGCTGATCAACATCTTCAACCCGGAAAAAGTGATACTGGGCGGTCCGTTGAGCACCGCCGGGGAATATTTATTGCCCGCCATCAAAGAGACGGTTGCACGGCATTCCCTGCAGGAAATCGGTCAACAGGTGGAGGTGCAACTCTCCACCTTTGGTCCCGATGCGAGTCTGATCGGCGCCATCGCCATCGTGGTTGACGATGCGCTTTCGCATCCTGTAACCATTGAAAGGAGGTGATACGCTTTTCCAAAATCATCCCCCGTATTTCGGCTTACCTGTATCTCAACCCCTAATTCTGTAAGGAGAGAAGAATGAATAAAAAGTTGTTTGCCCTTTTGAACCTGCTGGTGATCGCGTCCCTCGCGCTTGCCGCATGCGGCACCCCCGCCGCCACCGAAGCAGCCGCGACGGAAGAAGCCCCAGCCGCCAGCCAGGTGGAAGTGTTCTCCTGGTGGACCGGCGGCGGTGAAGCCGCAGGGCTCGAAGCCATGCAGAAGGTTTTCGCAGCATCCAACCCCGACATTGAATTCGTGAATGCCGCAGTCGCTGGCGGCGCCGGGACGAACGCCCGCGCCGTGCTCGCCACCCGCTTGCAGGCTGGCGATCCGCCCGATAGCTGGCAGGGTCATGCCGGTCAGGAACTGATCGGAACCTACGTCGCCGCGAGCCAGATCGAGCCGCTGAACGACCTCTATGAATCCGAAGGCTGGCTCGAGGTCATGCCTGAAACCCTCATCCCGCTGATCTCGCAGGATGGCAACATCTATTCCGTGCCGGTCAACATCCACCGCGCCAACGTGCTGTGGTACAACCCCGGCTTGCTCGAAGCCAACGGCGTGGAAGTTCCCACCACGATGGATGAATGGTTCGCCGCGATGGATACGCTCAAAGCCGCCGGCGTTCAGCCGCTTGCGCTCGGTGAGCAGTGGACCAAGATGCACCTGCTGGAGACCGTCCTGCTTGGTTCGCTCGGACCCGATGCCTACAACGGTTTGTGGACCGGCGAGACCGACTGGGGCAGCCCCGAAGTGACCGCCGCCCTCGAGAACTATGCCAAGGTGCTGACCTACGCCAATGAAGATTCCGCCTCGCTCTCATGGCAGGACGCCGCCCAACTCGTCGTCAACGGCGATGCGGCGTTCAACGTGATGGGCGACTGGGCTGAAGGTTACTTCCGCGAACTCGGCAAGACCCCCAACACCGATTACGGTTGGGCTGCCACGCCCGGTTCCGGCGGCGTCTTCCAATTCCTTTCCGACTCCTTCGTGCTTGCGGTCGGCGCCCCGCACCGCGATGCGGCGATTGCCTGGCTGAAGACCGCCGGCTCCAAGGAAGGACAGGAAGCGTTCAACCCTGTGAAGGGTTCCATCTGCGCCCGCACCGACTGCGATAAATCCCTCTTCGGGGAATACCTGCAGTCCGCCATGGAAGACTGGGCTACCAATACCGTCGTCGGTTCGCTGACTCACGGCGTGGTCGCCAACGACTCCTGGAAGACCGAAATTGACACCGCCCTCGGTTTGTTCATCGCCGACGGCAATATTGAAACCTTCCAGTCCGCTCTGGTCGCCGCCTGCGCCAGCAGCGGTCCCTGCAAGTAAGGCTTGGTGTTAGAATGGTTGAGGCTCTTTTCAGGAGCCTCAACCATTTTTGTTTTAGTGGAAAGGCGTTCCATGCGAAGAGACAAAGACCGCTTTCTGAACATCCTGCTGGTGCTGCCGTCAATCCTGGCTGTGTTTATTTTTGTTTACGCCTTTATCGGCTGGTCTGCGCGAGTTTCGCTCAGCAAGTGGAAGGGGCTGACCGCGGATTACACATGGAACAGCATCAATAATTACCTGGAGCTTTTCGCCGACCCGCGCTTCCACGTGGACATTCGCAACACGCTGATCTTCACGGGCGTATTTGTCATTGGCAGTATCCTGCTGGGGTTTTTGCTGGCGGTCATGCTGGACCAGGGGCTCAAAGGCGAGGGTTTCTTTCGCAGTCTCTTCCTCTTCCCGATGGCGATCTCGTACATTGTGACCGGCGTCGTCTGGCGCTGGCTGATGAATCCCGCCATGACCGGCTCGCGCGTGACCGGTTTCAATATCCTTTTCCAAAACCTGGGGTTGGATTTCCTCGCCAACACCTGGTACAACACCCCGACATGGGGCATGGCGTCCATTGCGCTGGCGGCGATCTGGCAGATGTCCGGCTACACGATGGCGCTTTACCTGGCAGGGCTGAGGGCGATTCCGCAGGAACTGCGCGAGGCGGCTCAAATTGACGGGGCGAACGAATTCCAGATTTATCGTCACATCATGCTCCCCCTGCTGGCGCCCGTCACTCTTTCCGCACTCATCATTCTCGGGCACATGTCGTTGAAAGTGTTCGATCTGATCGTCGCCGTCGCCGGGAAGCAGCTGCCGTTGGACGTCCCCGCCATTTACATGTGGCAGGTGACTTTCGACGGGCTGTTCTACGGCAAGGGCGCCGCCATTGGCATCATTCTGCTTATCAGCGTGGCGGTCCTCATCATCCCGTACATCCGCTATACGTTAAGGACGGAGGCGCAGCAATGAGAACCAAACTCCGTCTCGGCAAGTACTGGCTTTACATCCCCCTGGTGTTGATGGCTGTCTTTTACCTCCTGCCGATGTACGTCATGCTGGTAACGGGCTTCAAAAGTTTTGAAGAGATTGACCTGAAAACCATGTGGGCGCTCCCCAGGGGAATCGCTTTCATCAACTATATCGAGGCGTGGACGAAACTCTCCCCCTCCCTGCTCAACAGTTTCATGATGGTGATTCCCGCCGCGTTGATTTCGTCGGCGTTGGGCTCGCTCAATGGGTTCGTCCTCGCCAAATGGAAGTTCCGAGGCGCAGACGTCATCTTCCCGTTCATCCTGTTCGGCATGTTCATCCCCTATCAAAGCATCCTGATCCCGCTCGTCCAATTCATGAACGCGATGGGAATTACGGGTCTGCCCGGGCTGGCGCTGGCGCACATCATTTACGGCATTCCCATTACCACACTCACGTTCCGCAATTACTACGCCAGCCTGCCGCAGGAACTGCTCGAAGCCGCAAAGATGGACGGCGCGGACATGCTTGGAATTTACCGTTACATTCTCCTGCCCATTTCCCTGCCCAGTTTTGTGGTGGTGCTGATCTGGCAGTTCACCTCGGCGTGGAATGACTTTCTCTTTGCGGTCGTGCTGACCGGCAACGAAGAATGGCCCATCACTGTGGCGCTCAACAACATGGCGGGCAGTCAGATCATCGCCTGGAACGTGCAAATGGCGGGCTCCCTGCTGGCGGCGCTGCCCACTCTGTTGGTGTATATCTTCCTCGGCAGGTACTTCCTGCGCGGTCTCCTTGCCGGTTCGCTCAAAGGCTAAATTCACAGACAGGGCTGGTTTGCTTGAAAAGCCAGCCCCGCCCCTTCCCAATGCAAAAAACTTCCAAACTTAATATCCTCCTCCTGACCGTGATCTGCTTCTTCGCGTTCTTCATCTTCGGCTTCACCGACAACCTCAAAGGTCCCACCCTGCCGCCCATGATCGCGGAATTGAACATTGACTACGGCACGGGCGGAAACATCTTCTTCGGCGAATATCTCGGTTTCCTGATCGCCACGCTCATCACCGGCATCCTCGCCGACCGCTTCGGGCTGAAGGTCGTAATGGCGCTCGCAGCCGTTTTTCTCTTCCTCGGTGTGGGCGGATATAGCGGTCTGGGCACTGCCGCCCTGCTCGGCGCTTCGCTCTTTGTGATTGGAATGGGGCTGGGCGCATTCGAACTCGGTCCCAATGCCATTATCGTCAGCCTGTATCACGAACAAAAAGGACTCTATCTCAACCTGATGGCGGTCATGCACGGGCTGGGCTCCATGCTTGCGCCGCTCTTCGCAGACTGGCTCTTCGGGCTGGGCGTCAGCTGGCGGGAGGTGTACCGCTGGGACTTTTTGCCCATCGGCATTCTTCTGCTGTCCACGCTGATCCTGCGTTTTCCAAAACCGGAGGAGAAAAGTTCGCTCGATTTCCGCGCCGTCCCACAGGCGGCATTCGGAGAGCGCCTGCCTTTGTTTTACGCTGCCATGACCTGTT
Source organism: Chloroflexota bacterium (assembly GCA_024434165.1). Classification (GTDB taxonomy): domain Bacteria; phylum Chloroflexota; class Anaerolineae; order Anaerolineales; family Villigracilaceae; genus Villigracilis. The sequence continues at coordinate 21,791 of QMIW01000030.1, read as the reverse complement.
ATGTCGCCGCGGAGATCGGTCTGGCTTCGTGGCTCGTCGTGTACCTTCAGGATGCCCGCGCCGTTTCCGTCTCAACCAGCAATCAGGCGCTGGCGCTCTTTTTCGGGATGCTCATGGCGGGCCGTCTGCTGGGCGGGTTTGTCGTCCACCAGCTGGGCTACCTCCATTCGATCCTCCTCGCCGCACTGCTGGCTGTCCTCAGCCTTGCGGCTGGCATCTTCACAGAGATGTTCATATTCATTCCCGTCGCGGGCTTTTTCTTTTCCATCATTTTCCCCACCCTCACGGCAGCGGTTTCCGATGAACATCACAAAAATCTCAACACCATTCTGGGTGTGCTGTTTACCTTTTCGGGGCTGGGCGGAATGCTCGGTCCCTGGCTGGTGGCATGGGCAGGCGACCTGTTCGGCTTGAGGATCGGCTTCATGGCAACGCTCCTCCTCGCCGCGCTCACGCTTCTCTTTACGCTTCTTCTTTTCAGGATGAACCGACATGGACAAAGCGCTTAACTGGGGACTGCTCTCGACTGCGAAAATCAACCGGGCTTTGATCAAACCCCTGCGCGCCTCAAAACGGACCCGGTTGCTGGGCGCCGCTTCGAGGAGTCTGGCTGCCGCCGAAGCCTACGCCCGCGAGTGGGAGATTCCACGTGCATACGGGAGTTATGAAGCCATGCTCGCCGACCCGGAGATTGACGTGGTCTACAACTCCCTGCCCAACCACCTGCACGCCGAATGGACGATCAAAGCCCTGCGCGCCGGGAAGCACGTGCTGTGCGAAAAACCGCTTGCGCTCTCCCTCGCCGAAGTGGATGCGATGTCCGCCGCCGCGCAGGAGACCGGCAGGGTGCTGGCGGAAGCCTTCATGTACCGCCATCACCCGCAGACATTGAAAGCCAGGGAGATCGTTGACGGCGGCGCACTCGGAGAACTTCGATTGATTAAAGGGGCGTTCACCTTTACCCTCACCCGCGAAGGGAATTACCGCACCGTCAAGGAAATGGGCGGCGGCAGTCTTTGGGATGTGGGCTGCTATCCCATTTCGTTCGCGCGGATGATCGTCGGGGAGGAACCGCTCGAAGTGTTCGGCTGGCAGGTCGAAGGTCCGGGCGGAACCGATGAATCGTTCTTCGGGGAACTGCGGTTTGGGGGCGGAGTCCACGCCCAATTCGATTGCGGGTTCAAGTCGCATTACCGCTCGTACATCGAGATCGTTGGAACGGAGGGCGTTCTGAATATTTCCAATCCGTTCAAGCCCGGCATCAAGAGCGAAATTCAACTCACGCGCGGGGATGAAACGCAAACCATAAAGATTAAAGGGCAGGAATTGTATTCGGGCGAGGTGGAGGATATGTGCGACGCCATCCTGAACGGAAAACCGCCGCGTGTTTCGCTCACAGACAGCCGCGGGAACATCGCTGCGATTTTGGGATTGCTGGAATCCGCGCAAACGGGCAGAAGTTTCGTTTTACCAGGCATTTTTGTTTGACCATACAACTAACTCAGTCTTCAAAATCATAGGTCAAAAACGGGCTTGTGATTATAATAAAAGTACCATATTCCCAAGACTGGAGGCAAAATATCATGGCAAGTGTCACATATAAAAACGTAATCAAGCGGTTTGGCGAGCTGGAGATCATCAAGAATCTCAACATTCACGTGGAAGATAAAGAGTTTTTGGTTTTGGTCGGTCCGTCCGGCTGCGGCAAGACCACCGCCCTGCGCCTGCTGGCTGGATTGGAGGAGATCACAGACGGTGAAATCCTGATCGGTGATCGTGTGGTGAACGACGTCGCTCCGAAGGACCGCGACATTGCCATGGTCTTCCAGTCTTATGCCTTGTATCCGCACCTTTCGGTGTACGACAACATGGCGTTCGGTTTGAAACTGCGCAAGACGCCGAAGGAGGAAATCAAGCGCCGCGTGAACGAAGCCGCCGAAATCCTCGGCATCACCGACCTGTTGCAGCGCAAGCCGCGCCAGCTTTCGGGCGGTCAGCGCCAGCGCGTGGCGGTGGGACGCGCCATTGTGCGCGAGCCAAAGGTGTTCCTCTTCGACGAGCCGCTCTCCAACCTGGATGCGAAACTGCGTGTGCAGATGCGCGCCGAGATCAGCAAACTGCACCAGCGCCTGCAAACCACCTTCATCTACGTCACACACGACCAGACCGAAGCCATGACCATGGCGAGCCGCATCGCCGTCATCAACAAGGGCATCCTTCAGCAATTGGACACCCCTCAGAATTTGTATGACCGCCCCAATAACCTGTTCGTCGCCGGGTTTATCGGTTCGCCTGCCATGAACTTCTTTTCCGCCAAACTCGCCAAAAGCGGCGACAAGGTCTACGTAGACGCGGAAGACTTCAAGGTCCAGATCCCCGATGCGCTCGCCGGGCCGTACAAATCCATGGACGGCAGGAAGGTCGTCTTCGGCATCCGCCCGGAGAACATTCACGATCCCGAATTCGCCCCGCCGAACATTCACGGGGAGAGGGTGGAGACCAAGGTGGATGTGACCGAACTGATGGGCAACGAGACCTTCCTTTATCTTGTTGCCGGAAAGAACACGTTCATTGCGCGCGTTGACCCGCGCTCCAGGCGGCGCGTCGGCGATGCCGCACAGGTCATCTTCGATATGGACAAGTTTCATATCTTCGATGCAAATACGGAAGAAGCCATTCGATAACCCCTGTAAAGGAGGTGGTTTCGGGAAGCGGAAAGAAACAGCCACATCTATACTGCCTATAAGAACGTGCATTTTCAACAAATTTCAAGGAGTAAAAGAGAATGAAAAAGAATTTGCTCGCTTTACTGAGCGTATTGGTGATTCTGTCACTTGCGCTCGCCGCATGCGGCACCCCTGCCACCGAAGAAGCGCCCGCCGCCACCGAGGAAGCGCCCGCCGCTACGGAAGAAGCCCCCGCCGCTACGGAAGAAGCGCCCGCCGAAGTTACTGAAATCACCTTCTGGCACGCCTACGGCACCGGTTCTGCGGAAGAGATCGCCCTGGCGAAACTGCTCGAACAAGCCGCCGTGGATCTCCCGCAGTACAAGATCAATGTGCTCCAGGTGCCTTTCAACGACATCTTCAACAAGTATGACACCGATGTCGCTGCCGGCGGCGGTCCCGACATGTTCATCGCCCCGAACGACAACCTCGGCGGTCAGGCCCGCTCTGGAACCATCGCCGACATTACCGATCTGGTTGCCGGCAAACTTGGCGATTACAGCGAACTCTCGCAGGGCGGCATGATGTACGAGGGCCGCATGTACGGCATCCCCGAGTCCATGAAGGCTGTTGCGTTCTGGTACAACACTGAACTGCTTCCCGAAGCGCCCGCCACCACCGACGACCTCAAGGCGTTGATGGAAGGCGGCACACCGGTCGCCATCTCCTTCGGCTGCTACCACCACTGGGGCTTCTTCGGCTCCTTCGGCGGTCAGATCTTCGACGACCAGTTCAATTTCGTCGCCGATGAAGCCAACCAGGCCAAGGTTGCGGATGCGATGTCCTACCTCAACGACCTGTACCAGATCTCCGTTGAGAACGGCTGGCCCCGCAACGACAGCGACGGTCTCGCGCCCTTCACCGAAGGCTCCGTCGCCGCGATCACGAACGGCAACTGGGCAATGGGCGACTACCGCAAGGCTCTCGGCGACAAACTCGCCGTGGCTCCGATTCCCGCCGGACCGGGCGGTCCTTCCAACCCGCTCCTCGGCGTGGACGGCTGGTACTTCAACCCGAACAGTGAGAATACCGAAGCCGCCATCGAGGTGGCGCTCTACCTCACCAACACCGCCGCCCAACAGTTGATGATGGACGAAGCCGGTCACGTTCCCGCGAACACCACCGTCGAAGTGACCGACCCGCTCATCCAGGGTCTGCTCGACGCGTTCGCCACCGCCTACTTCCGCCCGCAGGTGGAAGCCATGGGCAACTACTGGGGCAACTTCTGCGGTACCGACCAGGTCTTCGATGCCGGAACCCCGGCTGCCGACTGGGTCAAAGCCGCCTTCGAAGGCGCAACCAAGTAAGTCAGGCTTTTCGCAACAAGGGAGCGGACAAGGAAACTTGTCCGCTCTCCCTCATTAGAAACGGTTTAACGAGGAGACTTCCCATGGCAGCAGTTGCAAAATCACCTTCCCTTAAAAAACCCAAAACAAAAAACGCGGTCCTGCCATATCTTTATCTGTTGCCCGCATTTCTGATCATGGGAGTGATCACGTTTTATCCGCTCATCTACCAGGTCGTCATTTCGTTCACAAACTTCGAGTCCAAACACCTGCTTCTGGGTCTCAAATCGCCGGAGCTGGAGTTCATTGGCATCAAGAATTACCTCGATATTTTTACGGCGGCGCTGCCGGTTGAAAACTTCAATTTCTTCCGCGTGCTGGAATTCAATATCTGGTGGGCGTTGAGCAACGTCATCCTGCATGTGCCAGCCGGTGTGTTGATCGCCACCCTGCTTAATACCGAAGGCTTGTGGCTCAAGCGCATCTACCGTGCGGTTTACATTCTTCCCGTGGTCGTGCCCCCGCTCGTGGTTGCCACAGTGTGGACGAACATCTTCGACGAACGCTACGGCGCGATGAACCAGCTTTTGACGAACATCTCGGCGGCTTTCTTCGGCGGAACCGACCCGATCTACATCCGTTGGTTCGAGGATGTCAAACCGCCCATTCCGGGCTTCCTGCCGGGTGCGCCGCTCACCCTCGCCTACTATGCCATGATGGTCGCCAACTTCTGGCTGGGCTGGCCCTTCATGTCGGTCGTGGCGACGGGCGCGCTGCAAAGCATCCCCAAAGACTTGTACGAAGCCGCCTCCATTGACGGCGCGACCCCCGCCCAGCAGTTCTGGGGCATCACCGTCCCGCTGCTGCGTCCCGCCATGATTCCCGCCGCCGTGTACGGCTTTACGCTTTCATTCAACCTGTTCAACTTCGTCTTCTTCATGTCGGGCGGGGGTCCGGCGCGGTCCACGGAACTGCTGGTTACATTCGCCTATAACCTCGTCCGCAACCTGCGCTGGTACGGCGTGGCGGCGGCGTTCGCGGTCATCATCTTCGGCGTGGCGTTGATCGTCTTCCTTATCACCAACCGCATCACCCGCGCCACCCAAAACTATCTGGAGGCTTGATATGACGGCAATCAATTCCGAAAAAGGCAAAAACCCGTTCATTCGCTTCCTCAACATGAACACCTCCGGGCAGACCGGCGGGCGCAGCCTGCCGCTTTGGAAGCAGCTGCTGCTGCAGCTGGCGGCGCTTGCCATCCTGGTTTCCGTGATGTTCCCCATCATGTACATCGTCACGCTGTCGTTCAGTTCAAAGACCACCCGCCCTTCCCAACTGGAACTCATTCCAAGGGAAATCTCGTTCGTCGCGTACAAACAGGTGCTCGATAAACCCACCGGCAACCCCGTCACGTTCATCGAACTGCTCCGCAACAGTTTCATGCTTTCGATGGGCGTTGGCGCCGCGGCGCTTGCCGTCGCCGTGACCGCCGCGTACGCCTTCTCGCGTTTCAAGTTCAAACTGCGCGAAGTGCTGATGATTCTGGTCTTCATCCCGCTGCTCATGCCGGCGGTGGGTTTGAGCACCCCGCTCTACCTGTTATTGAACCAGGTGCAGGTCAAGGAATGTAAAAGCGGCGAAACCGCCATCCTGCCGTTCACAGAATGCAGCGATGGCAGCAAAGGCAAACTGCAATTCAACCTGCGCGATTCCCTGCTGGGCGTCGGCATCGCCATGACCGCCTCCGCCCTGCCTTTTGCCGTCTGGAACCTCAAAGGCTACCTCGACACCATACCGCGCGAACTGGAGGAAGCCGCCGCCATAGACGGCGCAAACGCCAACCAGACCTTCTGGCAGATCGTCATCCCGCTTGCCATGCCGCAGCTGGCGGTCACCTTCTTCCTCGGGTTCATCGGGCACTGGCAGGAGTTCGTGCTCACGTGGCTGTTCTTATCCCAGCCGAAGGACTACACGCTCGCCATGACGCTCTACAACATGACCGGTCAATACGCCAACAGCATCCCGTGGAACCGCTTTGCGGCAATGGCGGTCATCGTGGCGCTCCCGGTCGCCGTCGTGTACATCGCCCTGCAAAAACAGATCGTCGGCGGTCTTACCGCGGGCAGCGTCAAAGGCTGAACTGACCCCGGCTTCACCCGTTTCCTCTTTCTTCTTTCACAGAAGAGAGAGGAATTTTTGGTGATGGGTCAAAATAAATGACGCAGACCCGCCGCCGAATTTTTTACCCTCAGACTCATCATGTCCAAAAGAATTTTCTGCGTCCTTTTGCTGTTCGCTGTTCTATCGGCTTGCGCTTCTCCCCCGCCGGCAGTTGTTCCCACGCCCCCAGCCCCCGCCGCCCCGCCAGCGGATCCTGTTGACTGGTGGCGGACAGCAGTCTTCTACGAGATATTCGTCCGTTCCTTCTACGATACAGACGGCGACGGCATCGGCGATTTCAACGGCATTGCCCAAAAACTGGATTACCTCGAAGCGCTCGGCGTCAACGCCATCTGGCTCATGCCGATTCATCCCTCGCCCTCCTATCATGGCTATGATGTGACCGACTATTACGCGGTCAACCCTGAATACGGCACGATGAACGATTTCAAGAACCTGCTGAATGAAGCGCACAGACGAGACATCCGCATCATCATTGACTTCGTCATCAACCACACTTCGAGCCGGCACCCCTGGTTCGTGGACGCGAACGCCAACCCCGATTCGCCGTACCGCGATTTTTATCTCTGGGCGGAGGAGCCGGGCGCAGGCAACTGGCACAAAGGAGAGAACGGTTATTACTACGGCTACTTCTGGGAAGGCATGCCCGATTTGAATTACACCAATCCCGCCGTGACCGAAGCCATGCTCGCCATAAGCGAGTTCTGGCTGAACGAAATCGGCGTGGACGGCTTCCGCGTGGACGCCGTGAAGCACCTCATCGAAGAGGGCGGCAAAGTGGAAAACACCCCCGCCACGCACACCTGGCTCAAGGACTTTTACAAAGCGTACAAGGCGCAAGCCCCGCAGGCGTATACCGTGGGCGAAGTATTCGGAGCGGGCGCCTCGGTGGTCAATATGTATTCGGGCGATGAACTCGACCAGATCTTCAACTTTGAAATGTCCAGCGGATTCATGAACAGCGTCAACGGCGGCGCGAACTCGGGCATCGTCAGCGCGATCAAATTCGCCCGGATGGACATGCCCGATTTCGACTACGCCATCTTCCTCGCCAACCACGACCAGAACCGCGTCATGTCGGTCTTCAACGGGGATATGAACAAGGCGAAACTGGCTTCCTTTTTGATGCTGACCTCGCCCGGCACGCCCTACATTTACTACGGCGAAGAGATCGGGATGCAGGGCAAAAAACCCGATGAGGACATCCGCCTGCCGATGCAATGGAATGATGCTGAGTTCGCAGGCTTTTCCACTGCTGCGCCGTGGCGCGCTCCTCATAGTGACTACACGCAAGTTAATGTCGAGGCGCAGACGGGCGACCCCGCTTCCCTGCTGGAGCATTACCGGACGTTGATTCGTCTGCGGAAAGACCACCCCACATTACAAACCGCTGACATCCTGCTTCTGGATGCGGGAAACTCTGGTATCTTTGTCACCCTGCGCATGGATGCGGACGGCGCTTATCTCGTTCTGGCAAACCTGACCGGCGAACCCATCGGCGAGTATGCGCTTGACCTCAACGAGGCGGGGCTGGCGGAATCCATCGTCAGCGTGGAGACGCTTTTTGGCGAGGGGCAGGCTCGAGGTCCAGAGAGAAGCGGAGGGACGTTTCAGCCGTATAAGCCGTTCGAGAGTCTGAATCCGTACGCGATGGTTGTTTTGAAAATCAACCCGTAACGCGAAATTCATTTCGCACCCATCATCGCAAGATAAATCTTGCGGCACAAAATTTCAACACAACGAGGAAACATGACCACACCAAACTGGGTGAAGGACGCGGTTTTTTATCAAATCTTCCCCGATCGTTTTGCGCGCGGCAGGCACATGCCCGACCTCGGGTTCGAGACATGGGACAGCCCGCCGACCCACCATGGTTTCAAGGGCGGCGACCTGTACGGCGTGATCGAAAAACTGGATTATTTGCAGGATTTGGGAATCACTGCGATCTATTTCAACCCGATCTTTGCTTCGGCTTCGAATCACCGCTACCACACATACGATTATTACAACGTGGACCCGCTGTTGGGCGGCAACGAAGTGTTGAAGAAATTATTGAAGGCGGCGCACAAGCGCGGCATGCGCGTGGTGCTGGACGGCGTTTTCAACCACGCATCGCGCGGGTTCTGGCAGTTCCATCACGTGCTGGAGACCGGCGCCGCTTCGCCTTACAAGGATTGGTTTCACTTCGATGAAGAGCGCCTGAGAGGACGCAAACACTGGGGCGCATACCCTTCGGCGCACGAGCAGAAACTGCTCGGACAGGAAGACAGCCTGACCGCCATCGGCTACCGCGCGTGGTGGAATTTGCCCGCGCTGCCGAAGTTCAATACGAACACGCCCGCCGTGCGCGAGTTTTTGTTCGGCGCGGCGGAACATTGGGTGAATTTCGGCATTGACGGCTGGCGGCTGGACGTGCCGGGCGAAATTGACGACGACGAATTCTGGCGCGAGTTCCGCCGCCGCGTGCGGGCGGTCAACCCGGAGGCGTATATCGTGGGCGAGATCTGGCACGAGGCACAAAGATGGCTGCAGGGCGATCAGTTCGATGCGGTGATGAATTATCTCTTCACGGCGGCGGCGTTGAATTTCTTTGCGGGCACGCATCTGAATATGGAAATAATCCAGCATGCGGGCGGAATCAAGGACCGCATCCACCGTATGCACGCAAAGGCGTTTGCCGATGAGGTGGAGCGCATCCTGCATTTGTACCCAACCGACATCACGTTCGCGCAGCTCAACCTGCTCGACAGTCATGACATGCCGCGCTTCCTTTCGTGCGCCAGCGGCGACAAGAATTCGCTCAAACTGGCGTGGTTGTTCCTCTTCACCATGCCCGGCGCGCCGTGCATCTACTACGGCGATGAGGTCGGCGTGGATGGCGGTCACGACCCCGATTGCCGAAAATCCTTCCCATGGGATGAATCAAAATGGGATAAGGATTTGTTCAACTATGTCAGGGCGTGCATCGCCCTGCGCAAGGGACAAAAAGCATTGCGGCGCGGCGAGTACAGGCGCATCCACACCGAGGACGATCTGATGGTTTTCGCCCGCACCTGCAAGGACGAGACGGTGACGGTGGCGTTCAACGCCTCCGCCTCTTCCAGAACTTTCATGTTGAACCTCCCCCACCCGCCGAAGACTCTCTTTGGGTCGCCGGAGATTGCAGGCAGCCAGGTGACTGTTCCGCCGCGCAGCGGGGTTGTCCTCAAGTAAACCTGCGCGCAATATCCCTCCCTGAATTCAAAGCAAGCCGCTCGAAGTCCGCTCCGGGCGGCTTGCTTTTCAACCCAAGTTCAAACTCACCCACGCGGAAGAGCAGCCTGCCGGAATCAGTCAGACGATTGTTCCCGCCGGGTTATCACAAATTACCCCAAAACGACACTTTTTGGCGGCATTTTTTGCGGTTTTGTGCAATAATTGAATGAGCAAGAAAGCTGGTTTTTCATTCCCGCCGCGCGAAAGGATAAGAAATCATGCAAAGACCAACCGAGGAAAAGCGCGCCAAAGCGGCTTACAACTGGCTGCAGCTCTCGCCGTTGTTGACCGTTCCCACGCTTTTCTTCTTTGCGTCGAGCGGACTTGGGTACACGGCAGTCGAGGCAATCTGCCCGGCATGTGGTTTTGAAATCGCAGAGGCATTGACCGCCGTCACAGCCGTGCTCGGTTCGGCGCTTTGGCATTTATTCCTCCTTCAGTATGTAAATTACAAGGGCAGCGAATTCGTCCGCAAACATGGCAGGCAGGCGCTCGGTTACGCAGGCGTCCGCACGGCGGTGGCGTTGATAGGCGCTTTCCTTGCCGTCCTTGGCGGCACCGAAGTCTTCTCCTGCCTGGCTGTCATCGTGCTGGTCGTTTTATGGGCAACTCAAAGCCGAACGGGACTCAAACAGATCAAAATGGAAATGGAGCAGGAAGAAACGCTCGCAGCCCAAATGGAGGAAACCATGTACACGCCCGAACAAGCCAGGGAAATTCTGCGTCAGATCCTGGAGGACTTGCAAAGCGGCGACGATGTGACGGTGCTGCTCGCCATCGAAAAGCTCGCAGTGTTCGACCGCATTGACGACGACATCCTCGAAAAAGCAATATTGAGAGAACTCGAAATTTGCGCCGGTGAAGACGACAACATGGACATCCGCATGGATGCGCGGATTGCGCTGGACCGCCTGCGGGGAGCCGAACCCTCCATCAACGCAGCCGGCACAGACGCGCAAACCCCGGCGAACGCCGCCCAATCGCCACAAGAGATTGTCGCGCAGATTCATCAGAGACTGCAAAGCACGGACGAAGCCGTAATCCTGCGAGCCATTGCTTCCATGAAAACACTGCCGTACAGCAGCGAAGCGATTCGCAGCCAGCTGGAAAAACTCAGTTTGCATGGCAGCAGCCCCGAGGTCCGCGCTGAAGCGCTCGCCGCGTTGGATACCTCCGCCAACCGCGCGGTGCGCCGGCAGGTCGCCGGCGACCGGCTGAGTTGGGGAGTCCGCAATTTGATTCTGGGGGAAATTGACGCCTGGGTGAAGAGCAATTTGATCAACAACCAGACCGGCGATGTGCTCCGCCGGCGCTACGATTTTGACATTGCCCCCCAGCCCAAAGCCGCGCCTCAGACTCCGCCCAAGCCTGCTCCCATCCAGCCAGCCGCGCCCGCGCCGAAAGCGACTCCTGCGCCCGCCCCCACGCCGGTCACGCCGCCCGAGCCGCGCCCCACCCTCCTGCAAACGCTGACCAGCGAAGCCAGCATCAAGATTTATCTTTATCTCGGCGCGTTCTTTGTGATTGCCGCCGCCGCCATCCTGGGCGCGGTTGTGCCGGAACTGCGCCTGCCGATTCTGATTCTCGGCACATTCATCTTCGGCGGGCTGGCGGTCCTCATCAAGAAGCGGTTGCCCCAGCCAAGTTTTGCACTGTTCATTGTTTTTTCCTTCCTGTTGGTCATCACCGCCAACAGCCTCGAACAATCCCTGCGGTTCGCGTTCGAGTATGGCAAGCCGATGACGGCTGGATATTGGGTGATCGTCTTCCTCATCATGTCCGTCATCTGGAGCGGCGGGACATGGCTGTATGAATCGCGCCTGTTCAGCATCACAGCCTTCGGCTCGCTTGCGCTTGCGATGTACCGGGCTGGAGGCGTATTCGACGCGCAGGCTGAATTCCACATCCTCATGGAAGGCATCGCCGCCCTTGCCGGGCTGACGGGCGCGAGCCTGCTCACACGCTGGCGGGACGCGAAATTTGCCCTGCCGCTCTTCCTTGCCGCGCAGGCATTGCAGGTCGCGGCGCTGGTTGTTTCGATTTCCATCTTTGGCGCCCATGTATTCGACCCATCCAACCCGAATCTCTGGCACCTGGCGGGTTTCCTGACGTGGGGTTTGGCGGGCATCTTCTACACTTTCTCGAACGGGCTGCGACCGTTCTTTGCCTTCCCCTGGCTGGCGGCGGGAGCGCTCATTCCCATGCCCTGGTTCCTCGCCGCCGCTTTCGATCTCGAAAGCCTCGGTTCATCCATGCTCTTCTTCGGGTGGGGATTCATGCTGGCTTCTGCCAGCGAAGCGCTGCACAGAATCGAACGCGCCCGAACGTTCAGCCTGCCCGTTTTGCTGGCATCCATGCCCAGCCTGGCGCTGGCGTTCATGGCTGGCATTGTGTTCGAGACCTGGCTGGGGATGCTCGCCGCGCTCGTCACGGCAATGCTCTTCACCGCCCTGCACACGTTCCGCCTGCGCTGGTGGTTGTGGTCGCTGGCGCTGCTCAATTTCATCGCCGCCTATTTCAGTTTTTTCCTGCTCGATTTCATGCAGGCGCTGGATGTTTTCTTCGGCTATCAACTGCTCGGCATGAGTCTGTTGTTCCTGCTCCCCGACCTTCTGCTGAAAAAGGATTGGCAGGCAGACCCCGAATGGCGTCTGCCGCCGCGCATCGCGGGCGCGCTCTTCGCCGCCTGCAACCTGCTCTTCCTGCTCTTTCCATTCGATTCGACCGGTTCGGCAATCTGTTATGGAATCTACGCCGTCTTCTTTGCCGTCTATGCGCTGGCGTACTCCAAACCGCTGCTTGGCTACATCCCAGCCGCCGCCCTGCCGCTTGCAATTCTCTTTGCGCTCGACGCCCTTGAAATGGACGCCTGGCTCCCGGCATTGACGGCGCTCGCCGTTCTCTACCTGCTTGCCGGGCTGGGGATCCGCGCGAGGGAAGGCTGGGCATTCATGCTTCGCAACAGCGCGTTGATCCTCGGTTCCATCGTTTCGATTGCAGCGCTCATCGCCCTCAAGGAAACCGGCGGCTGGTACGCGCTGGCAGCCGGTTTGCTCTTTGCCGTGGAAATGTACCTGCGCAAAAACGGTTGGTTTGAAATCGGCGCGCCCATTTTATTCACCGCGGGGGCATTCCTCATCCTGCGCGGCTTCGACGTTTCATCCACGAACTATCACCTGCTCGCCTACAGCCTGTTGTGGGTCCTCGCCGACCTGCTCGCCCATCTCACCTTTACGAACCCGCGCCCGCTGAACCCGATCGTGCGCGGCATCGGCGCGGCGCTGACGGGCGTCAACTTCGTGCTCATCCCGGCGCTGGCTCCTGCATCAGAAGCCGCCATTTGCTGCGGGGTTTACACCATCGTGTTCACGGTTTACGCCCTGGCGTACCGCCTGCCCCTTTTAGGATACGTTCCTGCGGCAAGCCTTGCACTCACGAGTATCTTCATACTCGAATATTTCAGCGTGGATGCCTGGCTCCCCACCCTGACCGCGCTGGCAATCGGATATTTCCTGGCGGGCATGGCAGTTCGCGCGAGGGAGGGCTGGTCGCTCATGCTCCGAAACAGCGCCCTGGTCCTCGGCGCCATCACAGCGTTTGCAGCGCTGATCGCTCTCGAAGAAACCGGCGGCTGGTATGCGCTGGCAATCGGACTGCTCTTCATTGCCGAGATGTACCTTCGCAAAAACGGCTGGTTCGAAGCCGGCGCGCCCATCCTGTTCACCGTTGGCGCGTTTCTCATCCTGCGCGATTTCAACGTGCAGTGTCCCGCCTTTCACCTGCTCGCCTACAGCCTGCTGTGGATCCTCGCCGACCTGCTCGCTCACCTGACCTTCACGAACCCGCGCCCGCTCAACTGGGCGGTCCGCATCGCCGGCGGATCGCTCGCCCTCGCCAATTACGGATTCCTCTTCTTTGACAAGGACGCCGCCGTGGGCGCATCCGGCTTTGCCGTCTATTCGCTTCTTTTCCTGACCGTGAGCCTGCTCTACCGTCAGCCGAATTTGTTCTACACCTTTACCTTGACCCTGCCGCTGTTTGCGGCGTTCCTCTTCCGCTCCTTCGACGTAACGCAGTGGATTCATCCGGTCATCGCCGCTGCCGCTTTCCACTACGCGGCGGGCTTCGTCCTGCAAAAACGCGGACGCGCCGCAGGCTGGGACGCCGTGCTGATGCGGAGCGGTCTCGGGTTGGGCGTCGTTGTTTCGGCAGGCGCACCCATTCTCGGCGGGTTGGATGCGTCGCTGCCGGTTGCAGCCGCCGCCACGCTGTGGGCGGTCGAAGCCTACGCAAAGCGCAGCGCCTGGCTGGCGTTCCCCGCCAACGGCTTGTACCTGCTGGCGTATTTCATCATCCTCTTCGAACTGGATGTGACCGAACCGCAGTTCTTTTCGATTGGCACGGCGCTCTTCGGGTTGATTCAGCATTATCTGCTGACGCGCGCGGGCGGCAGGACGGGCGCGTTCATCATGGGCATGTTCTCGCAATTTGTCCTGCTCGGTACGACCTACATCGAAATGGTCGGCAAAAACGAACTGCTGTATTTCTTTGCGCTCTTCCTGCAATCGCTGGCGGTGCTGACGTACGGCATTATTGTCCGTTCGCGCAGTCTGACGTTCTTCCCCATCGGCTTCGTGGTGCTGGGCGTGGTGACGGTGGTCTACAGCGCGCTGAAGGACATCGGCTCGATCTTCCTCATCGGCTGTACGGGCATCATCCTGCTCATGCTGGGCGTGATTGCCGTCCTGCTCCGCGAGCGGATCGCCAAACTCGGTGAAACGCTCAGCGAGTGGCGGGCGTAACGACCGATCCACAATCTCAATCCAAATTCATTCAGAAAGGTTTTTTTATGTCCACCTCGAACTCCCCCATCTTCGAACTGCGCGTGGCAGTGACCACCCAGGATTATGAACGACTGGTCCGGTTTTATTGCGCCGGGTTGGGCATCGAACCCGCCGCCATCTGGAACAACGACGGCGGCAAGGCATTGATGCTCAACATGGGCAGCGCCACATTGGAAATCTTCGATGAACGGCAGGCGCAGGTGATTGACGAACTCGAAGCAGGCAAACGCATCAGCGGGCAGATCCGGTTCGCCCTGCAAGTGCCGGATTTGAAAGCCGCCATGGAGCGGATGCTCGCCAACGGTGCGACGCTCGTCCACGAACCGGTGACCACTCCCTGGGGCGATATCAACGTCCGTCTGCAAGACCCGGATGGGATGCAAATTACGTTGTTTCAGGCGCCTGGTAATTCGTAGGGCAATTTGGAAAATTGCCCTACACTCCCCATACTGCCTTTACCAAATCCGGCAATATCTCGCCGGATTTGCCGTGAAAGGCGAAATCGGTCTTGGGCGTGAGCGGCGTCGGCTCGGCGTTGATCTCCACGATTACCGAACCGTTGTTCCGCGCGGCATGAGCCAGCGAAGCGGCAGGCTGAACCACGCCGGACGTGCCGATGGAGAAGAAGACCTGGCAGGCGCGCGAGGCTCTGACGGCGGCTTCCAACTCCTCGCGCGGAAGCGTCTCGCCAAACCAGACCACATCGGGTCTCAACAAGCCGCCGCATTTTTCGCACGCCGGCACAGTTTCATTGTCGTCGCCCCAGGTTTCGGTGAACGTCCCGCACTGCGAACAGCGTACGCGCTGAATGTTGCCGTGCAGTTCGTACACGTTTTTGCTGCCCGCAAAGCGATGCAGTCCGTCCACGTTTTGGGTGATGAGCGTAAATTCGGGGATGCGCTTTTCCATTTCGACCAGCGCGTAATGTCCGGGGTTGGGGCGCACGCCCTTGATCGCTTCCCTGCGCCAGGCATACCAGTCCCACACGAGTTTGGGGTCGCGGGCAAAGGCTTCGGGGGAGGCTAAATCTTCGGGCTTGTACTGCGCCCAAAGTCCGGTTTGAGCGTCTCGGAACGTGCGCAGTCCGCTCTCCTGGGAGACTCCCGCTCCGGTCAGGACAACGACGCGCGCGGCGGATGTCAAAAAGCGGATGAGATCGGAGGGAAAATCCATCACGGTCTCACGTTCGCCGAGGTGGGCGTGGGGGTCGGGACACATTCCAGCATTTTGAGTTTTTCCTTGAAGATGTCTGTGCGTCCAAGTTCCCTGCCAGATTGGCTGGTCGCCACGATTTGAAACTCGACCCACGCGGATTGGAAGAAGGCGTCTTCGAGGATCTCATCGCTGGAGAGGTCGTGGAGGTACGTCCCCGCGCCGATGGTCTCCATGGGAATGTTGGTCCATTTGCCGGTGCGCTGTGAGGTCAGGCTTTTGAAGCGGGCAAACAAAAGGACGTACTTCACGTTATCGCGGTCCAGCACCTGCGCGGTGATCTTCACTTTCGAAGGCTCGCACTTTGTGCCTTTGTAAAATTCCGGCAGCGAGACGGTGACAAAGAGAAAGCCTTTCATTTGCACGGTGGGCGTGGCGGTATCGGGAGTGACGGGCGGCGTTGGGGTATCGCTGGCTAAGGGCGTATCGGTGATCGAGGGCGTGGGCGTGGCGGTCTTGAAGCCGATCAGCGTGGGACTTGGCGTGAACGTCAACGTCGGCGTGACCGGCGTGGCGGTCGGCAGCGGGGTGAAAGTGACGGTATTCGTAAGGGTGGCTGTGGCTGTGGGAGCCGCCGGAACAAACTGCCCCAGCGAACAGGAAACGGACAAGAGGACAAGAAGGAGGAAAAATTGGATTTTCTTCATGGGTTGGCGGGTTTGACGGTCGGCGGGCAGCCGGTGGTGGGGTCGAGGCACAGGCAGGGAAAGAGCGAGATCATATCGGTGAAAACACGTGTGCGTCCCACTTCCTCGCCTTCGACGTTGGTCGCCACCAGTTGGAAATGCACCCATGAGCGCAGGTAATGGTTGTGTCCTTCCACTTCGCTTCCGATCATCCGGTAGGTGAATGTGCCGTTCCCGTGATCGAGCATCACGTTACCGGAGGTCCAGGGTGTGGAATCTTCCTTTTCGGCGGATTTGACGCGCGTAAAGATGATTACGCTTGTCACTTCCTCCGGGTCGTTGACAACCGCAGTGATGGTCGCTTCGTTGTGTTTGCACCCGCCCCAGTAGATTTTGCTTGCGGAGACGGTAACCGAATCGAACCCCGCTCCCGGCTTGAACGGCGTGGAGGATGCGGCAGCCGTGGCGGTATTTCCATCCACGATGATCGGGATGGGCGCAAAAGTGGCGGGCGTTACATTCGGGTCCTGGGTGGGGATGCGAATGATGGTCGGCGAAGGGGATGGAATCGGCGTCTTCGTCGGTCCGGGTGTGTCAATGGGCGTGTAGGTGATAAACGGGGTGAGGCTGGGGACGGGCGTGGCGGCAGGCGGAAAGAAAACATCGCCCAACGAACATGCCTGCAATAAAAATGCCAGCGCCAGCACAACGGAGAACTTACGCATATCATCCTCTTCACGCTATAATACTATGAATTCCAATCCCTTGATTTTACAATATTATGACTGCCATCGAAGTAAGCCGCCTGCGAAAAATCTTTCAATCCAAACGCAAAGCCGCCGGGCTGGCTGCCTCCACG
This sequence comes from Chloroflexota bacterium, assembly GCA_024434165.1. Taxonomy (GTDB): domain Bacteria; phylum Chloroflexota; class Anaerolineae; order Anaerolineales; family Villigracilaceae; genus Villigracilis. The sequence goes on along the minus strand of QMIW01000030.1, from coordinate 4,802 downwards.
CGCGCGCTCTTCAAACCGGAATACAGCACCGTCGAAGCCGTGCGCGGAATCTCGTTCCGCATGGAGGCGGGCGAACTGCTCGGTTTCATCGGTCCGAACGGCGCGGGAAAATCCACCACCATCAAAATGCTCACAGGGATTTTGCACCCCACCAGCGGCGAGGCAGGCGTGCTGGGTCTTGTGCCGTGGAAGGAACGCCAGAAACTTGCCTATCACATCGGCACGGTTTTCGGTCAACGCCCGCAGTTGTGGTATCACCTGCCCGCCGTGGATACCTTCATGCTGTTCGGCAAAATCTACGAACTGGACGAACGCGAGACAAAGAAGCGGATTGATTTCCTCTCCGAGGCATTCGAGATTCGGGATTTGCTGGAGACGCCCGTCCGCAAGCTTTCGCTGGGTCAGCGGATGCGCTGCGAAGTTGCCGCCTCGCTTCTTCACCGCCCGAAACTGCTTCTGCTCGATGAGCCTTCAATTGGGCTGGATGTGGTCGCCAAGCAGCACATCCGGGATGCGATTCGCAGGATGAATCAGGAAGAAGGCGTGGGTGTATTGCTCACCTCTCACGATGCGGGCGATCTGGAAGCCTTATGCAAGCGCGTCATCATCGTCAATCACGGACAGATCGTGTACGAGGACAAGGTCTCGAACCTGAAGCGCAAACACCTGACCACCAAACTGGTCGAAGTGCGCTATGCCGAGGAAGTGCCTGCCGGTTTTCGACTCGACGGCGTGGAAATCCTCAAGGTCGGTCGTTACGGCGTGAAACTGCGCTTCGATACCGACCGGACGGCTGTGGACTCCGTCCTGGCGCATCTCTCCGAAGCGGGCAGCCTCGTGGATATCACCATCTCCGATCCGCCGCTGGAGGAAGTGATCGCGAAGATTTACAAGGAAGCGCCGGCGGCATGAAAAAATATCTCGCCATCGTCCAGATGCAAATCATCAACAACATTGCCTACCCCGGCGATTTTATCGGTCGCTCGGTCAGCATTGGGGTCTTCCTGTTCATCTTCGCCGGGCTGTGGAAGACGACCTTCGCCATCGTCGGGACGGACATCATTAACGGGCTGACCTTCGCCAACATGATGTGGTATTTGATGATGGCGGAAACCATCGAACTGGGCAGACCGCGCACCAACCGCATCATCTCCGAACAGGTCAAGAACGGCGAGGTGGCGTATATCCTGAGCAAGCCGTACAACTTCGTTCTCTACCATTTCGCGTTTGGGCTGGGCGACGGCTTGATGAGAATTGCAATCAACATCCCGGTTGGGCTGCTGGCGGCGTGGATTCTGGCGGGTCCGCCGCCTTCGCTCGCCGGCTGGGGCATGGCGCTGGTCACCATGGCCGGCGCATGGATTTTGCACTTCTGCATGATGGCGCTGATCGGGCTGGCGGCGTTCGTGGTGGAGGAAACCAATTCCTTCGAACTCATCTACCAAAAAGCGGTCTTCATCCTCGGCGGGATGCTCCTGCCGCTGGATATGTTCCCGCCATGGCTGCAAACCATCGCGCGTGCGCTCCCCTTCCCCTACATGATGTACGCCCCCGCCCGCCTGTTCGTCAAACCGGACTTTGCTCTTTTCTGGCAGATGCTCGCCGGTCAGTGGTTGTGGGTGGCGGCGCTGGTCTTCCTCCTTGCGCTGGCGTATCGCGGAAGTGAAAAAACGCTGACGGTGAACGGCGGATAACGCGACCGCCGCAGCCGTTCGCCGATGGGTGCAGGTGAGACGCAGTACCCATTCGGGGCATAAATCCTCGGCGGCGGGGACGCCGCCTGGAGCAAAGTCATCATGAAAAACCTGAAATTCCTCTTCGCCCTTTGGAAAGCCAACCTGCAGGCGGCAATGGAGTTCCGCTCCGCCTTCCTGACCCAGGTCGTTTTCATGATGGTCAACAACGGCGCGTACTTCGTCTTCTGGGTGCTCTACTTCGATAAATTCGAACAGGTGCGCGGCTGGACCATCAACGATATGATGTTGTTGTTCGGTATCGCCGCCACCGCCTGGGGATTCGCGGCGTATTTCTTCGGTCATTTCGCCACATTGGGCGAGGTCATCGCCAACGGCAGGCTGGACTACTATCTCTCGCTGCCCAAGCCGGTGCTTTTGCACGTGCTGGCATCCAGAAGCATCGGCAGCGGCATGGGTGACATTCTTTACGGCATCGGCAGTTTCCTGCTTTCCGGCTACCTGACGCCCGCCGGGGTCTTGCGCTATCTGTTCGGCGTCCTGATCGGGGTGTGCATTTTCATTTCATTCCTCACCATCATTCAAAGTCTGTCTTTCTGGCTGGGCAACACGGCGGCGTTGAGCCAGGTCGCTTTGAGCGCCTTGCTGACCTTCTCCCTTTACCCAAGCGCACTGTTCAATTCAGCGACAAAATTCGTCCTGCTGACCGTCGTCCCTGCCGCGCTGGTGGGAACCGTCCCGGCGGAGTTTGTACGCGCGTTTACATGGACCAGTCTTCTGCAGCTATTTGCCGGTGCGCTGGTCTTCCTCGTCCTTGCGGCGGTCATTTTCCGCGCCGGGTTGAGGCGGTATGAATCCGGGAGCGCGATTCAGGTGGAAGTATGACAGATATTCGAGAAGAACTGGAACGGGAATTGGATGAGACTCACCGCCGCTTCACAGCGCTGGTGGAGGCGATCCCTGAATCCGATTACTCACTTCCTACGGATAATCCTGCCTGGACGGTGGGAGACATCCTCTTTCACATTACGCTCGGTCCGCGGGCGCTGGCATTGGAAGTCTGGATGACAATCCATGCCAATGGGCTGTATAACTTCCTGATGCGGCATTTCCCCTCGCGTTTCTTTAACTCGGTCAACGCCTGGTTCGGGCGCGGACGGAGTCGGCGAGTCAGCCGTCAGGATTTGCTCAAGGCTTACGGGAAGGCGCACGCGGTCATAAAGTCCAGGTTGAGGCGGACGCGGGAAGAGGATTTGGGCAAAATAGCCGTGTATCCGCTTGATTATGTGTCTGATCTGAAGGGTGAAGTCAGCGTCGAACGTCTTTTCCGTTACGTGACCGGGCATTTTGAGGAGCATGAGAAGCAGTTGAATATAAGCTCAAAGCCGCCGTCCGCGGCGGCGCGTCGTGAATAACTCCTTCGCCGAGGACGGCGAAGGGAGCAAAGAAGATTCTCTGGTATAATCCCATCCCGTGACTGGTCCTGTCCTACGGTATGCCCTGGAGAGCCCGCTGTGGACATGGAGACCTGCACCATCCTGTCAAGAAAGGAGACGCACACGTCATGCCGCTCGCAAAGGAAGTTAAGGCAAAAGCGATCGAGGACTTTCACCGCCACGAGAAGGATACCGGCTCGCCTGAAGTTCAAGTCGCCATTCTGACCAACCGCATCAATCAACTGACCGAGCATTTGCGCAAGAACAAGCAGGATCAATCCTGCCGCCGGGGTCTGTTGAAGCTGGTCGGACAGCGCCGCCGCCTGCTCACCTATTTGCGCCAGAGCAACTACCAGGCGTACCTTAGTGTGACCGACCGTTTGCAATTGCGCCGCAAGTAAGAGTATCAGACCCTAAAGGTCTTCGAGACCTTTAGGGTCTTTATTAGCCCGCAGTCAGGAATTGAACAGCGCGAATGACGCCCTGCGTCATTCCCACTCTTCAGTCCCTGACCGAGGCGGGCAAGAATCCACGAAGGTCACGAATTTCACGATGGAAATTCGCGCGACCTGTGGAGAAGAAATAGGAGACAAAATGAATTACGAAGGAAAGAAATACTCGACTGCCGTGGGAGACAAGACAGTCACCATCGAGACGGGGCGTCTCGCCGGTCAGGCTGGCGGTGCGCTTACGCTCGGCATTAATGATGCCATTGTGTTCGCCTCCGCCACCATGGGCGATGTGCGCGAAGGCATTGACTTCTTCCCGTTGAGCGTGGACTACGAAGAAAAGCTGTATGCCGCCGGGCGTATTCCGGGCAGTTTCTTCCGCCGCGAGGGCAAACCCTCCGACCAAGCTATTCTGGTTGGGCGCGTGGTAGATCGCCCGCTGCGCCCGCTGTTCCCGAAGGATTTACGCAACGAAGTGCAGATCATCCTGACGGCCTTCAGCCACGACCAGGAACACCAGGTAGATATGCTGGGTATCATCGCCGCCAGCACCGCCCTGATGATCTCCAACATCCCCTGGGATGGGCCGGTCGGCGCGGTACGCATCGGCCTGATTGACGGCGAGCTGGTGGTGAACCCGACCATTTCGCAGATGGAAAACAGCCTGCTTGATCTGCGGGTGGCCGGCACGCAGGACGCGATTAACCTGGTGGAGTGCGGCGCGGCCGAAGTGGATGAGGAAACCATGCTGCGGGCGCTGCTGCTGGCGCACGAATCCATCCAGGGCGTGATCGCGCTCCAGAAGCGCATCCGCGAGGAAATCGGCAAGCCGAAGGCGGAATACCGCAGTTTTGCCGTCAGCGAGGCGCTGCTGGACGAAGTGGCCGCCAAAACCCGCGACCGCGTGCGGCAGATCATCACCGAAAAAACCGACCGCGACGGGCGCAGCGAGGCGATGGATGCCCTGCGCGACGAACTGCTGGCCGAATATGAAGCCGCCAACGCTGCGGCAGCCGACCCGTCGGCTCAGGTTCCGCTGAACCATGTGAGCGAGGCGCTGGAAAAAGTGAGGAAGGAAGAAGTGCGCCGCCGCATCTTGGAGGATGGCGTTCGCCCGGATGGCCGCGACTACCGGACGATTCGACCGCTGGCAGCCGAAGTGGGCATCATCCCGCGCGTTCATGGGTCGGGGTTGTTCAAACGCGGCCAGACGCAGGTTTTGA
>QMIW01000173.1 GCA_024434165.1 Chloroflexota bacterium | reverse complement strand
AATTGGTATTTGAGAGGAGATGGCGATAGTGGTCCGATGTCCATGAATGCCATTGCCAAAAAATTGACCGAAATGAGGGTGATCACCCGGGGCGATAAACATGGACACATCTACAAGAAATATGAGCCTGGGTCGTGGGCGCCTGAAATGATAAGGCACATCTTGAAAAACGAGACGTATACCGGCACTTGGCATTATGGCAAGACGAAGGTTATCGATGATGGAAAGGTAAGACCTGCCAAGCCAAAATGTGGATTTGGCAAACAGGTACCTCGTTCACGGGATGAATGGGTGGGCGTCCCTGTACCTGTAATCATTGATAAGGAGACTTTCAATTTGGCGCAGGCGCGAATGAAATTCAATCTTGCACAGGCAGATCGACACTTAAAGCATGAATATCTTTTAGCGAGAAGATTAAGGTGTGCCAAGTGCGGCTTTACTTATCAGGGTCGCGCAAGAAAGAAGAATACCTATTACTACTGCAAAGCAACAGAAAGACGGCCTATCAAGAGATGTGATATGCCCATGTTTCGTGGAAGGGATGTTGATGATGCGGTATGGGAAGGGATGTTGATGATGCGGTATGGGCATGGCTTGTCAACATCATTCAGCATCCGGAATACATTGTTGCCGGTTTACAGGATCGACAGGAGGAACAAGGCAGGAGCAATCAGGCTTTGACAGCCCGGTTGGAGTTGATAGAAGGTCATATAGCTGAGAATGAAAAGCAATTAAATAAGTTGCTGGACCTGTACCTGTCAGGAGATTTTGAACGTGATATGCTTTCAGAAAGACGTGCGAGACTTGAAGAAAATATAGGTAATCTCCGAAAGGAACAGGCAGAAATTGCCTCGTTTCTTGAACAACTAGTTTTGTCTGACGCCCAAGTGGAAGACATAAGATTGTTTTGTGAAACGATCAAAGATGTGTTGGACACTGCAACACTAGCGATTGAAGATAATGAAAGGGTCATTTACGTCAAATGTCTAGTAACCCCACAGCAACGGCTGTCGCTTTTGCCAACATCGCCTTCATCAAATACTGGGGCAACCGCGATAACGAACTGCGTCTCCCTGTCAACGGTTCCATTTCCATGAATCTCGACGGCTTGTTCACGCGCACCACGGTCAGTTTTCAGCCGTCCCTGCCGTTCGATGAGTTGATCATCAACGGGCGCGAAATCGTCGGCAGGGGTTTGGAGCGCGTTTCGTACATCCTCGATCTGGTGCGCGAAAAGGCGGGACTCAAAATGAATGCAGAGGTCATGAGCGAAAACAACTTCCCCGCCGGCGCGGGGATCGCCTCCTCGGCGGCGGCGTTTGCAGCGCTGGCGCTGGCGGCAAGCAGGGCGGCAGGATTGAACCTGAACGAACGCGAACTCTCTGTTTTGGCGCGGCGCGGATCGGGTTCCGCTTCCCGCTCCATTCCGGCGGGATTCGTCGAATGGCAGGTGGGAACGAGCGACGAGGATTCTTTCGCCTTTTCCTTTGCGCCGGTGGACCACTGGAATTTGGCGGATTGTGTCGCCATCGTCAGTTCATCTCACAAAAAGACCGGCTCCACCGAAGGGCACGCCATCGCAGGGACCAGTCCGCTGCAAAATGCGCGCGTGGCAGATGCTCCGCGCCGCATCGAGATTTGCCGTAATGCGATTCTCAAAAGGGATTTTGAAGCCTTTGCGAATATCATCGAACACGACTCGGATATGATGCACGCCGTGATGATGACCTCGAACCCGCCGTTGATGTACTGGCAGTCTGTCACTATCGAGGTTTTCCATCAGGTGCGCGAATGGCGCGCAGGCGGGCTGCCCGTCGGTTATACGGTGGATGCGGGCGCGAACGTCCATGTGCTGTGTTTGGGCGAGTATGCCGCGGAGGTGGAGAAACGCCTGCGGGAGATTCCCGGTGTGAAGGACGTGTTGAAGGCGGGAGCTGGCGGCGGGGCAAAGATGATCGAGCCCGCTTGAGCGGGCTTTGCAGGGACCGCGCGGGGATTCCATCCCCGCGCGGGCAGGCGGGTGGAAAAAACTCACAGAAAACAGAAGCAAGCCCGGGCGGAAAGCGAA
>QMIW01000130.1 GCA_024434165.1 Chloroflexota bacterium | reverse complement strand
AAATTTTACAAAAATACGCTCCCGGCGGCGTCCCCGCCGCCGAGGACGGCGGCATGAGCAGGAATTTGTTTTCTAAAAACTTATGACCGACTACTTAACCGGTCATACCGTTTGATGCGATAGCAATCCCCGTCGAATATCGGCGGGGATTTTCTTCGATATCAAACAGTTTGCGCGCGACCCCGTACATTGGTCATATTGTTTTTGGAGGGATAAATTTGCATAATGTTTCCAAGGAGATGAGATGATGAAGAACAGGCTCAATTGGTTCTTTGTAGGGGTCCTTATTGTTTTGCTGGCGCAGGGATGCAACCTGCCGGGTCCGACTCCCGCAGTGGAGGCGACCATCCCTCCCACCCAGGCGCCGCCGACCGTCCCGCAAACGTCTGCCCCAACCGCCATTCAACACCAGGCAATCCCGATATCCGCCCCGGATTCAAATCCGTATCCCGATGTGACTTCCTCCGATACGGCATCCGAAAAGCGGGCGCCCTACGGCGACTCGTACGACATCAACCGCCTCGAACGTCCCTTTACGCAGGATATGATTTACATCCCCGACATGGATATATCCTCATTCAGCATCAGCGAGGAAGGCGACTGGTATTACGTTTCCATCGGGCTGGTTGGCAAAAACCCGAACAACCCGCCGGGCATTCAATACGCCCTGGAACTGGATACGAACCTGGATAGTTTCGGCGATTTTCTGATCGTTGCCGCGCCGCCATATTCCGAGGAATGGACGGCGGACAACGTCAGGGTCTACACCGATACCAACCGCGATTCGGCGGGAGCCTCCGCTGCCAGGTCGGATGCGCCTTTTTCGGGCGATGGCTACGACCAGTTGATTCACAGCCTTGCCGACGGCATAGGGAATGACGTTGACCTTGCCTGGGTGCGCATCAATGCAAGCCAGTTCGCTGCCGTTCAGTTTGCCTTCAAGAAATCCCTTTCGGGCAGTTCGTTCTTGTATTCCGTCATCGCAGACGCAGGATTGAAAGACGTCGCCCGCCTCGACTATGTGGATTACTTCACCCTGAGTAACGCAGGTTCTCCCGTCCGCGATAACCCGAATTATCCGCTGAAGGAACTGTATGCAGTAGATAACACCTGTTATCAGGCATTCGGTTTCAAGCCCACCGGCTTCGAGCCGAAGATCTGCCCGGAGATCGTTCAGCCCCAAAACGCAAGGGAGCCCGGAGAGCCGCCGCCCAGCACGCCCGGCGTGGATGCCTGTACCGCAATCGGACAGCCAAATCCGGGAAACTGCCCCTGGGGTTGGTCCGATTGGCCCTACTGCGTTTGTACCCCCGGGTAGCCTAGCCGATGAACTTGAGGAAGGCTCGATTTCCCAGCAGCCTTCCGCGGCGCGTAAGCCGATAGACTTCCGAAGCCTCGAAGATGCCATCATGGCGCCACAGCGACGCTTCGGAAGTCTTTTTTTCAAGCAGACCCGCCTGAAGAAGTTCCTCCATTTCCTTTGGGAAGACATCCAAAAGCCCGCTTCCAAACCTGGACCTGAAATCTGAATCTGCGACCCCGGCTTTTATCAGCCGCAGATTGTTGATCATGTAATCGGAGATGTCGTCCTTTTGCGTTTGTTTATGATGGTTGACGGCGGCAGGGGAGAGGGGGAAGGGGAGGTTGGTAATTGGGTAATTGGTAATTCGGTCAATGTAGGTTTTGATGCGCAGGACATTGGAGTAGCGGCAGCCGTTGGAATAACCATGCGCGCCCGCGCCGAAACCGAGATAGGGCAGCGAACGCCAGTATTGCAGGTTGTGTTTGCAGGCAAATTCTGGAAAAGAGTCGAAAGTCGAAGGTCGAAGGTCGTCCTTGACTTTTGACTTTTGACCCTTGACCGTTCTTGCCCAATTCGAAATCTCATACTGCTCATACCCGTTCCCTTCGGGGAATTCCATCGTCCATTCGTACATATCCGCGGCGAGGTCGGGATCCGGCAGCGGAAGCAAGCCGCGCTCTGCCCATTTGCCGAAGGGAGTGCCATGCTCCAAAGTGAGCGCATAGGCAGAGATGTGTTCGGGGTGCAGGTCAACGACTCGTTTGACGGTGGTCTGCCAGGATTCCAAAGTTTGTTCGGGCAAGCCGTAGATCAAATCGAGGTTGAGATTATCGAAGCCCGCCTTCCGCGCGGTGGAAACGGCTTCGAGGACGGTGAAAAAATCGTGTTCGCGTTCGAGCATCCGCAGTTCTTCGGGGATCGAAGATTGCACGCCGAAACTGATGCGGTTGATGCCTGCTCTGCGTATCTGGTCAAGTTTTGCGGGGGAGATGGTGCCGGGATTGGCTTCGATGGTCACTTCCGCGTCAGCGGACAAGGCAAAGGCGGAGGATAAGGCTGACATAACGGAGGCAAATTGAGGTCCAGAAAGAAGCGAGGGAGTCCCGCCGCCGAAAAAAATAGTCTTGATGGTCGAATGGTCGGATGGCCGGTTGGGGTGGTTCCCCATCCATTCGATCTCTTTGATGAGAGCGTTGACGTAAGCCGGAATCATCGCTTCCTGATCGGCGTAGGTGTTGAAGTCGCAGTAGGCGCAGCGGTGTTTGCAGAAGGGGATGTGGAGGTAGATGGAGGTTTCAGGTGTCATGGTTCAGGATCAAGTCAAACGTCGAAGGTCAAGGGTCTAAAGACCTTCGACGTTTGACCTTCGACCCTTTTTCGGAAGTCCGATGAGCAATGCGATGGGAGCAAGTAATAAAACCCACATGGCAATGCCAAGACCTACACGGTCGGCGAGGATGCCGATGAATAGGGGAAGCAGTTTCGCCAGCGGACCGGTGACTGCGCCAATTGCCATGAGACTCGCGCTCTGACCGGGCAGGCTTGAGTATAACCGTCCCTGCAGGATGGGATACCAGCCGGTGTTGAACAGGTTGACGAGGATGACAAGAATGATTTTGAGGACGAAGCCGGGCGCAAGCATGAAGGCGGTGAAGGCAAGCGCGTTAAGGACTGCGGTGCGGCGCAGGAATTGAAGCGTATCTTTTTGACGGTCAACGAACGGGATGAAGAAAAAGTCGGTGATGAGCCCCATCACCAGCCAGGCAGTGACGGCGATGCCCGCCTGCGTTTCGGTAACGCGGGCAACATCCACGAAATACAGCGCCAGGAAACTGAACAGCACGTCGAGCATCAGGTCGGCGAATTCGAGCAGGATCAGCCAGCGCCAGACTTCCCTGCGTTTCAACGCGGCAAAGGCGGCTTTGAACCCGTCGAAAACTTCTTTGAAGGAGGGGAAAGGCGTGGATTTTTTATCGGCGGGCAGGAAGCGAAAAGCGATGATGAGGCTGAGGGTGGAGAGCGAAGCGAGCAGGGCGTATGTCCCGCGCCAGCCCAGACCGAGATAAACGAACAAACCGAGCAGAAACGGACCCGTCACCACGCCGAGCGACCCGGCAAAGGTCCAGCGCGCCATGTTTTGTTCGTGGCGGGACTCGTCGGAGTCCATCAGATTCGCCTGGGAGAGGTTCACGTATGCGCCGGAAGAAGGATTGAAGAGAATGAAAGAGGAAAGAAGCAAGAGGAAAGAATGGCTGGCGCTGGTCATGAAGAGCGAAGCGGTGAAGAGAATCCCGCCGCCGAGGATGAGCAGACGCCTGCGCCACACGTCGCCGAGGATGCCGATGAACGGCTCGATGAAAGCGGCGATAATTCCCGGCAGGCTGAGCAGCAGACCGATTTGGGAATAGGTCAGGTTCAGGTCGTCGCGGATGAGGGGCCAGGCGGTCTCGCCGACGCCGAAGACCAGTTCGTCAATGAATTCGATGAGCAGGTAGATGAAGTTCATTTGGGATGACAGACCTCGATTTTAACCAAATTTCCCAAAAATCCATGCCGCGAGCGCGCTCGATATGAATCGTGCCTGCATTTCTTGTTTGAATCACGATTATGACTTGCGCCGCCTGCATGATGCTGATTTTGAATTCGCAGGGGCGTTGTAATAAAAAATATTCACAGGCGGAAAAGATTGACACCACGCCGCGCCGTAGTATAAATATGGCGCAGAGTCTGCTTGAAGACGGTTTCAATTGTTACGCAGGGACACATCCTGCGGATCATTTGAAAAAGGTTTTTGGGCGGGTTCTTTACTTTTTAACCCCGGAGGTGTGAGTGAACGCGACTTTGAAACTGGGAGAGCATTACATTTTCGATCTCTCCGACTGCAACCATGAGATTCTCATGGATAGCGAGCGAGCCTACTCGCTGTTTGCGCAAGCCGTGCGTGACAGCGGCTTGACGGTTGTGGATGAGGGCTTTTACAAGTTCAGCCCGCACGGCTTTACTTGTTTTCTGCTCCTCGCAGAGTCGCATGCGAGTCTGCATGCATGGCCCGAGCATAACTACTGCGCCATTGATCTTTTTACCTGCGCCATCGGAATGGACCTGGTGCCCCTGCTGATGCGCATCAAGGAGGCGTTTGGCGCGGATGATTTCTCGCTCCGCAAACTCGACCGCGAAGCGTCCGTCGAGACCAGAATGCCGATTGCGATGTAAGGAGCAGGCGCATGTCTGAAGTCAAACCGCCCATTTATTGGATCTCCGATTATCTGACCCCCGACGATGTGCTGAATCATGCGGTGCACAAGGTCATCCTGCATAAGCACACACAATTCCAGGAAATGTGGATCGTGGATTGCGGCACGTACGGCAAGGGTTTGATCCTCGACGGCATCTGGCAGTCCTCCACCGGTGACGACTTTTTGTATCATGAAGCGCTGGTCCAGCCCGCCTGCGTCAACCATGGCGACCCGAAGCGCGGACTGGTGCTGGGCGGCGGCGAAGGCGCCACCATCCGCGAACTGCTCAAATGGAAGAACATGGAGCGCGTGGTGATGGTGGACCTCGACCGCGAAGTGGTGGAAGCCTGCAAGGAACATTTCCCCGAAATGCACCAGGGCGCATTCGACGACCCGCGCGTCGAACTGGTGATTCAGGATGCCGTCGCCTACCTGGATTCATCCCCGTCGGAATGGGACGTGATCATCTCCGACCTCACCGACCCAATCGAGCATGGACCTTCGTTCAAGTTGTTCACGAAGGAATATTTTGCCAAAGCCCAAAAAGCGCTTCGTCCCGGCGGTTATTTCCTGCTGCAGGCGGGACCCGTCTCGCCGCCTTCGATGGCGATGCACATCCGCCTCGTATCCACGTTGAAGGCGGTGTTCAAACACGTGCATTCCTATCACATCCACGTGCCGATGCTTGGTCATCCATGGGGCTTCATCCTCGCCAGCGATTCGCCCATCAATACCCGGCCAAATCCCGAAGAAGTGGATGCCCTGCTCGCCAAAAAAACCAACGGCGCTTTCAAGATGTTCGACGGCGTCACCCTGCTGGGGTTGATGCAGTCCCCCAAACACATCCGCGATGCGATTGCGAAGGAATCCACCGTCTACACGCTGGAGCGCCCGCCCGTGTTTAGCACGCAGGAACTGAGTCACTAATCCAC
>QMIW01000129.1 GCA_024434165.1 Chloroflexota bacterium | reverse complement strand
AAGAATAACAATACCGAAGAAACGTCAAGGATAGTGAAATGGAAATTACGACCGAAATGATCAAGCAGCTGCGCGCCGCCACCAACGCGCCAATGCTCGACTGCCGCAAGGCATTGCAGGAATCCGATGGAGATTTTCAAAAAGCGGTGGATTGGCTCCGTGAAAAAGGCATGGCGACCGCCGCCAAACGCGCCGACCGCGTCGCCACCAACGGGACGATTGAGTTGTACTCCCACGGCGGGGGACGTGTGGGCGTGATGGTCGAGATCAACTGCGAAACCGATTTTGTGGCGCGCAGCGAGCAGTTCCGCACGCTGGCGCACGAGATCGCTTTGCAGATTGCCGCCAGTTCGCCGAAATACATCACCGCAGATGAAATTCCCGCCGCGGAACTCGAACACGAAGCCGAGATCGCCCGCGCGCGCGCAAAAGAGGAAGGCAAGCCCGATAACGTCCTGCCCAAGATCGTGGAGGGGCGCGTCGAAAAGTACAAGGATGAAGTCTGCCTCCTGCGCCAGCCCTACATCCGCGATGAATCGATCACCATCGAGAAACTCATTTTGCAGAACGTGGCTGCCATCGGCGAAAACGTTATCGTTCGCCGCTTCCAGCGATGGGAACTGGGCGAAAGCGCCGCTCAAAGTTAACATGAAGAAAGCCAGCCTTCGGGTTGGCTTTTTTTCTAAGAAAGTGTTTTGAAATTCGTTTATAACCACAGATGAACACAGATAAATTGGATTTAAAGCCCTTAAATTGGCGTTTCCGTCAAAAATCAACATTCCTCCGCGTTTATACTGGCACCGAACGCAAGTGCGGTGTCTGTGGTGAATTTTGATTTATAAAACACTCTCTAAAGGAATTTGGAGGCATGAATGGCTGAGTTGAAATACAAGAGAATCCTGCTCAAGTTGAGCGGCGAGGCGCTGGGCGGTTCCATGGGCTATGGCATAGACGTTCAGGAAGCCGAATCCATTGCCAGCCGCGTCAAGGAGGTCCGCCAGATGGGCGTGGATGTGGCGGTGGTCATCGGCGCGGGCAACTTGTGGCGGGGTAAACAGGGGCTCGAACGCGGCATGGATCGTTCCACCGCCGATTACATGGGCATGCTCGCCACCGTCATGAACGCCATGGCGTTGATGGACGCCCTCGAACGGCAGGGCGTATTCACGCGCGTCATGTCCGCCATCGAGATGCGCGCCATTGCCGAGCCTTACATCCGCCGGCGGGCGATTCGACATCTTGAAAAAGGGCGCGTCGTCATCTTCGGCGCAGGCACGGGCAACCCGTTCTTTTCCACCGATACCGCCGCCGCCCTGCGCGCCACCGAAATAGATGCCGACGTGGTCATCAAAGCCACCAAGGTGGACGGCGTTTACGATGCCGATCCGAAGAAGAACCCCGATGCCAGAAAGTTCGAGAAGCTGAGTTATATCGAGGTCCTCAACCGGCGGCTCGAAGTGATGGACAGCACCGCCATCACGCTCTGCATGGAAAACAACCTGCCCATTCTCGTCCTCAACCTGTGGGATTCGAAAGCCCTGACCAACGCCTTGAAAGGGGATTCTGTTGGAACACTGGTAACCGCATAACCGTAATTCAGCGGTCCGATCCCTTTCCTCTTTCTTCTTTCGCAAGAGAGTTGAAAGAGGAACGCTTTTAACCGTGAGAGTCTCTCCATATTTTTCACCGACTCTCAATCCCATAGCCTAAATCCCCGTTTTAAGGTATCCTTGTATCGTAATTATTTTCAGGAGGAAGATCGTGAGTACTGACGAAATCAAAAGCCTGTTGAAAGACGCCGAAGTTAGAATGCACGGTGCAATCCAATCCCTAACCGATGATCTCAACAGCATCCGTACAGGGCGCGCCAGTCCCGCCCTGGTCGAAAAACTGCCGGTGGAATACTACGGCACGCCGACCCCACTGATGAACCTGGCTTCCATCAGCGTGCCTGAACCGCGCACACTGACCATCAAACCGTTCGACGCGGGATCGCTCAAGGACATTGAAAAGGCGATTCGCACCTCGGACCTCGGGCTGAATCCCAATTCCGACGGAAAAGTCATCCACTTGAATTTGCCCCCGCTCACCGAGGAGCGCCGCCGCGACCTGGTCAAGCACATGCACCATCGCCTGGAGGAGGCGCGCATCGCCGTCCGCAACATCCGCCGCGACCTGCACAACGACATCCGCGAGTATGAAAAGGAAAAACTGATCACCGAGGACGACCTCAAACGCGGTGAGGATGATCTGCAAAAACTTACCGATAAATATATAGAAGAGATCGCCAGGCTTGGGCAGAACAAAGAAAAAGATATCATGGAAGTCTAGCCTGCCTTTCAATGTCCCAGCGGCATTGAAAAGAGAAAAAACGAGATGACAGAAAACCCTTTGAATATCCCTCCTGAGAAGATTCCCCGGCACGTTGCCATGATCATGGACGGCAACGGCCGCTGGGCGCTTCATCGCGGACTGCCGCGTCTTGCCGGACACAAGGCTGGCACGGAAAACCTGCGCCGGGTCATCCGCTCGACCGTTGAATTTGGGATCAAATACCTGACCATTTACGCCTTTTCGACGGAAAACTGGGGACGCCCGCCCGAGGAAGTTCAAGGGTTGATGTTCATTTTGCAGGATGTGATTGACCGCGAACTCGGCGAACTGCACAGGGAGGGTGTGCAGTTGCGTCACATCGGCAGGCTGGAACGGCTGGACCCGAAGATCCAACAAAAGGTTCTGGATGCCATCGAGTTGACGAAGAACAACGACCGGCTTGTCCTGAATGTTGCTTTCAATTACGGCGGGCGCGATGAAATCGTCTGCGCCATCCAAAAGATTATCAAGGATGGCATTCCCGCCGAGGATGTTACCGATGAACTGGTCAACAAATACCTGTTCACAGCCGGGGTCCCCGACCCGGACCTGATCATCCGCACCTCGGGGGAACTGCGGGTGAGCAATTTCCTCATCTGGCAGGCGGCGTATTCAGAGTGGTACATCACGCCGACCTATTGGCCCGATTTCGACAAGGAAGAATACCGCCAGGCGCTGGAGGCGTTCGCCAACCGGGACAGGCGGTATGGAAAGGTATCTTCGGGGGAACTCCAGGAATCAAATGCGTAGAAGACTCATCACAGCACTTGGACTGGCAGTGATAGGAATGCCCGCCATCCTCATCGGCGGCATTCCTTATTTTCTGCTCATGGGCACGTTTTTGGTCGGCGCGGCGAGGGAATACGTGTACATGTTCCGCGCGGTGAAACTGGAACCGCAGATGCACATCACGGTGGGGGGCGTGGCGGTCATCGTGCTGACGCGCATGTTTTTCCCTCCATTTGCCATGCCCGCCTTTGCAGGGGTGATCCTGCTTGCCCTTGCGTGGCATCTTATCGCCTATGAGCGCGGCAGAGATACTGCCGCGTTCGATTTTGGCGCAACCGCCGCAGGCATCGTCTACATCGGCTGGATCGGCGCATACCTGCTCGACATCCGCAACCTGCCCGAAGGCGGCTGGTGGTTCATGCTCGTCCTGCCCTGTGTGTGGCTCGCGGATTCGGGCGCATACTCCATCGGCAGGGCGTATGGGAAACATAAAATGGCGCCGCGCCTCAGCCCCAAGAAAAGCTGGGAGGGCTACGCCGCCAGCGTCTTCACCGGCTTGATCGGCGGCGCGTTTCTGGTCTACGCCTATTCCACCTACGGCAATTTGACCGGTGACATTGCCGTCTGGCAGGGCGCTTTGATGGGCTTGATCCTCGGCGCGCTCTCTCCATTGGGCGACCTCGGCGAGAGCATGTTCAAACGCCAGTCGGGTCTCAAGGATTCGAGCGACATCATGCCTGGTCACGGCGGCTTTTTCGACCGGATCGATTCCTGGCTGTGGGGGGCGGTTATCGGGTATTATTTTCTCGTCTGGTTCATTCTATAAAATCAGGAGGAAGCATGGAAGTTCTCGGCGCAACACCCACCCGTAACCTCGCGCTCGAACTTGCGCGCGTGACCGAGGCGGCAGCGATGCTGGCGGGCCGCTTTATGGGAAGAGGCGATAAGGAAGGGGCAGACCAGGCTGCGGTCAATGCGATGCGGCTCGTCCTCAGCACAGTGGATATGAACGGAATCATCGTCATCGGCGAAGGAGAGAAGGATCAGGCTCCGATGTTGTACAACGGCGAGCGGGTGGGCAACGGCTCCAGCCCGGACGTGGATGTTGCTGTGGACCCCATTGACGGGACCCGCCCCCTGGCATTTGGACGCTCGAATTCGCTTGCCACGGTTGCCGTCGCCCCGCGCGGGACGATGTTCGACCCCGGTCCGTTCGTTTACATGGATAAGATCGCAGTAGGACCCGAAGCCAAAGGCAGAATCAACATCGAAAAATCCATCACGGAAAACCTTCATGCAATCGCGAAGGCGAAAGGCAAGGCGGTGGAAGACCTGACCACCATCATCCTTGACCGCCCGCGCCACGCCGGGATGATTGCAGAGATCCGCAAGGCGGGCGCGCGCATCCGCCAGATACCCGACGGCGATGTCGCCGCCGCGTTGATGACCGCCTGGCCCGAATCCGGCGTGGACGTTTTGTTCGGCATTGGCGGCACGCCCGAAGGGGTGATCGCAGCCTGCGCCCTGCGCGCGATGGGCGGCGAGATTCAAGGCAAGTTGTATGCGCGTGATGACGATGAGCGCAAGCGCGGGCTTGAAGCCGGGTATGACTTCGATAAAGTGCTGACGATGGACGACCTGGTCGCTTCGGAGGATGTCTTTTTTGCGGCAACCGGCATCACGGACGGGGAACTGCTCAAGGGCGTGCGTTATTACGGCAACCGCATCACCACCGATACGCTGGTCGTGCGCGGGCTGACGGGCACCGTCCGCCAGATTACCGCCACACATAAGACGGATAAACTTGAAAACCTGAGTTCGATCCATTACTAACTCACCTTACGCAGCGCCGCGAGATTCATCCCGCCTTTGCGGAGCAGCATGAATCCTCTGCGAGGACAAGTTATTGCGGTACGAGTAAACTGCATAACATCCGCTGTCAGGCGTGTGACGAACAGAAAAGAGTAAAGGCGGCTGAAATTCGCCGCTTTTCCCGTCAATTTAAAGTTGTTCGGGCGCTGGAATTTTCACTTGACATTCCCGGGGCTAGTACATATAATATCGCTCGCGTTCCTGGCTAGCTCAATCGGCGGAGCGAGCGGCTGTTAACCGCTAGGTTGTAGGTTCAAGTCCTACGCCAGGAGCCTTTTGCAAAATTAATTTGCCCTCAACTTTTCGGTTGAGGGCAAATTTTTTTAACCGGTGCGCGTTTGCTGTGCCGGGCGCATAACCAAACTCCGCATTTATCAGGAAGTTGAAATCTTATCCTGGTTTGCCGCAATGTATAATCCTGTTTCGGTTTAAGTAGTCGGTCATAAGTTTTTAGAAAACAAATTCCTGCTCATGCCGCCGTCCTCGGCGGCGGGGACGCCGCCGGGAGCGTATTTTTGTAAAATTT
>QMIW01000029.1 GCA_024434165.1 Chloroflexota bacterium | reverse complement strand
TTTGTCC
This sequence comes from Chloroflexota bacterium, assembly GCA_024434165.1. GTDB lineage: Bacteria > Chloroflexota > Anaerolineae > Anaerolineales > Villigracilaceae > Villigracilis. The sequence continues at coordinate 45,637 of QMIW01000029.1, read as the reverse complement.
AGTTCTACGTCCATAATTGGGCAAAACCAGCCTTGCGGTAACCATATACGGTGTTCCATTATGACAACATAGCGAAGGCGATGTTCGGATGGGCGAGGGCAGTGGCGGTGGTCATGCCATGATGATACCACTACAAATCCAGGATCATCTCGGTGCGGCGAAATGCTTCGAAATACCCCATGGATAAAAAGGCGGGAACATGTTTGTCGGTGCTGGCAATGTTTTCGGCATAAGTATCGAAGCGGGAGTGGGTGGAATGCAAATGTTGCAACAAATTATGCCCGACAACCTCGGAATCCCCATGTTCGGTATGCAAGATGATATGTGTGAGCGTTGGCGCTTTCTTGCGGAAGAGCATCCAGCCCCGGCTTCCATCCCCCATTGCCAGGCGCATTCCCATCATATCCGCGGCGTTGGACATGGATCGGACATCGTTGACCCAGCTCTGGCGGGGACTCGCCCTAAGGAGGTCCAAAGCCTCACCCTTCTCCAACGGGGTAAATTGCCCGTCTATTTCGACATCCGAATGTCCCGGAGCGCGGCGCAAGACAAGATATTCCATTGTTTTCTGAAACCCAAGTTTTTTGAACAACGACCCTGCTTTCTCATTCCCATTGATCACTTCGAGATTAACCCGCTTTGTCCCTTTTGTCTTTGAAATTTCAAGCATTTTTCTGACGATGTTCTCCCCAATTCCGACCCTGCGGTTGTTCGGCAATACACCCAGGCGGGTCACCCAGCATTCATCGCCGCGTACGCCGAGCATTCCCAACCCTGCAACATTACCGTTCATCAATGCGACCATTGAAAGATCCAAATCAATGTCGAAATCGTGAACATATTCTGCGAGTCTCTCCCCGTTCATCGGCATAGGAATCAAATAATCCACCCGGGTCTGGTTGTAGATCCCTGCAAGTTCTTCGATCGTGTATTGACTGGCGGGCATAAGCTGAAGGGTCATTCGTTTCCAGCCAGCAATCTTTCAATCGTTTCGAGAAAATTCTTAATGGCAAATGGTTTGCCGATATAGGCGTCCAGTTGATACGCCTCCACCATCTTCAGGGCGGTATCTTCGGGCCAGGCTGTCATGGCGACCAAGGGTACATGCGCAAGGTCCGGGTCTTCACGAAGGAAAAAGGAGATCGTCTGACCATCCATGTCCGGCAATCCCAGATCGAGCAGGATCAGGTCCGGCTTATGCGCCTGCGCCGTGGATAAGCCCTCCCATGCGCTGCGCGCCCAAAGGAATTCGTAATTGTTGGCTGCCAGTATCTTGCGCACCAGATTCGCATTATCTTCAATATCCTCGATAAGCAGGATTTTTTTCATGCTCGCCTTCTTTCCGCTCAATGTGCGGGATAATGCTTGTCCACCATTTCCGCCAGTTCGGTTACCTGGATGGGCTTGGAAAGATAATCATCGCAACCCGCTTCCAAAAAGCGTTCCCGGTCGCCTCGCATGGCAGAGGCGGTGACGGCGATCACCGGAATGTGGCGCAGAACGTCGTCTGCTTTCATGCGTTTGACAACCTCGATCCCGTCAATCCCGGGCAGGGTGATATCCAGCAAAACCAGGGGCGGGATCAACTCCCGAACCATATCCAAGCCCTTCTCGCCATCCTCGGCTTCTACGACCCGGATTCCTTTCGAAGCCAGGACTTTATTGACGATTCGCCGGTTGTGGAAGTTATCTTCGATGTACAAAACAAAACGGTCAGCCATGGGTTACTCCAATAATAATGTTTCGACCCTGCTTAATAGGTTGTTCCGATCCAGTACTTCTTTCGTCCAGATGGAGTCATAGACATCCTGTAGATCAAATTCGGATGGGTCCGGGGGGTCCTTTTCCGACTTGAGAAGAAACATGAAAGGCGGGGGACCCGAAGCGGATACCTTGTTTAAAAGCGTGGTTTTTTCGTTCCTTGATAAAGTTTCATCGTCCAATATTATCAGAGAGGGGAGCGCCTCGTTGCACCTGGCAATCGCTTCTTTCAGGGTATGAGCCTCGAGGACTTCAAATTTGCGGCGGCTCATCAATAACTGATGGAGCATGCGGGAATCCCGTTTGTTCGTGTCCACAATCATGATCCGCTTCAATTCGGAATTGCCGAATTTTTCCGAGGGAGAAGGCATCACCCGCAGGGAGCCGGTGTTCCAGGAATCGCCCAATGTCCGAACAATATGACCAACAAGTTCCTGAGGACGGAAACCGCCTTTTTCCCACACCGAAACACCCTGGGTTTGCAGGAAACGCCACTCCTCTTCGGCTAACGCCCTGGCGGAAACGATGATCACCGGGATGTTTCTTGTTGCCGGGTCTGTCTTGAGGCGTTCTAAGATCATGAATCCATCCATGTCCGGAAGGGTCAGGTCGAGGATGACCAGATCCGGTTTGCGTTGTTGGACGAGGTCAATCCCATCGGGTCCATTGCTGACATCGAAAACGCGGTACTTCTTATAGTGTTGGAGGAAGCGGCGGATGATGCGGCTGTCATTTGGGTTATCGTCAATGATCACAACAGCCCGCGCCTGTTCTTCGAGTTGAGCGAGCGCCACATCGAGATCGTCAAGAGTCGGCTCGCTGCCTGCAATCGAGGGGGTCAAATGAAGGGAGAAGCGATCCTCCAATACATGCTTTTCAGCGCTGAAGGTATGCCCCGAGCAATTCACAACCACAGTTTCTCCGTGTTTGATCTTTCCCAAAGCAAGGAGGTTCTCCAACCCGGCAAATGCCACACTGCTCGCCGGTTCCATTGAAATGCCTTCGAGGCGTGCCATTCTGCGCATGGCGCGAAACGTTTCTCCGTCGCTCACGGAAATGAATTCGCCCCCATGAGTGTCCACTAATTTCTTCAATAATTTATAGGAAAGACCCGGATTCCCCGTAGCGAGAACCGCGATGAGCGTTTCAGGAATGACGGGCTCCGCCTCCTCCAGCCCTTGTTCATATGCCTGGACCATGGGGGCGCATCCTTCGGCTTGGATGATCCCCAATTTTGGAACTTTGTCTATCAAACCCAGGTTGAATAGCTCGCGAAATCCTTTTTGTACGCCAAGGGGACCGATTCCGCCGGAAACCGCCTGAATGTACCAGTCGGGTGAATGCCAGTCCAATTGTTCGGCGATCTCAAAAGCTATTGTCTTGAATCCTTCCTTGCCGGGGATTGCCTTTGCCCCCTGGTCGAACGCCAGATTGCGCCTGCGTGCAAAATCGGAGGCGATGACTTTCGCCTGATCGTAGGTTCCGGCAATCTTTATGATCTCGGCTCCATACAATGCCAGTTCACGTAATTTTTCCGAAGGAACGTTGTTTGCCAGAAACACCCAAAGCTTGATCCCGGCTTTCGAGCAGTATGCAGCATAAGCGGCGGCGGCATTGCCTGTTGAAGCGAGGACCATTTCCTTGATCCCCTGCGCCTTCAATGCGCTGACCGTTCCCGAAGCTTGCCGGTCTTTGAAAGACCCGGTCGGTTCGCGGCGCTCGTCCTTGACGTAAATTTTCAGGTTGCCGTATTTTTTCTCGAGAGTCACGGCGCGTACCAGGGGGGTTCCTCCCTCCCACATCGAAACGGGGGATATTTCGGGTCGAAACGGCAGGAGTTCCCTGTACCGCCACATGGTCATCGGGCGGGATGCGATTACCGAAGCCCAGTCTTTGGGAAGCCGTTGATAATCGTATTCCGCATCGAACCATTGGCTGCCGCAATGCGGGCAAACGCCAGGGAACAGATCTGCCGGCATTTGCCCGCTGCATTCGAGACAGCGAACAGCGCTAAAAAGCGAATCAGTCATTTCCCAAGCCATTAAACCGGAGCGATTTCTTTGGAGATCGGAAGCCGGACAGTGAACGTACTGCCTTCGCCCACCCGGCTTTCCACGGTCAGCGAACCGCCGTGCATTTCAACGAGATGATACGTAATGGGAAGCCCCAGCCCGGTCCCTTCGACGCGCCGCCTGGCGGAGCCATCCACCTGGGAGAAGCGCTCGAAGATTCTTTCGAGATCCGCTTCCGCAATGCCAATTCCCTGATCTTTGACCTCGATGGATAGCCATTGGTCGTCTGACGAAACCGACAACGATATGGTGCCTCTCTCAGAGAATTTGATGGCGTTCGAGACGAGGTTATTCAATACCTGGCTGATGCGGACGGGATCCACAAAGATCTCCGGAAGACCCGGCTGGATGTTGGTAACCAGCTCGACAGGTTTCTTATGGGTATGGATCAACCCGAAATTGCTGTTCTTCACACTTTCGACCAATTCGCCGATATTCACAACTTCCTTCTTGAGGACCAACCGCCCAGCCTCGATTTTTGCCAGGTCAAGAACGTCGTTGATCAGGGTTAGCAGGTGTTTGGCGTTGTCGTAGATCGCCTCAATATCCGTCCGTTGTTCGTCATCCAATTCTCCATCGAGCCCGTTGAGCAGGATTTCAGCGTAACCGATCACGGAGTTCAACGGCGTGCGCAGTTCATGACTCATGTTGGCGAGGAATTCGCTCTTCATCTTGTCCACTTCGCGCAAGCGTTCGGCGGTTTTATTAACCTCCTGGAGCAGGTTTTCGGCTTCGATGCGGTGACGTTCAGACTGCTCCAACAGACGCAGACTTTCAACATGGTCGCTTAACTGGCGCGAGATCGTGGCAATCAAGTTTTTGGCATCTTCACTCGATTCTTTGGGAACATCCACCCCCAATTCGCCAATGACTTCATCATGAACGGCAATCGGATATGCCATACCAGCCTTGTGTCCATTTCCAGGTTCCAGAAAGATCGGCGACACTTTATTCTGATGATACTCAAAGCCATGACCAAGCTCTTTTTGACTTTCGATGAAGGCTTTCCAACCCTCACGTGTCAAACGCCGGGCGGACTCTTCCGCTTCAAGACGATATTTCGTCGCTTGCCCCAGCAGCCGAAGGCTGTCAATGTGATGGGCAAGTTGAGCCATGATCGCCCCCAAAATATTCGAATCGCGTTCATTGAGGCGGCGCTCTTCATTAACTACTTGAACGAAACCAACTTTAGCGCCGGCGATTTCCACCGGCATATTCAATACGTTTTCGGAGTCTGGATCGGCGATTGCCTCTTGAACGGGAACAATACCGTCCGAATTATAGGAATAGCCGATTTTGTCTTTAACTTCGATGGCATTCATGAAAGTCTGCCATCCCGATTGTGTCAGCGCCTTGATATTCTCCTCCACTTCTCGGCGCGCCCGCTCGGACCTTTCAAAGAGGTTGGCGTTTTGCACAGCCACAGCCATCTGCCCTGCAAGCGCTTCGAAGGCAGGCAGGTTATCCTCGTTAAAGGCGTTCGGTCTATCGCTTTGCATATCCAGGGTGCCGATGACCTGGTCTGCAATGATCAACGGCATCACCAGCTCAGAGCGGGTCTTGGGTAACAAGGGATTGGGTAGAAAGCTTTCACTTGAGTACGTATCCGCTACCAGAACGGCTTGTTTTTCCAAAACAGCACGACCATTGGTGGATTTCGAATTGATCAGCAAGCGGTGATTGCGTGCAAGTAAATGTCTGCCTACATCACCCGTGCCTGAGCGCAATACAATCGTCCGCCCGGAGGGGTCGGTAAGGTAGATCTGAGTGTAGTATAGATCAAAGTTCTTGCGGATCAGCTCCACCGCATTTGCAAGCATTTCGTCGGCATTATTCACTTGTTGGGCGATGATTTGAACTACCTGTGTAGCCAGATTTAACTCGCGGGTACGCTGCCCCAGGGCAGCCGCCTTCTCCTGCAAGTCGAGGTTTGCAGAACGCAGGTCATTCGTAACCGTACTAAGATGCCGAAACGAGTTTGAAATTTGATGCGCAACCAGTGTCAGCAAAAGCCCAAGGATGATGGTGCTGACGGTGGCGGATAAGGCCTCAAGCAACGGCAGGTTCAAATATGCAGCATACCCAAATAAGATCGCATTGACAATATTTGCGCTCAAGGCATACCCTGGCCGGCGGACGAGAAAACTGGTCAGCGCCAGAACGACCGCTGTGGTAATGACGGTAATGCTGTTAAAACCGTACGAGAAGTATGCAAAACTGGAAGCGATTACAACCAATCCGACGATTGACCATCCCACAATGTCAACATATCCTTGGCGAAGCAAAAAATAGATAAATCCGACCCCCAGCGCCATGAACGTCAACAGGATAAATACAGGCAGGTCCCTTGCCATGACGAGTTGGAAAACAATTGCGCCTGCAAACAACCAAAGGATGATGTTTTCCAGCGATGCAATACGATCTTTTGTTGAGTCGTCAAAAACCGGTGGGCGCAAGAAAGCCAACAGCCGCTCCCCAAAACCCGTTATCGGTTGTTTATTCTCTTTTTCATTGTGAGCCTTTACGGCATCGGTATTTCCGAGGTTCGACGGGACATCGTATTCCTTTTCAACAGCCCGATCTGGATTTGCAGACTCACCAGAAAGTTCGGACAACTTTTTTTCCAATTCCAGGATGCGCACCCTCAACTCCTCCACCTCCTGAATACTTATGGAGGTGGGCAGTTCTGTTTTATCGGGCAATAACTCTTCGATACGTTTTTGCATCTTTTCCTGGCGATTTTTTTCAAAGTCGTTGCGATTGGTGTATGGATTTTCGTTCATATCAAATCCTCCACTTACTTTCCGGCTTCCAGGGTATCCAACACGATTCGTATCTCGGATGTGCCAAGCGCCTGCGCCAATTCCTGCACAGTAACCTGCAAGGCGCCCTCGACACTGATTGTATTTTGGATTTTCTGACTGATGGATGCGATGACGGTTTCCTCTTCCGCAGTCTTTTGTGCCGACTCGTAGGCACGCGCGTTCTGCACAGCGACGGCAACCTGATTTGCAATGGATTGCAGCAGGTCGGCATCTTCCTGCTTCAACCCATCAACAAGGTTATGCTGCACATCCAACACGCCCAGAACCTGCCCGCCGATGGAGATTGGCACGGCAACTTCGGACCTGGTGTCGGGCAATAATGGGTTGGGCAGCCAGTCCGAATCCTTGGATGTATCCGAAACCAGCACCGGGGTGTTGTTCTCGGCGGCGCGCCCTACCAGACCTTTGCCTTTGGGAAGTTTATGTCCGCGCTCCAGTAAAATCCGCCCCGCCTCACCCGTGCCGCCCATCATCCTCAATTCCACATTATCCTCATCGTAAAGATAAATGTGTGCATGATAATAGTCGAAGGCGCTCTTTACCTGCTCCACCACCTCTTGGACCAGTTCTTTCTCGTCTAGGATGGTCGAAAGGCGACGGCTCACTTCGGCGGAGGTGGCGAGCGCTTTGGTGCGGTCTGCCACGCGTTGCTCCAGCGTATTGATCAGATCACGCAATTGTGCCGTCATGCTATTGAAGGCGCTGGATAATTTTCCGAGCTCATTTGTCGAACGAACCGGCACTTCAACCGAGAAGTCGCCAGATGCCATACGCTGGGCGGCGGTCACCATGCCCTGCAGAGGGAATGTCAAGGAACGGCTGAACAAATAGCCCAGTAACATTGCAAAAAGCGTCATGATAAACGCCACCGACAGGCCCTGGTTGCGTGCTTGTACAATGCGAGACTCAAGCCGGACAAAGGAAAATTCAAGAGAGAGCGCTCCGAGGCGCTGATTTCCCACAAAGATAGGTTTTCCAGCCAGCAGGCGGTCGGATTGCCATTCGAAGATGTATGTATCCGATTCGCTCAACTTAAGCCCGAACGAATCGGGCTCAAGTTGTAGTGACGTGAAATTGGACACAGAATCCGCAACAATGCGGCCATGCAGATCGTACATGCGCCCGCTCAAAACGATTTCCTTATCCAAGCTTTCCAGCGCTTCGTTCATCTGACTGGTGTCGAGCCTATAGAGCGAGTCGGCCAGCAGGTTGGAAATCGTATCGAGCATAACCGTGGCCTGTTGCTGTAATTCATCCCGAAACGAACGTTGTTCGCGCTGAATGGCGAGCAGAGAGGTTGCGGCCACGGCGATGATCGCAATCAACAAAGTGGTGGCCACAACTTGGTTCGCCAGCGGCCAGTTTCGCAATCTGAACAGTGTCTTGAACATGATATTCAGGCTCCATTTCTGCCACCATGACCGGGACTGCCCGATCACTCATCTTGGATCAATTGAAACATTTCCAGAACGCGTTCCACGGCCGCTTTGCCGTCGCCGCTGTAGGGGATAAACTCCAAAGTTTCCGAGGGAGAGAGCGCTTCAGGACAAGTGTTCGCCAAGTTCACCAGCGAGTTAACGATGGCATCTGCCAAAGCGGGGTTGATATTCCCCGGAGCCAGACCTGGCTGATGTCTGGTAAGCGCTTCGGTCTCACCGATAATCACAAATATGTCCGGGTTTTTTTCAGTGGCTTCTTTGTAATCATCCTCCTCAACAGCCCCGGCGATGACCTTGCCGCTCAATACCCATTCGAGTGTATTTTCTGGATTGCCGCTGAAGATATAACCCACCTGATCCTGCTCGACGTGGGATTCCAGGGATTCCACCTCAACCGGATTAAGACCTGCATCCATCATAAGAACTTTGGCACCCAGATACCCCACGATATCGGTGGGATCCTGCAAGGCAATCACATGCCCCTTCAGGTCATCCAGAGATGTCAGACCACTCCCGGGTAATGCGAAGAAAATGCCTCGCTTGGTGGCAGGGCCGTCCTTGATGCGCAAGGCAATCGGTTTTCCATTACTGATGGCCATGACTTGTGCCGCAGAGAACGCATTGTCGAAGAAGATGTGCACTTCCCCTGAAGCGATCAATGCCGCCATGCCTTCGACATCCTCTGCAACTTTGACCTCTCCCCTGCCGATGCCAAACTCGCCCAAACTGGCAGCTACACAATCTGCAATTGGCTGATTTTCCTTGATTTCACCAACCGGTTCTTTGCTGATTTTGCCCAGGACGAAAACACCAGTGCCTGCGGCTGTGGGTACAACTTCAGGCTGTGCAGTAGCGGGCTTGGGCGGTATCGAGCAGGCCGTCAGAGCGAGCATCAGCAGGAAACTAACCAGTACAGTTCGAGTATTGTGGTTCATTTTGCGCTCTCCATTATTCCAGATGGTTACTGCCCTTGAACGAGCGCATACAGTTCGCGCATGCGCGTCAGGGCAGCTTCCAATCCTTCTGGGAATTCGTCGAATTTGGAAGTTTTTTCAAATTCTTCCAGGATTTTGGGTCCTTCGGGCTGTTCGTCAAGGTTTACCAACACGGATTTGATGGCTTCAACCAGTTCCGCATCGAGCTTCGCGGATACCAGTGTGATATGACGGGCAACATCCTCTGTCTCCAACAGGACCGTGAGATTGGCGCGGGTTTCTTCGGGAATATCCTCAAAGAACGTGAAGTTGTCAATCGCTCCCGCAGTCACTTTTTTTGAAAGCACCCACTGGACGATATTTTCGTCATCGCCCGTAAACACGTAGCCGACCTCGTTTTCGCCGACAGCCGCCTCCGGGCTTTGTTTTTCCACCAGGGTCAGGCCTTCTTTGATCAGATAGGCGGTGGGGAGAAAATAGGCTGTGGTCGAAAACGGTTCCTCGTAGGCGATCGCGTGTCCGTTCAATTGCTGCACAGAGGTGATGCCGCTCTCTTTCAGGACAAAGATGACGGAGTGATATTCCTCGACGCCCCTCCTCCAGCGCCGCAGAATGGGCTGGGCACCGGAATTGTCGCTCACATACATGGCCGGGAATGGGCTGTCGAAATAAATATCCACCTCCCCCGATTCCAACCATTTAACCATGGTGTCAAGATCTGGGGCAATTTTAATCTCCACTTTTCCGATTCCATACTCGCCCAAATTTGCGGCAAGGTAATCTGCGAGGGATCGGAATTTCTCGATTTTTTCCGCGGGATCGTCGGAAATATCGCCAAGGGTCAACACGCCTGTGGGGGCAGGCGCGGCTTCGGTCGGAGCCGGAGGCTGGGTTGGAACTGGGGTCAAGGCAGGCGCGGGGGCGCACCCAGCGGCCAACATGCCGATCAACAGCAAAAACAACAGGGTATTCGAGGCGGTAAGCAAGTGTTTCATTGGTTTTTTTCCTTTTTGTAACTGGCGTCTTTCTGCCATGGAAGAGGATTTATTCATCGGATCCCTCCACTATCGAGTCAGATCGGGGATCTGCTCCGTCGGCCTTGCCTAATTTGATGCGCACCGGAGCCCCGCCCAGGGCGTATGCGGCTTCGCGGGCAGCGACCTGCAGTGCCCTTTCGACCGATGTCGTGCTTTGTATTTTCTGAGCGATGGAAGCGAGCAGCGCTTCGCGCTCCGCCCTTTGCCTGGTCTGCTCGAACGAGCGGGCGTTCTGCAAGGCGACGGCAACCTGATTCGCTATGGATTGCAGAAGGTCCACATCGTCCTGTTTGAGGCGGTTTGTTACGTTATCCTGCACGTCCAGCACGCCGAGCACGCGATCTCCCACGGAGATGGGCACAGCCGCTTCGGATTTTGTTTCAGGCAGTAATGGATTAGGGAGCCAGTCCGGGTCCTGTGATGTATCGGGCACAAGAACTGGGATATTGTTTTCGCCTGCGCGTCCCACCAATCCCTTCCCTTGGGGGATCTTATGTCCGCGGGCAAGCATGGTTCGACCCGCCTGTCCCGTACCGCCGCTCATGACGAGGTTTTCACCTTTTTCATCGTAAAGGTAAATATGTGCATGGTAATAATCGAAGGCGCTCTTCACCTGTTCCACCACTTCCTTTACCAGTTCATGTTCGTCAATGATCGTTGAAAGGCGGCGGCTCACCTCTGCCGAGGCGGCAAGAGCTTTTGTGCGGTCCGCCACACGTTGCTCGAGAGAACCGATTAGATCCCGCAGACGGAGAATCAATATGTTATAACTTTGGGCGAGAATCCCCAATTCATCCTTCGATTCGACTGCCGCCTCCTGGTTTAGATCCCCTTCTGAAGCGCCCTGCACCACAACAGTCAATTTCTGGATCGGTTTGGAGATCAACCCGGCAAGCCATATTGCTGCAAGCATGGCAAGGAAAATGACAACAAGAGTGGTTATTGTGATCGCCCTAACCACCTGATTCAGAGGGATCAGCGCTTCTTCCAATTTCTGATACGCAATCACCCTCCAGCCAAGATGCTCGAATTCAGATTCCTCTTCCAAATCATCATCTGCCGGAGGGATCACGAACGCGGAAGCGAGGATCGTGTCCTCTTCAGCATGCGGCGCAATAACATACGAAGTGGATAATAGTTGCTCCAAAATGTCGGGGGAAACATGGGCATCCTGGATGAATTCGAGATTGTTGCCTCCGGATGCTGTAAGATCGTGCCCGTCATGGGTTTCAGACGTGATCACCTGATTGCTGTTTGGGAAGTAGATTTCAACTCCTCCCGTTTCACCGAACTCCCCGGCATCCAGTGCGCCCAGGAGAATATTGAAATTCACCGTGGTACGAAATACACCAACGATCTTTCGACTGTTGTTCACATCATACATCGGGGCAGACATGATGATGGAATAAATACCGCTACTCTCATCGTATTCCAACTGCCCGATATAGGTGCCGCCATTGCCGTTATTGTAGGCTTTTTGCCACCACTCTTCGTCCGCCTGATAATAATCCGATGTGCGGTTCGTGGCGGCAACGATTGCCCCGTATTTGTCTGTCATAAACAATTCCACATGCTGCGGGAATTGCTTTTGAAACTCCCGTAACTGAATGGAAACCGGGTTGTCAACTACTTTAAGTACAAGCGCGCTGCCATCCTTTGCGGCTTGCCAGGCTTTGTCCAGCGCTTCAAGCTCCGCCGTTCTCAAGTGATTTTCAGCGCTGGCGCTGGCAACAGTTTCGCGATAACTCCGGTTTAATGTTTGAATAAGCAGGGTGTCCTTTTCCTTTTCGATCACCCCCCCAAACTCTATGGCTTTTGAGTTTGCCAGCGCGCTCAAGTCCGCGCCGATTTGTGCTGTTAGTTCCGTTCGCAGTACTCTTGTAACGATCTGACCGACGGCAGATACTGAGATGACGACCAGGAACATGAATGCCATGATGAATTTTATACTCAGCGGAAAGTCGGATATCCGGCGGGCGTACAGGACGACCAATATGATCACCAGCACAGCTACCACGAAGCTGGTTGTCAATCTCCCGATTTCCGGCGCCGGGGTGCGAAACGGACCATAAAGGTCGTAAACGATGATCGCAATATCTACAATGGAAGCAAGGATCAAGATATAAAATAAATCCCGACCTTGAAAACCCGCGTAAGAGGCAAGCAAAACCGCCACGACGAATACGATTGTTCCATAAACGTAACCAAGCCCTGAAAAAGTAATCACCAGGGATGGAGGACCTATCAGGAATGAGACCACAAGAAGCCATGCCGCCAGCCTGGCGCGGTTCTTCGTGCTGAGCCATGCACAGACAAGAGCCACCAGGGTAAAAAAGATCCACGTGAACGTGCTGGGATGGAATTGAATCCGCCCGTTGAGATACAAGATCAGGCTTGCGACATATATGGCAAGACTTGAGAACGCCGTAACCAGGGATGTTCGATATACGGACCGGGGGGGCATTTCGCTCTTCCCATTTCCTGTGCCTGTAAACGATTTGTTGATCATGGTTTCCTCATCACCTTTGCAAACTTTTCATCCGCCAGACATCGCCTATTCTTGAGATACTGTTCCATTGACCAGGTTGATCAACGTGGATATCTCCACTGGTTTGCGGAAGAAAAAGTCCGCGCCGATCTTTTCGCTCATCACACGGTACCATGGGTCGCCTGATACCACGGCAACCTTGGTGTTATTCTTCAGCAGTTTCTCCCGCCAGATCAAGAGCAGGTCTATGCCGAAACTTTTGTCAATACGAACATCGCAAATAAATAAATCGAAATCTTCGTTTGCCAGCAGGTTGTTTGCCTCCGGCAGAGTTTTTGTATCGCGCACGATATGCCCCAGTTTGCTGAACACTTTTTTATACAATCGGAGCAGGCTCTCATCGTCTTCCAACACCAGAATCCTGTGCGGCTTTTCCGCCGAAATGGGGGCAATCTCAAACGGGTTGTTCTTGGAATCCAGCAAGTCGCTTACGGCCTCGGTCAATTCCGGGGTGTTAAAAGGTTTTTTTAGGTAACGATCCGAGATCGAGTTCACCTGTTCCTCGAATTCATCGCTGCCGAATGCGGTCATGAAAATAATGGGAACTTCCGGCATGGATTTGCGCACTTCGGTGATAAATTCCAGCCCTGAAATGCCCGGCAGGCGCCAGTCGGAGATGATCAGGTCGAACTTGTGCAGTTTCAACATTTGCATTGCCACTTCAGCAGTGTTGCAAATTTTCACCGTACAGCCGTCACCGAAGTCTTTTTGCAGCGAAGCGGATAGGGTATATGCCAACGCCAGCTCGTCTTCGAGAAGCAGAACGTTCATTTCTTTCATGAGATCTCCCCAAGCATTGTCTGGATTTGTTGTGCAAGTTCAGCCGCTTTGAACGGCTTGACCATGTACACATCTGCCACAGATCGTATTCGTTCCTCGAGGTCGGCATTCGGCGATGCGGTTGTAAACACGATCCGAATATCGGGGTGCATCCTCCGCGCGCGGGAGATCAAAACCACGCCGGATATCCCCGGCAGGTGCCAGTCGGAAATCAACAGGTGGAAGGATTTGGTGGTTAATAACTGCAATGCCCGCTCTGCGGTGTTACAGGTTTCTATATCCATTTGACCGCTGAAGGCAATGTTCAACGTTCTTTCCAGCGTTCTCGCAATATTAACTTCATCATCAACGATCAGCGCTCGTATCATGGTGTTTTTTTTCCCTGGCGGCGGACCACCTTTGTACAAGGGTTAACAGGTCCGGCACCGAAATCGGCTTTTCCAGGAACATCGCGATTCCCAGTTCTTCTTCATAGGTGCGATATTGGGCTTCGCCTGTTACGAGGATCACAACGGTGCCGTTTTGTGAAAGTAAAGCCTGGTTCCTTTTGATCAAATCCACGCCGAGTCCATCGGGGACCTTGACATCCGATATGACAACATCGAACGGCATGGCGTTAAGCAGTTCTTGAGCCTGGCAGATGCTGGCGGCTTCATATACCTCCATGCTGGCGGTGTGAAGGACCTTGGTGATCAAACGGCGAAGGTAGTTGTCATCTTCCATGACCAGAACATTGCTCGTTTTCCCCCAGGAGGGTTTTTCCGCCAATAATTGAGCTATGAACTTAATTAAGATGGGTACATCGAAAGGTTTCGAGATGTAGGCATCCGCATATTTTCCCGCTTCTTCTTCCAGTTCTTTCGACCCATAGGCTGTGATCAGGATCAGGAATGGGTGTTCGTGCCCGGCGCGTACTTTTTTGAACAGCTCAACGCCGTTCATCCCGGGCATGTTGAAATCGCTGACAATGAGGTCAAAGGTTTCTCTTTCACAAAGATACATTGCCTGTTGCCCGCTGTAGCAATTCTCAATGTGTGCTCCGGGAAATTCCCTCTTCAACCCCAACATCAGGGTTTTTACGAGATTTTGATCGTCATCAACAAGCAATATGTTCATAATGAACTGACTTTCCTAAGAGGCGTTCAATATCTGAACTACAGGCATCCCGGGAATTGGAGTGAGTTTAATAAAAAAAGTCCCCGTTTTCATTGGAGAAAACGGGGACTTTTGTGGAAAAAATCCACAATTTACTGTGCGAGGCGGTATCCCTCCCCCCGCACCGTCAGGATGTAGCGAGGCCTTCGCGGATCGTCCTCGACCAGTTTTCTCAGTTCGTGGATGCGCCAGCGCGCCAGATCCTTCGCCTCCCGAACGGGTACATCATATCCCTGGGCTTCCCTGACCAGCGTCTTGTACCCTACGAATTTGGGGGCATGGCGCAGCAATACCACGAAATAATCGAAATAGATTCCACTGATCGGAATGTGACGCTCTCCCATTGAAACGTTGCGGGTGTATAGATCAACCACAAACGGGGATATTCTTAAGTACCGGGCTGGGTCGTCCAACTCAGCCGACGCTTCGGACATGCCCTCGATCTGATGGAGTTCTGCAAGAAGGCTTTGCAGTTCACCGACAATCTGCTGCCTTCGGGCTGGTTTTTTCTTTTCGAGCACATCGGAAACCCGCGTAAGGATCTCCCTTGGCTCAGCCGGCTTGAGCAAATAATCCCGGGCGCCAAGCCGTATCGCCTTAATGGCGGTTTCCAGAGTCGCGTTTGCGGTGAGGATCAATACGGATAGGTTCGGATACTGCTCATAGATTTTACTCAGCAGTTCGATGCCCCCCATGCCGGGCATGTTTAAATCCAGGAACATCAGATCCCAGTTGCTGGTTTTCAGCATCTCGAGCGCCGCCTGTGCTGTGGCGGCGGTTTCCACTTCATATCCCTCCTGTTTTAACAGAAGCGAAAGGGACAGCCGCAGGTTCTTATCGTCGTCAACCACCAGGATTTTTTTCCCATCAACCATCATTTCATTACTCCGATTGATTCTTGTCCGCGAGCGGCAGCCATACGGTGAACGTGACGCCTCTATCGGGATCGTTATCCACTGTGATCTCCCCCGCATGCTGTTTAACGATATCAAACGCGATAGACAGCCCCAACCCGCTGCCCGACTCTTTCGTCGTAAAAAACGGGTCGAAAATACTCGAAAGTGCATCGGGAGAGATGAGCGGTCCATTGTTGTTCACAACAACGCCAACAGTTTTATCATCCGGGATCACATAATCCACTTTAATGATCCCGCCCTCATGTGCCGACAGCGCTTCGACGGCGTTCATGCTCAGGTTGATAAACACTTGTTTTAGGTTATCGCGGATACCCCTGACGACGTAAGGCTGCGTCGCGTCATTCTGCATATATACCACCTGGCTTTTCTTCAACTGGGGTGTCAACAAGACATGAACTTCCCTGATCAGGTCCGGGATATTGACGGGTTCGAAGCGCTTCGACCTGGGACGGTAGGCTTCGCGCAGTTGCAGGACAAGATTCGAAATACGATTTGCCTCGGCGGAGGCGATTTTCAGGTATTCCCTGCCCATGCTGTCTGAAGGGATTTCGTTCTCGAGCAGGTAAAAGGAATTCTTCACGGTCTGGATCGGGTTGTTGATCTCGTGCGCGATCACCGCCACCATCTTGCCCAATGCGGCGAGTTTATCGGCTTGCACCAGGCGGTCACGCAAATTCTTCTCCTTTGCGAGCGAGGCCGTAATTTCCCCGAGCAGGCGGGAATTTTGAATGGCAATCGAGGCATGATTGGCGAACGCTTTCAGTAATTGGGTGTCTTTTTCGGTAAAGAAGTCAGGCTGATCATGACTGAAATTGAGGAACCCAATGATGTTTTTGCCGACGCTCAAAGGAGTTCCTATGTATGCCCGCACCCATTCCGAATTGGGGACCTTCTGCCAGCCCGGTTCGGTAAAGGTATCGCGGATGTATATGCTTTCACCCGTCTTTAGCATTTGGTTGAAGGTCGGCCATTCAAGGGGGAATTTGAAGTTCACCAAATTCCGTTCGATTTCCTCCAAGCCTTTATAACCCTGTCTGCGGGCGATATAGGCGTACTCACCTTCGATCAGCATCAGGTTGATTGCCCGGCAGGGAATGATTTTTCTCGCTTGAAGCAGGATGCGATCCAGCAGGTCTTCCAGATCCAGGTTCTTGTTCAATATAATCGAGGTATCGAGCAGGGCAGACAGGTACTGATTGGTTTGTTCGATTTCAGCCGTGCGTTCGATAACGCGCTGCTCCAATTCAGCGTTCATCTGTACAATGCGTTCCTCCACCCGTTTTCGCTCGTTAATGTTGCGCATGATCCCTTCGGTGCCGATGGGCGTCCCATCCTTGGCGAAGATGGTGCGCACGGTGATCGAAACGTGAACCACCTCCCCGTCCTTTTTTTTGATGCGCGCCTCATAATCGTTCACCGACCCGTGCGAAACGATCAGCGCATCCAGGGCGGCCAGTTCCTCTGGGAACTCATAAAAAAGGCTGGCGTGCTTCCCCACAAGCTCTTCTGGTAAGTACCCCGCCTGCCGGGTGACCGACGGACTGATAACCGTGATGACGCCATGGTAATCCGTCTGATATACGACATCCTCCATGTTTTCATAAAGGAGTCTGTATCTCTCCTCGCTGGCCCGCAATTGATTTTCAGCCTGTTTGTGTTCCGAAATATCAATCATTGCTCCCAGCATACGGTACGGCTGGCCTGATGCGTCTCGCAAAATATAAGCCCGATCGAGAACGTCAGCACATGTGCCGTCTCCACGGAGGAATTGGTATTCCTTGGACCAAAACGTCAACCCGCCTTCCAGTGCCTCACGGATCGACTCCTCCACTTTTTCCCGATCTTCCGGGTGAATGTGGGACAACTTCCAGGTGTGGGTTTGCGAGGTTATATCAATGGGATGCCCGAATGTGGTTTGAAGCCCCGCATTCCAAAGAACCTGATCGGTGGTCAAATCCCAGTCCCAAACCAAGTGGATCGTAATCTGTGTGACCAACCTGTATCGTTCTTCGCTCACGCGCAGAAGTTCCTCCGCCGCTTTTTTCTCCGTAATATCGGTAAAGGTCGCCACTACAGCTTTTGGGTTTGGGTCGTTCTCGTCCATGATCGGCTGGGAGTTGATTGATAACCATGACAACATCCCATCCGGCTTGTGAACACCCATGATAACGCCCTGCTGGGGCTGTCTATTTCTAAGGGTTTGCATGGCGGGATGTTCCTCGCCCGGGAAAGGCGTTCCGTCCGCACGGATGGCGCGCCAACGGGGGTCAATGGAAGTCCTGCCGATTAATTCGTCGTGAGAAAGCCCCAGTATTCTCTCCGCTGCCTTGTTATGGGCAATGATGCGGCCGTCTTTGTCATGCATCACGATCCCTTCGCTCATTGCTTCCACCACAGAGCGATAGCGCTGCTCGTTTTCCGCCAGTTTCTTTTCCATCTCCTTGCGGGGCGTTACGTCTTGCATGATGGCAATAAAACGGGATATTTCGCCCGCCTCGTTCATGACCGGGGTGATGGTGGTTTCCTGGATATATTCCGTGCCATCCTTGCGCAGACTGGGAATCTCCCCGTTCCATACCCTTCCCTCCCTGATAAAGGCGTACATTTCCTCTAAAAACTCTCGTGAAACGCTTTTATTCGCCATTGATTTGAGAGGTATATTCCCGGCCATTTCCTCCAGGGTATATCCTGTGAGCGAGATGAATGCCGAGTTCACCCACTCGACCACACCCGTGTGATCAGTAATCATAATCGCGTTGGCGGCGGCGTTCAAAGCGGAGACGCGCAGGTTGGCGGTTTCCAGCAATTGCATATTATCCAAAATCACTGCCAGCAATTGAGTAAACCACATGCCAAGCTGTCTCTGGCGTTCCGTGAATAGATAGCCTGGCTTGCTTCGTGAAACATCAAGGGTTCCAAGGCACTCGTCGCCTTTTAGAATGGGAAATATTGCAATCGCATGAATCTGAAGCGGGTCATATATCTCGCGTTTTTTGCTCCATTCGGAGTAATTGTCAATAAATACCGGTTCGCGGGTGTCAACTGCCCGCCACGTCAGTTTCGCCTCCTGGCGGCTCACAGGGCTCTTGTCAAGGAACGACAAATTGCTGGTAAAACCGCGCACTACCAGGTATTCACCTTCCTTCAAGGTGATTTCGACAAAAGGCGCATCCAACAAAAACGACACCTGATTCACGGCTGTCTGCAAAAGCTGGTTCAGCGAGCGCCGCTCGAGCAGTTCCACGGCGACTTGACTCAGCGCCTTGTATTCCTCGCCCTGGCGCTTCAGCACGTTCTGCGCCTCGATCTGTCTGGTAATATCTGTGATGGACAGCAGTACTCTCGATAGCGTATCTTCATACCCTGGCATGACAGACCATTGCATGTGTATGTTCATCCGCTCGCCCGTCAACGTAAGGGTTTCGCCGATCCAGCTGAATTGCAGGTTGCCCCGTGATATGTTGAGCAGTTCAAATTTGAAACCAATCAAACTTTGATCGTCGAACATTCTCGTGAAGTTGTTCAACACATCCGCCTTGCTTTTGGCTTTGTACAAACGCATCGTGGCTTCATTCACCTTTAGGACCTTCACCGCCCCAACGCACAATTCGACAAATTCCGGATGTTCCTTGAAATATTGCGGATAATCGGTCACACCCTGCTCTGCCAGTCCGTCCAACAGTTTCTTTACTTCCGAAAAATCCTCTTCCCACAGCGAAACGGGCGACTGCTCGAACAGATCGTGATACTCTTTGGCAAGCGCTTCCTTCTCCTGCTGCGCGTGGATGAGGTCTGTAATATCCGAGGCAAACCCCGCAACCCGCGAGTTGCCACCTTCTTCAAGAGAGAGAGGAAAACTGCGGTCCCAAACCCAGCGGATGGAGCCATCCGGCTTGAGGATGCGGTATTGCATTTCGGTCCTTTCGCCGCGCGCCTGCCTTGCCAGCATGTCCATTACCAGCGGGCGATCCTCCTCCAGTACGGAATCGAGAAAGGCATTGGGGATGTCCATCAGGTCCTCCGGGCTCTTCCCCCAAACCATGCTGGCAGCCTTGCTGATATAGATTTCCCTTCCACGTGTCACATCGGTAACCCAGAACACCTCGTTCAAATTATCCAGCACGTGACCAATCATCTCCTCTGCTTCGCGGCGGCGCTGCGCTTCCAGTTTCTGCTCTGTAATATTCAGCATGGTGCCTTGCACAAACAATGGTTTGCCCGCTTCGTTTCGAACCAGGACGGCATCATCCCGAACCCAGACCAGGCTGCCGTTCTTGTGCAACATGCGGTATTCGCCGGTCGAAAAGCCCTTTTCTATCACATCATCCAGGAATCTTTTCGCCGTTTCATAATCTTCGAGGTAAATAAGCGCATGTCGGAATTTTGGACCTTCCTGCCACTCTTGAGGTGAGTAACCGAGCAGGACTTCGATTTGCGGACTGCAGTAGATGTTCCCTCTCCCGGTGTCTGCTCTGTCGCGGTACACAGTCACGGGCAATTGTTCTGTCAATAGGCGGTATTTTGTCTCTGATTCGGAGAGTTCGTGCAGCTGCTTCGCGATTCGCTGTTCCAGTGACGCTTTGAGTTCGAGAAGTTTCTCCTCAGCATCCTGCCGTGCCAGGTTTTCCTGCCGTGCGTGCGCCAAAGATTCGGTCATTGAGTTCCTTGCCGTGCTGATTACTGCCCAGAAAAACAGAACGAGTGCGGTGAAAACAATCCACTGGTTTATGGGGTTGGAGGCTGGTGTCAATGAGGGAAGCATGCCGTCCAATTCCGCGCGTGCCAGGATGAATACGAACGCGCTGGTCAAACCGGCAAAGACCGCCCCCACGCGCGCACCCGCGAGCAGTATTGATACGATCACGCAAGCCATCAGCGCCGAAGTTTCCACCGAACTTACCGTTCCAGTATTGTAAATGGTCAGACCGATGCCGATCAGAAGAAACGTACAAAGTAATGTTGTGGCAAGCAGTAATCGTCCGGTACGTGAGACTGCCCGGATGAGCAGCAACATGGCACAGGCGATCAAACCGACAGGTACGTTGCGGGGATTTATTACATCCGGGACAATTTGCACAGCCATGCCAGCAAGGGAAGACACGACGATGGCAAGGATCAGTGAATTCATTAAGGAGGCTGTCCATGTCTTTTCCTCATCCGTAAAGATTGGCGGAGCCAACCAACGACGAAAATATGAAACGCCCCGCAGTATTAATGAGGAGATGTTGTTCATTTTGTGCCTCTATACGGGAGTAGCCCCAGGTTGCAGCATGTATTGTCAGATTATGGTCAGAACGATTCTGGACAATTGTACATGACGCATAAGAATCTACTCATGACGGATTCGTTGCCGCTGAATGCAGCTCACAAATTCGAAGCAGGCATGATGACATGGTTGGGCATGAACGCAAACAGCTTGTTCCAGCGACCAGCGTTCAGCCGGTGAACGCTGCTCCAGTTTCAGACACCTGTGAAATCTGAACCCAATCGCCGTCCATCGCTATCCATCACGTGGAATGGCGATCTGGTTCCGTATCACTGACCCGGACCATGAAGGTTTTCTCATAAAGCCGTATTTGTCAGACAAATTGGAGTATGATTCGGACTTGCCCGGCTGTCAGATTGAAAAGTTCTCGTAGCTTGGACAGACGACCTTACCCCACAAATATGGGGCGCAAAGGCAAAAAAACGGTTGTCACGCCCATATATGCTAATTACAGATGATTGTTGGATTTTATATAGGTACTAATTATATGACTTTTATTAGTATTCATTGTAACTCAGATATGCTATTATATTTGTGATTTCTGGTGGTTTTTCATTTGGCTTCCAATAATCAATAATAAGGTGCCTAAGCCATGCTAAATGCGACCTTTCTAAAAAAGGTGTGCATACTTGGGGATTTCGGAGTTGGGAAAACCAGCTTGGTTCAGCGTTTCGTCCACAGCAGTTTCGAAGAAAAATACCTAGGCACGATCGGGGTCACAATTTCGCAAAAAGAAGTTGAGACTGAGCCCAACGCAAAGGTGCGGTTGATCGTATGGGACCTTTCCGGCAGAGATAAATTCAACGGAAATCATACAAGTTACCTAAGCGGGGCTTCAGGCGCTTTTTTGGTGTGTGACCTTTCTCGTGAGAACACGCGCGAATCATTAATGGGATATCTTGAAAGATTAAGGGGAGATTGCCCTGCTGCGAGGGTCGTCATCCTTGGCAATAAGTCTGATTTGTTCGACTCGGTCCATAGGTCAAAACTGAAAGTTATAGAATTGGCGCAGAAAACGGGGTTGCCGTATTTCCTGACCAGCGCAAAAACTGGAAAAAACGTAGACGCTGCATTTCGAGCGCTTGCCCAAACCATGGTTGATATTCGATGATCTGGAAAACATCCAAGGAGTTTCTCGAATATATCTTCCATGAAAGTTTTGGGATTGGAATATTTAACGCAAAAGGATTACTGGAAGATCACAGCCCTGATCTGCGCGCCTTTCTCCTTCCACAAAATCTTCCTCAAGTATTACTAAACCGGCATGTCTCGGATCTGTTTCCCGAACTGGTCGGTATGAAAGCGGCGTTTGTGTCCATTAAAGAACGGGAGATGGATGAACTGTATATCGGGCGCATCTTTCGCCCGAACCTGAATGGAAAGCCGGGATATGTCAGCCTGCGGGTGAAGTCATTTCGTGACGGCTGGATAGTGGTGCTGCGTGACACCACCTCTTCAGGCGAACTGGAACAGCAAATCACCCAGCAGCGAAACGAATTGGAAATCGTATCTGTAGAGTTGGAAAGGTCTCACAAAAAGATAGACCGGCTTTTAAGAACATTCGTACCGACCGCGGTGGTGGATGACCTCTTGAAGAAAAATACAGCAAGGTTGGGCGGAGAGATTCGAATGGTTACCATTCTCTTTGCAGATCTGAGGGGCTATACCGCATGGGCCGAGAGCCATTCCCCCGAAGACGCCCTGGCGAGTCTGAATCAATTGCTCACCCAAGCCTTCGAAATTTTGAACGGCAATGGTGCGACGATCAACCAATTGATGGGGGATGGATTTATGTCAATTTTCAATGCCCCTCTGCACCAACCCCACCATGCCTCCCATGCATTGGACAGCGCACGACAGATCGCAAGGCTGCCCGGCTTGGGCGGAAATGTAAGGTTCGGCGTGGGAGTTAATTCAGGTCACGCCATGACGGGGAATGTCGGTTCGCACCGCGCCATGGACTATTCTGCCATTGGAACAACCACAAATATCGCCTATCGTTTTCAGCAACTGGCAGGGGCAGGTGAGGCGTTATTTGGAAGGACCACCCTCGAACTCACCAATCAACCGTACAAATATGAGTTCCATGGACACTTTGAAGTAAAAGGGATTCAAGAGCCTGTCCCGGTCTACAAACTGATTGATTGAACCCATTTTACACCTGCTCCTGCTGCCATGATAGGACGCCTGGGCAGGGCGGAAATCGGGTTTTCCAGGACATCTATTCATCTAGTGATTATCAACAAGCAATAGGAATTTTTCCACGATATGGGGGTCGAAATGCTTCCCGCTGTTTTCCATGATGTATTGCAAAGCCTTTTCTTTGTCCAAGGCAGGCCGATATGGGCGATCCGATGTCAGCGCATCCCAAACATCAACGATTGCGAAGATACGGGCAGACAGGGGAATTTCTTCCCCCTTCAGTCCCGCAGGGTAGCCGCTTCCGTCCCATTTTTCATGATGGTAGAGGGGGATTTCCAATGATGGGCGGAGATACTCGATTGATTTAAGCATCTCATATGCGTAGGTCGGGTGTCGGCGCATGATTTCCGACTCAAGTGTTGAAAGCGGTCCCGGCTTAAGCAGGATGCTGTCCGGTATACCCATTTTCCCCACATCGTGCAGCAATGCGCCGCGGTAGATTTGAGTTAATGCTTCATCGTTCATTCCACATAGTTGGGCTAACTCTCTGGCTATTTTGGACACCCTTTGGGTATGTCCTTCTGTTTCAAAATCCCTTAGTTCCAACGCCCGCGCCCACCCCGCGAGGGTTGCATCGTAGGCGACGGTAATCCTTTGGTTTAGGTCCTGCAGGTCGTGCACCATTTGGGAGGTTTCGATGGCTTTTGCAATTTGGTGACCAAACTGGAGCGACACTTCCAGATCATCGCCGCTAAAACTATGATCCGTTCTTTCGTCCATTAGCACCAGAACGCCCACTGCTTTGCTGGCGGTCAGCAATGGCGTTGCCAGAATGACCCTGTTGACTATTCGGTCAGAGCGAGCGTCCATATGGGTGCTGGTTGTAAATACAGGAATTTTTCCGCTCAGCGCTTGAATACTTACGTTGTCAGTTGCAGTGTCTGGAATTTCCATCCCTTTGATGTCTTCTTTTATTTCCCCATAAGACATTAGCCCGACCAGATTATTCTCCCCCTGAAGCCATACCTGCGCGGAACTCATTCCGAACAAATCAACCGCCTCACTGCAGGTAAGCGTCAACAATGAATTAAGGTCTTGGAATACGCTGGCAAACAGGATGATCCTCCCAAGCGCGTCCATCAGCCTGCGCTGCTTTTGAATGACATTTTTTTGCAGGTTGTGTTCCCTGCGCAGGATGACCAGCTCGGTAATTTCCTCCAACACACATTCAAATACAAGCTCGCTGTCATCCACGGGCGTTGGGGAGTATAAAATAAGCTTGACCCAGACATGATTCGCGTTGACGCAATTCAGTTCAACTCCGGCGTCGAATGCCCTGCGAAATCTCTCCAAAGCGGAACGCAGCTGGGTGCGCTTCGAGGCGTCACAAATTAGATCCCAAAAATTTATGCCGCTCAAGTCCGTATCGCTTTGGTGCCCGAGCAATTGCTTTGTGTAAGTATTAGCCCCAAGAATCATCCCATTGCGGTCGAACTGAACCCAACCACCTACCAGCAATTGAAGGAGTTCAAGGGATGGAGTCGTTTTATTTCTGGCGTTCATGAGTGTTTTGGGCAGTGCATTACCTTGCTGCTTTTACGATGGTAATGGACCAGGCTCCTTCCTTTGCCCATTTTAATTGCTTCTTCGACTTTTAAGTGTTTTTCTTTGTGCCTCCGCAGGTGAGACATTCCTGGTTTCGACTCGCCCGAATTGGATTGTAAGACCTTCAGGTTTTCGAAAATTCGAAAACCCCGGCAGTGGATCAATAATTCGTCGTCCGGTCAATCAAGCCGAGTTCCCGCGCGCGGGCGTCGCACCAGCGGAACACGTACACGCTGACCACGCCGAAGAACACGCTCAATCCCAGCATCACGCCGAGGATTTCCACGTTGCTGAAGTTCGCCAGTGTCGGAAATGCCTGCGCCACATTCCCAACGAGTGAACGTCGAAGCAGTTCCAGCCAGTAGGTGGTCGGCATGAAGTAACCGATGGGGCGCAGCCATTCGGGCAGCACATCCAGCGGGAAGACCGCGCCGCTGAAAATGTACAACGCTCCCGCCGTCGCTTCGCCGATGAAGCCTTCGTGGCGGGCGACTGTCAGTGTAATACCAGCCAACAGCAAGCCCAGCAGCGCCAGCATCACCACGCCGACGATGAGGGTCACGATGAACAACAGCCAGTCCACTTCCGCAAAGTTGATTTTCACGTTCAGGAACAAGATTCCCGCCGCGATGGTGATGAAGACCGCAATCGAACCCGTGATGAAGCGCGCCACCCCGCGCCCAAGCAAATAAAGCGGGATGTGGATCGGCGCAATGTACATGTATTTCAGCGTCTTGTAATGCTCGCGGTCGTCCACCACCGCCCAGGAGACGCCCGTCATTACCGCGCCGACGTAGATGTAAAAGGCGTTGCCCAGGTAAATGTAGGGGAACAGCGCGCTGTCGTAATTTCCCTGCGTGATGATGCCGTACATGATGACCAGGATCGCCGCGCCCGAAATCGGCTTGACGATGGAATACACCGCGAACAGGAACGGGTCGGTCCAGTTGGATTCGATCAGCCAGCCCAGCCACGCTGCCATGCGGAACGA
The DNA here is from genome assembly GCA_024434165.1 of Chloroflexota bacterium. GTDB lineage: Bacteria > Chloroflexota > Anaerolineae > Anaerolineales > Villigracilaceae > Villigracilis. The sequence continues at coordinate 20,164 of QMIW01000029.1, read as the reverse complement.
ACGCCATGAAGTTGTTGTTTGCATAAGGTCTCTTTTCTCACCACAAAGGACATAAACACAAAGGAAAACCTTTGTGTGCCTTTGTGCCCCTTCGTGGTTAAAACTATCTCCGACTCTCCGTAATCCTTCCCTCCCTCACCGCCAATTTCTCGATGTGCGCCAGCAGAATCTTTGCCGTCACAATGAACACCACCGAAAGAATCGCAAGGATCAGGATTTCCAGCTGCACGCTCAAGAAGCCGAACTGAAACCCCGTCGGGAAGACCAGCTGCCACATCGCGTCCATGCCGAGCGTGAGCGGAATCACCGACGCGCCCGCCGCCACCCAAAACGGCAGCGACTTGATTGGGAAGTAAAAGCCCGAAGCGAGGAAGATCGGCTCCTGCGCCAGGTTCGCCATGTGCCAGGCTTCGCGCCCAAAGAGCAAAAACGCCGAAGCCATCATCATCCCCATGCCGTAAAGCGCCGCCATCGCCAGCAGGAAGACGAGAAACAGCTGCAGGTAACTCGACACGGTATAGGTCACGCCGAAGAGGAAGATGCCGAGCAATGTCACCGCCAGCGCGCGCATCGCCGTTGCCAGCATTCCGCCCAGCGCCATGCCGAGCAGGATCGCCATCATCGAGTTCGGCGCCATGATGTACAAAGCGAGATTGCCCTGCTCCTTTTCCCAATACAACTGGCTGGACATGCTCCACAAAATGTTCATCCAGAATGCGGTCATCGCGCCGCCCATCACCACGAAGCCGATATACTCTTCGGGCGCATTCAACGCGCGATAGACCAGCACGTAGGAAATGACCATCAGCATCGGCATAATCACGTCAAAAACCATCCACGAAATCTCGCGCTGCTGCCCGACGATGCGCGGGTAGGCACGCGCGATGATGGTCTTCAAAAACAACCGCCAGCCTGTATCTTTGCGGGAATATTTCTTCTGTACAGCGAGATTTATTTCGCTTTCACGCGAAATGAATTTCGCATTACTGGGTTTCATTGGATTCCTCCTCGGTTGCGCGAGATACTATCTCGCGTTACGCTGCGCGGTTTCATTGGATTCCTCCTCGGTTGCGCGAGATGCTATCTCGCGTTACGCTGCGCGGTTTCACTAGATTTCTCCTCGGTTGCGCGAGATGCTATCTCGCGTTGCGCTGCGCGGTTTCACTGGATTCCTCCTCCGCCATACTGCGCCCCACGAGATCAACGAACACATCTTCGAGTGTGGATTCGCGCTTGCTCAGGCTCATGACCTTTACATCCTTTTGCGTGAAGAGATTGATGACCCGCGCCAAAGCGGATTCTTCGACCAGACCCAGACTCAACTTCGCGCCCGTCTCCGTCTCCGAGATCGCCGCTTTCGTGACTTCGGGCTGGTCCAGCAAAATTTGCTGGTTCAACCCGTTGAGCGGACTCGTCTGAATCTCGAACAGCGCATCCTTTTGCAGTCTCTGTTTCAGCGCGGACGGCGTGTCGCACGCCAGCACCCGTCCCTTGTTGATGATGGCGACGCGGTCGCACAACTCGTCGGCTTCGACCATGTAATGCGTGGTCAGCAGGAGCGTGCGGGTCTTGTCCGCTTTCAGCCATTCGATGATGAACTTGCGGACATCGCGCGACGCGCCCACATCCAGACCGAGAGTCGGCTCATCGAGAAAGAGAACTTCGGGGTCGGTCAGGAATCCGCGCACGATGTTCATCTTCTGGCGCAAGCCCGTCGAGAGGTCGGACGATTTCGTGTGCATCCTGTCCTTCATGCCGACCATTTCCAGCAATGCTTCGATGCGCTCGTTGGCTTCCTTCGACGGTACGCCGTAGAACTGCGAGAACATCCACAGGTTTTCGCGCACGGTCAGCAAGCCATACCCCGAAGACTCGCCGCCCGAAACCATGTTGATCTTCGGGCGCACCAGATGCGGCTCGGTGGTGACATCGGCTCCCGCTACGCGCGCCCAGCCCGAAGTCGGGGAAAGAAGCGTGGTCAGGACTTTGATCAGCGTGGTTTTGCCGGCGCCGTTCGGACCGAGCAATCCGAACAGTTCGCCGCGTTCGACGGTCAAATTCACATCCTGCAAGGCGATGAGTTCCTTGCGCGTTTCCTTCCGGCTGCCGCGCAGTTTGTAAATGCGACCCAGGTTTCGGGTTTCGATGGCAAGTGTAGCGGACATGATTCTCCTTAAAAAATTGTAATCTCCATCGTTGCGTTTCCGTGCATCAAACGTAGGGATTGCGTCAAGCGCCTTTCGGCGGGGCATGTTACATTTGCGGACGTAACAGATTCTCTTCTCCTCCTTTGTAAGAGAGCCAGGGCACAGGCGAACCCTGGCTCTCGCACTTTAAGGGCCGCAATTGTGTCACGCTGGACGGCGGTAAAGACCTTCGAATGCGCGAAGAAACGCTCGCCGCACTGGTTCTTTCGCTCAGTATGACGGGTTGGGTGAAATGGGGGAGAAACTAGAAAATCAGTTCTATTTTACTACAAACTGGATTGTGTTGTACAATCCAACCCATGACAATTTCCCACCCCAGGCTGTTGACCCTGGCGGACGTGGAGCAGGCGGCGCAGGTCATTGCTATTGCCTTTGAAGACAATCCGTTCATGACGTATATGTATCCGTTGCAACGGACGCGCGTCAAGACCCTGGTGAAGTTCTTTCGTATCTATGCGGAACAGGCCATCCAACACGGTCGCGGATATGGGGTTGGCAGCCCCTTGCAAGGCGTGGCGTTTTGGAAGTTTCCCGAACAGGAAGCCCTCTCCCTCCGGCTCAAATCATGGTGGAGGTTCATTCCCCTCCTTTTCACCGTGTATCCGATCGGTTACTTGAAAACGCGGCCCATCATGAGGCGCATCCGGGCGCTTCATGCCAAACATGTATCCCAGCCGCACTTTTACCTGGATTATGTCGGCGTGCTCCCCTCCGCCCGCGGACAGGGACTCTCCTCCGCGCTCATCCGTCCCTTCCTGCGCATGGCGGATGAACGAAAAGTCTTCACCTACCTTGAGACCATGAACAATGTCAACCTGACGTTTTACGAGCATTTCGGCTTTCACTGTGTGGAGCAAAGCCCCGTGCACGGCACGGACATTACCATCTACGCCTTCAAGAGACCTTTTTCTCCAGGATAAAAAACGGCTCTTTTGGGTTAGGCGGGGGGTTGTCCGTAATTCTCACCACGGAGATCACGAAGTTCACAGAGAGGAGCCGTAAAAAACTTTGTGATTTCTGTGCGCTCTGTGGTAATGCGGGTTTTTACCTCACTTAAACCCAAAGAACCGAAAAAAACAAGGTCTTGATAGGAGAAAACAAATTTTATGAGTGACGAGTACATCCCCAAAATTGCCATGAGCATCCATGCCCACCCCGACGACCAGGAATTTTCCATCGGCGGGACGCTCGCCAAATGGTCGCGCGCCGGTTGTGAGATCATCTCCGTCGTTATCACCAGCGGGGATTCCGGCTCGAACGACCCAAGCAGGGGAGCGGAGTACAAGCCCGAACTGGCTCGCCTCCGCGAGACCGAGCAGCTGTCTGCCAATGAGGCGCTTGGGGTGAAGCAGACGGTTTTCCTGCGCTACCCCGACGGCGAACTCGAACCGACCATCCAACTGCGAAAAGACCTGACACGGCTCATCCGCCAATACAAGCCCGATGTGGTGCTGGCGGGCAATCCCGAAGCGTGGTTCTACGGCAATGAGTACGTCAATCACCCCGACCATCGCGCCGCGGCGCAAGCCGCCTGCGAGGCGGTCTTCCCTTCGGCGGGGACAAGGCTCATTTTCACCGACCTGCTCACAGCGGGGTATGAACCGCACAACGTCAAACGGCTGTACGTTCACGGTGTGGAAAATCCCGATACGTGGGTGGACATCAGCGGGACCATCGAGATCAAAATCGAAGCGCTGGGCAAACATGCCAGCCAGGTCAACGTGGAAGAGGTCGCTAAGTGGATGCGCGACTGGGCGAGGGAAGACGCAAAGGACAAGGAGTTCGAATATGCGGAGGCGTTTCGGGTGATGAAGATCTCGGAGGAGAAATCGGAACAGTAGGGCATGGCGTTCACCAGTTACGACTTTCTGCTTTTCTTTTTCATCGTCTTTGTTCTCTACTGGACGGTGCGCGAACGCCGCTGGCAAAACCTGCTTTTGCTGGCGGCGGGTTATTATTTTTACGGCTCGTTACAGGTTTGGTATGCCGTTTTGCTGGGCGCATCCACCCTCGCGGATTTCGCGCTTGCGCGCGGCATGGCATTCCAGCCCGAACGCAGGCGTTCTTTCCTTTGGCTCAGCCTGTTCCTCAATTTGGGCGTACTCGCCTTCTTCAAGTATTACAACTTTTTCGCGGACGATGTCATTGCGTTTCTCACCGCGCTCGGCGTCGAGCCGGACCTGTTCCTGGCGAGCATCCTGCTCCCCGCCGGGCTTTCCTTCTTCACGCTGAAAAAACTGGGCTACATGCTGGATGTTTCGCGCGGGACGCTCAAACCGACCCATTCGCTCGTGGACTTTGCCTTGTACGTTTCCTTCTTCCCGCAGATTGTCGCGGGTCCCATTGACCGCCCGCAAAATTTGCTGCCGCAATTCGAAGCCGCACGCCGTTGGAAGACCGAAAACCTTGCGCAAGCCTTTCCTTTGATCCTGATGGGCTTCTTCAAAAAACTGGTCGTCGCCAACAGCGTGCAGATCCTGGTGGACCGCGTCTTTGGGTTTGCCCAGCCGTCGGGTCTGTTGTTGTTGAGCGGAGCGCTTGGCTATACCCTGCAGATCCTCGCCGACTTCTCCGCCTACACCGACCTTTCGCGCGGCATCGCATTTCTGCTGGGTTTCAACACCGTCGAAAACTTCCGCCAGCCTTACCTTTCCCTCACCCCCACCGACTTTTGGAACCGCTGGCACATCAGCCTCTCGACCTGGCTCAGGGATTACGTCTTCTTCCCCATCCGCCGCGCTTTACTGCGCTTCAAACTGAACGAAAAACTCGCCATGTCCATCCCGCCGCTGGCGACCATGTTCGTCAGCGGGCTGTGGCACGGCGCGGGGTTGAACTTCGTCGTCTGGGGTTTGTATTACGGCGCGCTCATCGCCGCCTACCAGCTCATCGGCATCCGCGGCGACTGGAAGCCCGCCTCCAAAATCACGACCTTCTTCGCCTGGCTGGCGATGTTTGCCTTCATCGTCTTCGGCTGGATGATGTTCCGCGCGCCGTCGCTCGACTGGCTGGTCAACATTTTCATCCACTCGCCGTTCATCCCAAGCCGGAGCGAATTCGTGCTTGCCCTCATCACCTTTACGGCTGCGCTGGCGTACTCCATTCCGTTGTTGGTGAACCACCTCATTGACCAACACGCCAAAGGCACCTGGCTCCAAGCCGCCTTTTACGCCATCGCCGCCGCCCTGATTGTGATTTACGTCAACTCGACGAATTCGGACTTCATCTACTTCCAGTTTTAGGGACCGACATGCGCTTCTTTCTTAAATTCGGGCTGATCCTGACCATCCTCCTGATCGTCGCTTCGATTCTGCTCCCGCCCTCCTACGACCTGACCTTTCCCCGCGAACCGGGTCCCGTCACCGACCGGCGCGTCCGCACTGACCATCTGAAATACCTGGAGGAGCGCCAGCCGCAAATCGTCGTCATGGGCGACTCGACCCTCGAACTCGGTCTGGATACCGAAGCGCTGGCAGAACAAACCGGAAAGTCCGTTTACAAGATCGCCATCCCCGGCTCGGCATCCGCGCTTTGGTACCTCATCCTGAAGAACAACATCGCCGAGTCAACCTACAAACCCGAATACGTTTTGATCGTCTTCCGCGACTCCATCCTGACCGCGCCGGGATACCGCGTCCACGGCAGTTACTTTGAACTGGTGGACGAATACGCGCGCCGCAACGAGCCGCTTTTCATCCAAAAATCGTTCGTCAATCTGATGAACCCGCTGGAACGCGCCGCCGAAAAATATTTCCCGCTCTATGTGACTCGCACGCAAATCCGCAGCCGCATTGACGCAGGCATCCGCTACCTCCTCCCGCCCATATTCGGCTGCGACAAAAACTGCGTGGACTACTCCCTCGGCGACATCTTCGCCGGCGCAGACCTCGAACCCCAAGCCCTCGTGGATGCGGTCGGCGCGGCGGAGTCGTATCTCTACACCCCGGAGCGGCTGGATTTCGCTTCGCAGGTCGGCGATTCCTACCTGCCGGAGATGATTCGCATCGCACAGGAGAACGGCATCAAACTGGTTTTTGTCCGCATCAAGGTGGAGACCGCCGACTCAGCCAGTGATTCCAGGCTGGCAGAATATCTCGAATCACTGCGAACCTACTTGAAAGAACAGGATGCGTACCTGCTCGATTTCGGCGACGACCCGCGCTTCACCCGCGACCTCTTCCGCGACGTTGTCCATCTGAACGAGGAAGGCAAAATCCTCTTCACCCAACTGGTTGCCGAGGGATTAAAAGAAATTTTTACCGATTAACTCACGTTATGCAGTTCCTTCTCCCTCATGCCGTTGCTTCGGGAAAACCACCCTCGCAATGACATCATTTTGGAGAGGGTGAAGGAACTTATCCTAAAAGAACCAATGTCCCATGAGTGCGGAGGCAAGCGTCATGCTGATGTTGTCAATATCCTTGTAATGCAGCGACTCGACCAGCGCACCCACCAATGAAATGGCGGTAATGGGTAAAAGGTAATTGGCAATCGTTCCTTCGAAGACCCCCGCCGTCACATAGATAAAAATCATCGCCGCAGACATCAGCCATCCCCCAAGAAAGACGCTTGCCGTCCCCGCCACAGATTTGTCCCTGCTCCAGGGCAGTCTCGCCGAAGCGAACTTCCTGCCGACGATATCGGCAATGCCATCGCCGCCGCACATCATCATCAGAGCAATGATGCCGATGGGGGAATCTTTCCAATAGACGATGGTCAGCGCCACGAACATGATCCCGTAATACAGCGGACCGCGCAGAATCTCCCTCGGGTCGCCCGTGCGGGACATGGCTTTGACCGAGGCTTCGTCTTTGATCACGCCCAAGCCGATCAACGCGAACTGCGCCGTGATGGCAAACGGCACCAACGCCGCCAGCCACCGCGCGGACGGGTCGTCGTTGAACAGAAACCAGCACAGCACAAACAGCGGACCTGTGCCAATGTGAATGACCTTGCGGCTGAGTTTGCTATCCATCCACCCGCGATGGGCGATGAAGTCCATGGAGCGGAGGAAGATGAGGGAAAGGGCAAAGGTGAGGATCAGGGCAATGAGGTTGTTCATGGAAGACTCCAGAGGTAGTTTGGTAACCGCTTTGTTGGGTAGTTTACCCCGAATTGATGGGAGTGGTTGTTTTATGGAGAGAAACCATCCATGAATAAACCTACGAATGAACGAATGGAGCCCGCCCATATTCGTGCATTCGTGACCCACATCATACCCGGAGGGTATTCGGGGATGGTTGTTTCAAGAAGGAGATTGATCCAAGCATAAACGTGTTTTATCATTGTGCTAAAGGACAAATCATGGAAACCATATACATTCTCGGTTCAGGGACCATCGGCTTCGCACTCGCCGCAAACCTCGTTCATGCAGGGAAGAAAGTGATCGCAGTCCGCACCAGCAGGGACGATATCGACAAGACTATGATTCAAGTCACTGTAGGTATGGCGGAAAACCAGATCAAAGCCTCCATCGAAACGATTTCCTTATCGAAACTTCCCCGCCTCGAAGGGATTCTCGTCATCACCGCCAAATCCTATGCCAATGAATCTATTGCCGCTCAACTGCGGGGAAAGACCGCGGACTCACCGATCATCCTCCTCCAAAACGGAGTCGGCGTCGAAACACCCTTCCTAAACGCGGACTTTTCTCAGGTCTATCGCTGCGTTCTCTATGCGACCAGTCAGGCGGCTTCCGAAAATGAATTTCGCTTCCGTCCGATCACAGCCTCCCCGATTGGAATCATCCGTGGCGACGAGGCGGGACTCAACCATTGCATCTCCGCCTTGCACACAGACGGATTCCCCTTCCGCGCCGAAGCGGATATTCAACGCGAGGTCTGGAAAAAAGCCATCATCAATGCCGTGTTCAATTCGATCTGTCCCTTGCTCGAAGTGGATAATGGCATTTTCATCCGCGATGAAAGCGTCCGCGAAATGGCTGCGGAAGTTATTCGGGAATGTGTGATGTTGATGGGAAAGTTGCAGGTCAACCTGACCCAAGCCGAGATCATGGAGCAGCTCCTTGCCATCAGCAAACGGTCAGACGGTCAACTCATCTCCACGTTGCAGGATATTCAAGCAGGCAGGAAAACCGAGATCGAGTCGCTTAACCTTGAAATTGCGCGCATTGCCAATTCTATGCAGATGGAAGTTCCGAAGACGGAGTTGTTGGGGAAGATGATTTTGGCGAAGAGTCAGAAGGCTATAAAAACCGTCCACGAATAAAACCACGAATGAACGAATGGAGTCCGCCCATATTCGTGCATTCGCGACCCATTCGTGGATGGATATTCGGGGCGGGAAATAAGTCAGGGGATGTTATTTTGGCTTTGTTATGCGAGTTTCGATGCTTTTAGGGACATTCCAAAAATTCAAAGCGCCTTTACATGGAATTGGCTTGGGCAATTTCTTAGGACGCGCCAAAACAAATCCGATTAGTCCTTTAGCATGCCAGGAGGAGTTGGGTTTTTCAACACAGTCCACGATCTCAACTGTACCAATTATTGCACCTCTTACCATTTCTTCATATGCAGGTATTTTGATTTTAGGTTTACGTCTGAGAATACTTTTGCACCCCTCTTCATATTCTGCCCGGGTCATTCCTGCACCAGCATGAATTGCAACTTTGCCGCGTAAGTTTGTTTTCCAGCTTCGGTTTTCGACATCTTTTCCGGCATGGATAATTGCCCATGCCCATGGTTGACGAACAGTAATTGCCTTCATGGAAACCTCCTTTGTATTTTCAAAGATTATAAACCCATCGAAATTCCCCTATATCCCTCCATGCTATAATCCGCCCTCGTATCCGTCATTGCGAGGGCGAAGCCCGAAGCAATCTCATGAATACGCTTGGGGATTGCTTCGTGGCGCGAGGCGCCGCTCGCAATGACGTAATTAACCCATGGAGGAACCTGTGCGCACCAAACTCACTATTCTCATGCTCGCCCTGAGCATTCTCCTTTCCGCCTGCGGCGCATCCGCTTCGGGCGGAGCAACCACCGCCGTTGAAGGCTACATCACCGCCCTTGCAAGCAAAGACCAAGCCGCCCTCATCTCCAACTCCTGCGCCGACTGGGAAGATGACGCCCTGATCGAGCTCGACTCCTTCGCCCTCGTCGAAGTCACCATAGACGAAATGTCCTGTGCCGAATCTGGGGCAGATGGCGACAAAACCCTCGTCGACTGCACGGGCATGCTCAACATGAGCTACAACGGCGAACCTCAATCCCTCGACCTCGCCGACCGCACCTACGAAGTCATCGAACAAGACGGGGACTGGCTCGTCTGCGGCGTACGTTAAAAACATTTACCACAAAGGGTCACGAAGTGTCACTAAGGTTTTAAAGCTCTTCCTTCGTGTACCTTTGTGACCCTTCGTGGTTAAAAAACATGAAACAAATCTTCACCCGCGAAAACCTCCTCGCCCTCCTCCTCTGCCTCATCCTCATCGCCCTCGTCATCTTCACCGCAGACTCGAGCCCGACGTGGATCTATCAAGGCTTCTAAATGGCGCTTGAAAACATCCTGATTCTCGCCGCCGCCTCGCTCCTCTGGGCAACGACCTTCCGCACCCATGGCAGAACGTGGTTCATGCTCATCGCCAGCGTCGTCGTCATCTTCTGGCTGCAACCCGCCCTCCCCATCCGCGGCGCCGACTTCTTCACTCCCCTCGCCACACTCGTCCTCGTCGTCCTCACCTGGTTCATCACCGCCGACGACGAAACCCGCAAGCAACGCAAAAACATCATCATCCTCGCCGTCGTCGCTGGCGTCGTCCTACTCCTCAACCTCACCCGCTTCCTCTCCACAGACTTTCAACTCCTCACCGCCTCACGCCCGCCCCAACTCGAAACGACTCTCCTCATCTTTTTGGTGACTGGACTGACGCTGATAGTTTTATCTCGTCTGACACGTTTCAGCGCTTCTTTCTTAACGGTGGTTCTGGTTCTAACCATCGGGCTTTTTCTACTCATCAAAATTCCCGACCTATCTCTCTGGCTCGCATCTTTCCTTCGCACACTCTCCGGTCAATCACTGACCAACGTCTCTGCGAATGACTTTCGTTGGCTGGGATTCTCCTACGTCGCTTTTCGTCTCATCCACACTATCCGTGATAAACAATCCGGTCGCTTCCCCTCCGTAGACGTGGGCGAGTTCATCACCTATGTCATCTTCTTCCCCGCCTTCGCCGCCGGTCCCATTGACCGCCTCGAACGTTTCATCAAAGACTTGCGCGCTCCCTTTGCAGGTCTGAATCTTGAAACCTTCTATTCCGCAGGTCAACGCCTACTCCTCGGCTTATTCAAAAAATTCGTCATCGCGGATGCGCTGGCGCTCATTGCCCTGAACGACACCAACGCAACCCAAGTCACCTCGACGTTTTGGATGTGGGTCATCGTCTATGCCTACGCCTTTCAAATTTACTTCGACTTCAGCGGCTACACCGACATTGCTCTCGGCATCGCGCAGCTGCTCGGAATCAAACTCCCTGAAAATTTCGCCTCGCCCTACCTCAAACCCAACCTGACTCAATTCTGGAACAACTGGCACATGACTCTCACGCAGTGGTTCCGCGCTTACTTCTTTAATCCCATCACCCGCTGGCTCAGGTCTTGGCAGAAACCGCTTTCTATCCCGATGATGATTCTGCTGACCCAAGTCGCCACCATGCTGCTGATCGGCTTCTGGCACGGCGTGACCTGGAACTTCACCCTCTGGGGCTTATGGCACGGGCTGGGACTCTTCATCCACAACCGCTGGAATGATATGACCAAAGTCAAAGCCGCCGCATGGGCGACGACGCCAACAAGACAAGCCGCGCTCAATATCAGTGGCATTTTGTTCACCTTTCATTTCGTCGTCATTGGCTGGATATTCTTTGCATTATCATCGCCTGCTATTTCATGGCAAGTGATTTTGAAATTGTTTGGAGTCCATTAATGTCGTTGCGAGGAGGGTGATCTTCCCGACGAAGCAACCTCACAATTATCAGGAGATTGCTTCGGGCAAAGAGCAAGAGCGCCCTCGCAATGACATGAAACTCTTATGAATCAAGAAACCAAACCCCTCAACGTCCTCATCAAGGGACTGCTCTTGTTCGTCCTCTTCAACCTCGTCATTGCCGCATGGCAGCCGCAGGTTGGACAATTCTCGCTATACAACGTCCTCTACCCAGGGCGGGAGCGATTGCCCTTCGGCGAGAATCCAAAACAATCCTACAACCTCAGCCTCTTCGACCTCGATGCGATGTTTGCCTCGCACGTTATTCACGGCACACCCAAAGCGGACGATGAATTCCGTGTCATCATTGTTGGAGATTCGTCTGTGTGGGGGACGCTGCTCAAGCCCGAAGAAACGCTCGCGGGGCAATTGAACCAAGCCAAGCTCAACGCCTGCGGAAAAAATGTCCGCGCGTATAACTTGGGGTACCCGACCATCTCATTGACTAAAGATGTGATGCTGCTTTCGTACGCAAAGCAATACGACCCTGACCTCATCATCTGGATGACCACGCTCGACGCGTTCCCGCTGGAGAAGCAAACGTCCACGCCGCTGGTGGCTCACAACGAGGAAAAAATTCGGGAACTGGCGACCAACTACCAGTTAAGAGTCGAGGCGAACGATCCCAATTTCGAAGTCAAATCGTTCTGGGGTAAAACCTTCATTGGCGACCGTCGCGCATGGGCGGACTTCTTCCGCCTGCAAATCTACGGCGTGATGTGGGCGGCGACGGGCATTGACCAGGTCTATCCGTCCGATTATGAAAAGGCGCAAACCGATTTCGAAGCGGACGAAAGTTATCACGACCTAACCGCGCCGCTGACCGAAGACCAACTTGCCATCAACGCGTTGGAAGCGGGGTTCAATTTGGTGGGCGAGACACCCATGCTGCTCGTAAATGAGCCGATGTTAATAAGTTCGGGCGCGAACAGCGACATCCGCTATAATTTTTTCTACCCCCGCTGGGCGTATGACGATTACCGCGAGATCATGACTTCGTTGAGCCAAGCAAATGGCTGGACGTATGTGGACTTGTGGGACATCGTGCCTGCAAATGAATTCACCAACAGCGCAATCCATCTCACGCCTGCGGGAGAGAAATTGCTGGCGGAGAGTCTTGCGCCGTATATTTTGGAAGCATGTAAATGACGATGGACGACGGACGATTGACCACGGTCTACGGTCCATCGTCCATGATCTTTTGTTGACAGGAGTTTGAATGAAAGTTCGATCCATCTTTTTACTGCTGGCTGTCCTGCTGGCATCCTGTACCAGCGCGCCAGCGACATCCCAACCTGAAATGGAATCCACGCCCGCGCCTGTGGAAGCGACCGAAGCGGCAACGGAAGTTGTTGTCGCAATGGAAGCCACCGCCACGCCGCGCCCCACGCTTGCACCCGACGAATGGAAATCCCTGCCCATTGTGCCAACCGTGACCGACACCGCCCGCGAAATCTACAAACGCGGACAGGAACTGGGACGCGACCCGACACACTTCTCCAAAGTGGGCGACTGCCAGACCAACACTGGCTTCTACCTCGTGGACTTCGATCACGAAGGCTGGTACAGCCTCGGCGAGGAATATGCCTACTTGCAGGAAACGATTGATCATTACGAAGGTTCGTTTTCGCGCACCAGCCTTGCCATGCGGGACGGGTATAATGTCGCCGCCATCCTCACGCCGCTGCGGGCTGACCCGAAGCAATGCGAAAAGGGCGAAACGCCGATTGCCTGTGAATTCCGCCTGCACAATCCCAGCATCGCGCTGATCAGCCTCGAAACGAATTTCAACGGCCGCCCCGCGGACGATTATGGCAAGTACATGCGCCAGATCGTCGAGTATTCCATCGAGCAGGGTGTGGTGCCGATCCTCGCCACCAAGGGCGACAATCTCGAAGGCGATCACAGCATCAATGCCGAAATCGCTGAAATTGCCGTAGAATACGACATCCCGTTGTGGAACTTTTGGGCGGCGCTTCAGCCCTTGCCCAATCAGGGTCATTCCATTGAATTCAACGACGGCTTTCATCTTTCGTTTGCGCGCAATTTCTTCGACCAGCCCGATAATATGCTCAGCGGCTGGCCCTGGCGCAACCTCACGGCTTTGCAGGCGTTGGATGCGGTGAGGAGAGGGTTGGAAGAGCAGTGACTCAGTAATCAGTGACCAGTAATCAGTGACTCAGTAATCAGTCAGCAGTAAACAGTGACCAGTGAAAAGGAAAAAATGTCCACCGAAATCATCGCTCCCATCTCAAAGTTCATTGCCGAAAAAATCCTCAAGCAGCCGAACAAAGTCATCGCTGCGGACGAAGCGCTCATCTCCAGCGGGCTGATCGATTCGTTCAGTCTGATGGACCTCGCTCTCTTCATCGAAGATACCTTCGGCGTGCGCATCGAAGATACCGAGTTGAACGCGGATACGTTCGATAATCTCGATCAATTGGCTGCCCTTATTTCCTCCCGCAAGTAAAAAATGACGATAGACCATAGACGACATCGTACCCGAAGGGTATTGACCATGATTTCCTCCTCCATCGTCCGTGGTCCATCGTCAATCGTCCAACCATGACCACTCTCCCCAACCTCCTTCAGCAAAGTTATCAGGACGTCCCCGACAAGACCAGCATCATCCTCCAGCACGCGGCACAGCCCGACAAGCCGCTTACCTACCGCGACCTGATTCGCGGCGCGAACCGTTTTGCATTGACGTATGCCCGCGAAGGCATCAAACCCGGTGAAGTGGTCATCCTGATTCTCCAGCACGGCGAAGACCTCGTTTATTCGTTCTGGGGCGCGATCCTGCACGGCGCGATTCCCTCCATCATGCCGTTCCTCACCGAGAAACTCGCGCCCGAAAAATACCGCGCCGACCTCGCTTCGCTCATCTCCATCACCAAGCCGAGCACCATCGTCACCTATCCCGAATTTGAAGCCGAAGTACGCGGCGCGCTGGTGGAGGGTGACTCCGTCCGCCATGTGATTCTCACGAGTCAAATCGAAGCGGAGGCGGAACCGAACTTTGAAACCCTGCAAGGTTTCAAATCATCGTCCGAAGACATCGTCGTGTTGCAGCATTCATCAGGCACGACGGGTTTGCAAAAAGGCGTGGCGCTTTCGCATCGCGCGGTGCTGAATCAAATGGACGCGTACGGCAAAGCCATCCGCCTCGACCCCGCCAGCGACGTCATTGTTTCGTGGCTGCCGCTGTATCACGATATGGGGTTCATCGCCTGTTTCATCATGCCGATCCTTCTGCGCATCCCGCTGGTCAAAATGTCCCCGTTCGATTGGGTGCGCGCGCCCTATCGCCTCCTGCAATCCGTTTCGCAATACAAAGGCACGCTCACCTGGCTGCCGAACTTTGCCTACAACTTTTGCGCTCACAAAATCCGCGAACGCAATCTCGAAGGCGTTGACCTCTCTTCGTGGCGCGCCGTCATCAACTGCTCTGAGCCTGTGCATGTGGAAAGCCACGACCTCTTCTTTGAAAAATTTTCAGCCTACGGCTTGAGGAAGTCCGCGCTGCAAACGTGTTATGCCATGGCGGAAAACGTCTTTGCTGTGACTCAAAGCCCGCTGGATGGAATCCCCGTTGTGGATGAAATTGACCGCGAGACCTTCATGGCCAAACGCCTCGCGACTCCGCCCAAGCCTGGTCAGCCCGCCATAAAGATGACTTCCTCCGGGCGTCCCCTGCCCAACGTGAAAATCCGCGTGGTGGATGAATCGTTCAACGACCTGCCAGACCGCACCGTGGGCGAGATCGCCGTGCAAAGCGACTGCATGTTGACCGAATACTTCAACCGCCCCGACGCCACCGAAGCGGCAATCAAAAACCTGCCTGCTCAAGGCGGCGTACCCATGCTGGGCACTTTCCCCGCCGCCGAGGACGGCAGCGGGAGCGTTGCTATGAGTGGCTGGTATCTCACTGGCGATTATGGCTACATCGCGGATGGCGAGTTGTATGTTTCAGGAAGAAAGAAAGACCTCATCATCGTAGGCGGCAAGAATGTGTACCCGCAGGATTTGGAGGCGCTCGCCAGCGAAGTTAACGGCGTCCACGCAGGGCGCACGGTTGCTTTCGGCATCTACGACGAAGAGGAAGGCACCGAGGAAGTGGTCATCATCGCCGAAGCCGACACGAAAGACCCCGCCGAGCAGGAAGCCATCGCTGACGCCATCCGCAAACACGTCACAAAGAGTTCCGCCATCGCCCTGCGCCACGTCAAAGTGGTGGACGATAAATGGATCATCAAAACTTCCAGCGGCAAGACGGCACGCTCGGCGAATAAGGAAAAGTTTTTGAAGGAAATAGGCAAGGCATAACGAGAAGAGCATCCCAAAAGGATGCTCTTTTTCATGATAGACTCGCAAACGAAAAGTCTCTATGCCCAACACCATCATCAAAACAAAGATCAATGCCCCTGCACTTCGTCGTAGTTTAGTTTCGCGTACGCATTTGCTTGGTTTGTTATCGGACGGACTCAAACATGGGCATAAACTAACTCTCGTTTCCGCACCTGCGGGGTTTGGCAAGACCACCCTCGTGAGCGAGTGGATTAATAAAAATAATTTCCCGTCGGCATGGATCTCACTCGATGAAAGCGACAGCGACCCTGCGCGCTTCCTGACGTACCTTGTAGCGGCTCTGCAAACCCTGATCTCAGGCGTCGGTGACGGTGTGTTGGCTGCGCTGCAATCGTCGCAGCCTGTTTCGCCCACGGAATTATTACCCACGCTCCTCAATGAACTTTCCTCCACGGAAGATGATTTTGTCCTCGCCCTGGATGATCTTCATGCCGTAGACTCGTCCACAGTGGATGACCTGCTTGGTTTTCTGGTGGAGCATGTGCCGCCAGCCATGCATTTGGTCATTACCACCCGCGAAGACCCCGCCCTGCCGTTGGCTCGTTTGCGTGCCAAAAATCAACTGACCGAAATCCGCGCTGCTGAATTGCGTTTCAGCGAAGCCGAAGCCGCCGAGTTCCTCAACCAAGTGATGGGACTGCAACTCTCCGCCGAAGACGTTGCCGCGTTGGAAAAGCGCACCGAAGGCTGGGTTGCCGGTCTGCAACTGGCGGCGCTCTCCATGCAAGGTAAAGCGGATGCGAGCGAATTCATCCGTTCGTTCAGCGGGGCGAATCAATTCGTGTTGGATTATCTGCTCGAAGAAGTGCTGCAAAGACAATCCGAGCATGTGCAGGGATTTCTGTTGCGCACCTCCATTTTGAATCGTTTGAACAGTTCATTGTGTGATGCTTTGAGTGAAAGCGCTTCGACACAGGAAATTCTGGAACAACTGGAACGCGCCAATTTGTTTGTCATCCCGCTGGACAACGAACGGAAATGGTATCGCTATCATCACCTTTTCCGCGACCTGCTGCGTCAGCGGTTGAGCCAAAAGCACAGCAAAGAAGAAATCGTGTCCATGCACATCCGCGCCAGTGAGTGGTTCGAGCAAAACGGCGAGGTGGGGGAGGCATTCCAACATGCCATCGCCGCGGCGGATTTCAACCGTGCGGCGCGGCTGGCGGAAACAGCCTGGCTGGCGATGGATGAAAGTTTCCAGACGGCTGCCTGGCTTGGGTGGGTGAAACAGCTCCCGGCGAGTGTGAAGCGTGTGCGTCCCGTCCTGCTGACTCAGATCGGCTGGTCGTACATGGACGCGGGCAATGCCATGCTGAGCGAGTCCAGTTTGCGGGATGCCGAAAATTCATTGAAGCGTCCGCGTGAAGAATTGGTGATCGTGGAAGCCGAGCAATTCCGCACCCTGCCCGCGCGCATCGCGTTCGCCCGCGCATACAATGCGCAAACGCAGAATCGTTTTGACGATGTGGTCAGATACGTCGAGACAGCGCTGGATATGATCCCGCATGAAGACCAGTACATGCAGGCGCAGGCATCGTCGATCTTAAGCGCCGCGTATTGGGCGAGCGGCGAGTTGGATAAGTCTTTCGAGTTAATGAGCAACTGGGTGGACGCGGCTCAGCAAGCCGGTAATTTTGTGTTTGCGGTGGCGGCATCGTTCGGCAAAGCGGATATTCTGATCACGCAGGGTCGCTTGCGCGATGCCATGCAGGTCTATCAAACGGCGTTGAGTTTGGCGGCGGAACACGGCGCAGAACAGCACACGGCGCACCATCATTTGGGGCTTGGGTTGTTGCATCACGAAATGGGGGAGGATGAACGCGCCGCGCATCATTTGCAAAAAGCATTTGAACTTGGCAGGCAAACCACCATTGTGGATTGGATGTATCGCAAGAGTCTGGCGCAGGCATACCTCAAAGATTCCGAAGGCGATTATGACGCCGCGTTGGCATTTTTGAACGAAGCCGGGCGCGTTTACGTCCACACGCCGATCCCCAACTTGCGCCCGGTGGAAGCCATGCAGGCGCGTATTCACATCAAGCAAAACCACTTGAACAAAGCGCAGGCATGGGCACACCAGAGCGGGCTTTCACTGCAAGATAAACCCATCTTCCTGCACGAGTTTGGGTATCTCACGCTCGCCAGAATCGTACTCGCTGAAAATCAGAACGACGGGCATTTTCAGACCATGCTGCAAATGTTGGAGTCTCTCTTGAAACAGGCAGAGAGTCAAAACCGCCTGCGCAGCCGCATCGAGATTCTCATCACGCAAGCGCTGGCATATTCCGCTAAGGATTCCGCCAAAGCCCTTGCTGCTCTTGAACAAGCCCTAACCCTTGCCGAACCCGAAGGTTATTTGCGCCTCTTTGCCGATGAAGGCAAACCCATGGCAGAGTTGCTGTCCAAGATCAAGAGCGGCAATTTGCAGCAATACGCAAAGAAAATCCTGGCTTCATTTGCCCCGCAACAAAACCTTACTCCTTCAACTTTCAACCTTCAACCTTTGATTGATCCTTTGAGCGACCGGGAACTCGAAGTGCTGCAACTCATCGCGCAGGGGCTCTCCAACCAGGAGATCACCCAAAAACTGGTCGTGGCGTTAAGCACGGTCAAGGGGCACAACCTGCGCATCTTCGCCAAACTGCAAGCCAAAAGCCGTACCGAAGCCGTCGCCCGCGCCCGCGAACTGGGCATCCTCTAACCCCAACAATACCCAAAACAATACTTTTGGTTCTAACGGCAAACCCGCCCTGCCGGTATATTCGCGCGTGTTGACGATGACCAAACTCTACGAAATCCGCATCGAAGGGCAATTGGATGATCGCTGGCAGGACTGGTTCGACGGCTGGACTGTGACCCGGCAAGCAGATGGCACCACGCTTCTCTCTGGACCTGTGCCTGACCAACCCGCCCTGTACGGGATCCTACGCCGGGTGCGTGACCTCGGTCTGCCGCTCATCTCGGTGACCCAACTCAGCGACGCATCGCATCAACAAATTTTGAATACACAAAGGATTGAACCAATGAACGCAAATCTCAAATTCGATAAAAAAAACCTGCTTTCCACGTTATGGATCATTGTCATGTTCTGTCTGCTCAAAGCGGACATCCTCTCGTTGTTCATCCCTGGTATCGCAGATGAATTGGCGCAGACTTCAGTCATCACTGGCGCTTCTATTCCGCAGTTGATGCTTTTCGGCGCGGTGATGGGGACAGTTGGCATCGCCATGATTCTTCTTTCCCGCATCTTGGAGCGCGGGGTGAACCGCTGGATCAACCTGATCGTCAGCCCGCTTTACATCCTCTACATCGTCGTCGGCGGCACGTTATATCCGCATTACATCTTCCTCGCTTCGGTGGAAGTGATCTGTCTGTTGATAATTTTCTGGAACGCATTGAAATGGGAAAGAGAAAGTTAGCAGGATGAAAACCGCATCACTGGAGAAAAAATGAATATCTCTGATGCACAAAAAGATATGCGCTATGATTATTTGGGCGGCGGTGTTGGTATGTTCGTTTCGGGCATGGTGTGGCTCGTTGCTGGCATCATTGCGATTACCGGAGAAACGGATCGAGCCATTTGGGCGTTGTTGATCGGCGGGGTATTGATTTCACCAATCAGCGACCTAATCACAAAGGCTTTAGGGCGTCCCAGCAAAAGCGTTCCCGGAAATCCGCTTGTCACACTGGCAATGGAAAGCACCGTCTGGCTGATCTTTTGTTTGCCTTTGGCATACGCTCTTGCGCAAGCGAACCCGATGTGGTTTTTCCCCGCAATGTTGTTGATCATCGGCGGGCGGTATTTCACCTTCTCAACGGTGTTTGGCATGCGGATATATTGGCTATGTGGATTATTACTTGCTGCGGCGGGGGCTGCCCTTGTCATGCTCAATGTACCGTTCGGCGTTCAGCCCTTTGCTGGCACAGTGATCGAGATCGTCCTTGCTCCATTTGTCTTCCTGCGAGGACGCAAAGAAGAGAGACCTTCGGTCTGAAATCCACGGATGCAAACGACTTGTTATTTTCTTGAGGATAAAATGAAAGCAATTGTCTTAACCCAATACGGCGGACCCGAACATTTGAAACTGGCGGAGGTCGCCATCCCCCAACCCAAAGATGACCAGGTGCTGGTCAAGGTGTGCGCTGTCTCGGTCAACTCTGCCGATTACCGCCTGTTGAGCGGACCCATTCCACGTATGATGGGATTTGGGCTGTTCAAGCCCAATAACAAGATCATGGGCGCAGACATTGCCGGGCGCATCGAAGCGGTGGGTAAAAACGTCACCCGCTTCAAAGTGGGCGATGAAGTCTTTGGCGACATCTCCACAGCCTTTGGCGGGTTTGCCGAATATGCTTGCGCACGCGAATCTATTCTGGTGAAGAAGCCCGCCAACCTGACCTTCGAGCAAACAGCAGCGGTGCCGATGGCATCGGTCACCGCTTTGCAGGGATTGCGTAAGGGTGGAATCAAGCCCGGGGACCGTGTGGCAGTTGTCGGCGCGTCCGGAGGCGTGGGCACGTTCGCTGTCCAAATTGCCAAAGCCCTCGGCGCGGAAGTCACAGCCGTATCCAGCACGAAAAAACTG
>QMIW01000028.1 GCA_024434165.1 Chloroflexota bacterium | reverse complement strand
TGTTCATCCTGCCGGGGTCGCTGGAGGAATACAAACGCTTCGTGCCGGAATTTACGATCATCGCCATACCGTCCTTCAAGGGCGCCCCCGCCGTGGACGGCACGAACAGCGAAACCTTCATCTGTCTGTCGTTTGAAAAGAAACTTGCCGTCATCGGCAACACCGCCTACGCAGGCGAGATCAAAAAATCGGTCTTCACGATTTTGAATTACCTGCTTCCGCTCGAAGGTGTCCTTTCGATGCACTGCTCGGCGAACGTCAACCCGAATGACCCGGATGACGTTGCCTTGTTCTTCGGTTTGAGCGGAACCGGCAAGACCACGCTCTCGGCGGATCCAACCCGCCGCCTCATCGGGGACGATGAGCACGGCTGGAGCGATGACGGCGTCTTCAACTTCGAGGGCGGATGCTATGCCAAGGTGATCGGCTTGTCTGAATCTGCCGAGCCTGAGATTTACGCCACCACCAAACGTTTTGGAACCATCCTTGAAAACGTGCCATACGACCCGGTCACGCGCCTCATTGACCTGGACGATGATTCGGTGACGGAAAACACACGCGCGTCCTACCCGCTGGAATTCATTGCCAACGCCGTCCCGGAGAAAAAAGCCGGGCATCCGAAGAACATCATTCTCCTCACGTGTGATGCGAGCGGAGTCATGCCCCCGATCGCGCGGCTGACTCCCGATCAGGCGTTGTATCAGTTCATCAGCGGGTACACATCCAAAATCGCAGGCACGGAAGTCGGTTTGGGCAAGGAGCCGGAGATCACCTTCAGCGCCTGCTTCGGCGGACCGTTCATGGTGCATCACCCTTATAGATACGCCGAGCTGCTCAAGCGCAAGATCGAGCGTTACGGCGCGACCTGCTGGCTGGTCAACACCGGCTGGGTGGGCGGACCGTATGGCATCGGCAAGCGCATTTCCATCCGCTACACGCGCGCCCTGCTCAATGCGGCTTTGAGCGGAAAACTTGCCGGGGTGAAGTATAAGATTGACCCAATTTTCGGTTTTGAGGTGCCGACGACCTGCCCGAACGTTCCCGACGATGTTTTGGACCCGTCCTCCTCGTGGGGCGACAAAAAGGAATACGACCGCCGTTACAAAGACCTTGCCATGCGCTTTAAGCAAAACTTCGGCAAGTTCAGCGACGGCACGCCCAGGGAAGTGATGGAAGCAGGTCCGAAGGTGTAAACGCAGGGACCTGACAGGGTTCTGCAAAGTCTCCGAATGGGGAATCCTGTCGGGTCTTTTTTATGAAAGGAGATTCCCATGCCGCGCTCCAAACTGTTGGCAACCGTCCTCAGCCGCCTGCTCGGCGGCGCGCTCTTTTTCATGCTGATCTTTTTCCTCCCGGCAGGGACGTGGAACTACTGGCAGGCATGGATGTATATCGGCGTGCTTTTCGTTCCCATGCTGTTCGTGCTTGCCTATTTCATGAAAAATGACCCCGGCCTGCTCGAGCGCCGGATGAAGATGCGCGAACAACGCGGACAACAACGCCGGATCCTCGGAATATCTGTCCTGTTTTTCATCCTTGCCTACCTGATTCCCGGTTTCGACATCCGTTACGGCTGGTCGAACATGCCTGCGTGGGTCTCGATTGCAGCGGCGGCGGTGATGTTCCTCAGT
The DNA here is from genome assembly GCA_024434165.1 of Chloroflexota bacterium. GTDB lineage: Bacteria > Chloroflexota > Anaerolineae > Anaerolineales > Villigracilaceae > Villigracilis. The sequence continues at coordinate 44,238 of QMIW01000028.1, read as the reverse complement.
TACCTGCTCGTCTTCCGCACCATGCAGGTCAATAGTTACCTCTCGCGCGTGATCGAAGTGGCAGAGAATCAAAAAGTCGTTGACACAGACGTGTATGGCTGGGTGCGTCACCCCATGTACGTCGGCATGACGGTGGTGTACGTCGTCTCGCCGATCGTGCTTGGCTCGTGGTGGGCGGTCATCCCAGCATTGGTGATTGTCCCCGTGATCGTCTTTCGTATCTTGGATGAAGAAAAGGCGCTCGAACAGGAATTGCCCGGCTATGTGGAATATAAACAGAAGGTCAAGTATCGGTTAATCCCGTTTGTGTGGTGAAGATAGGACAAAAGACCTCGGAGGTTTTCCCCATACGGGGACAAGTAAAAACCTCCGAGGTCTGAGTGCACAGATTGGGCGGGCGAGCCTCCAGCGAGCGTCGCCCAGCCAAAGCGCATTGGCGCTTGTCATCCCATACATCAGGCAGTTCACCTCGCGCAGCGAAGCGGAAACGGGGTGCACGCTGTGTGAGGCGGCGTTCTATTTTAAGGGATTATATTTGCTTTCTTGAGTTTGTGTATTTGAATATTTGCAAATGCAACCGTCACCTTATGCGATTTCGTCGCAGGGGCGACCCGTTTGGGAGGAGTCTTTAAAAGAATGGGCTAAAAAACCTCTTACCACAGAGCGCACAGAAGACACAGAGGTCTTCAAGGTTTTTTCTCCGCGCTCTTTGTGATCTCCGTGATTGAATCTTTTTGTGCGCCTACGCAATTAGACACTCTATTCGGGATGTTCCGCGTAAGATGAGGTATAAAATAAAGACCTCCGAGATTTTACTTGTCCCCATCCGGGAAAAACCTCGGAGGTCTGTCTTCACCCTACTTGTACATCGTCGCTGCCACAGGCTTGGCGGCGGCGCCAGCCTTCGCGCTGCGCATTGCGCGCTCGAACGCGCGGCGCTCCGCCTTGAGCGCGTCAATTTTGCGCTGGACGTGCGGCGCAAAATAACCTGCGTAGCGTTTCTGAAGTTCGGGGCGCATCCAGTCGCTGCCGGTCACCTTGCCGCGGCAGTTGGGCGCTCCGCACAGACATTCGAATTCGTCGTATGCCATCGTGTCGCTCATGGCATAGTCGAAACAAACTTCCTCGCCGATTTGGATGTCACGCATCGCAACAAGTCCAATCTGGCCCGAAAGACCTGCGTTCGGGTTGCACGAGTGATTGACATAATCTCCCTCTCCAATCGGGCGCGGCACCAGGAAGTGGCGGTCTTCGACCTGGATGCAGAGACTGCGCTCGCGTTCGGGAAGGTGGATAAAGGTCTCCCATTCATACACAACGCCGCCGAAAACAGCGATCAACTCGCCCTTCTTAATGGGTTCGAGGGCGAAAATGCTGTTCCCGCTTTTATCGGCTTTCAGGCGACCTTCCAACTTAGAAGACAGATAGGAACTTGGCTGCTTGGACATTCATATAACTTCCTTTCGATTTGTGGATTAAAGATTAACAGCGCCTCCCCCGGTGGACGAGCCGGGAAAAACGCCATTGGTGAGGTCAATCATACATCAAATGCCCTGCATGTAAAGGTTTTAAGCCGTGCAGATTATTTTCGTCACGTTGTTGATTTTTTATTGCAAATCCCCCTGTAATTCATAAAATAACCTTCAGGACAAAATTGACTGCAAAAATATCACGCCGATTCCAGCGGACGGCTTCCGCCTCGGACTCCGCCCAAGCCTGTATCCATCCATCGAACCATTCCTCCGCCCCAAGCCTTTTCCTCTCACCACTTCCCACACTTCATCTTTCATCCTTCCTTCTCCCTTACACCGTCCCCTCTCCCAGTGGGAGAGGGGTGAAGGGGTGAGGGTGCGTAGGCTCCTCACTGGCTCCACCTTGCGCCCCAGTCGGGTTCGGGATCGTTGGTCAAGCGGGTCTGACCGCTCCCGTCTGCGCGCATGATGTAAAGGTCGGCTTGATCGTCGTTCCGCAGCGAGTTGAAGACGATGAATTGACCATCCGGGGAGTAGGATGCCCCCGCGTTATTGCCGCCGTCTGTCAGTTGGGTGAAATTGCCGGTCGCAGCTTCGATGCGGAAGATGTCTTTATCGCCGAACGGACCGGCGTGAACCAGAAGGTGCAACCCGTCGGGCGACCAATCCACACTGCCGCCGATGCCCTGCAGCCCCTGCGAAATTTTGAGATGGTTTTTGCCGTTCGTATCCATGGTGTAAATCTGGTATTCCTGCGGAATGTCGTCTGCCATGGCGTAGGCGATTTTTTCCCCGTCCGGCGACCATGCCACCGCGACGATGTCGTTCGCCCCCGTGTATACCAGGCGCGGGTTCAATCCATCCGCGTTGACCATCCAGATTGCGGTGGGACCTTCTCCGACGCGGTTTGCAAAGACGATGAAACGCCCGTCCGGCGAATAATCCGGCGAGACGACGTTCCCCACGTTTTCCGTGATTTGGAAGACCTGCCTTTCCTTGAAATTCAGGAGAAAAAGGTCGAACGGTCCGCTGCGGTTGGAGGCAAAGAGGATCGAACTGCCGTCCGGCGTGAAGACCGGGTAGTAATTGCTGGCAGCCATGTCGGTGACCTGCGTCAATTCCGTGCCGTCGCGGTTGATCATGCACAACTGGTTGTAGTCTCCGCGCGTGCAGGTGAAGACGATTCTGCCGCCGTGCGGGTCAACGGGTTTGGGGGTGGAGGAGGGCGTGGGCGGAGGGGTGTAATCTGCGGCGAAGGGGGTGAATTGAATCGGCGTGGGAATGGGAACTTCCACTACCGCCGGACGCGCGAACCAGAAGAGGGAGAGAAATCCGCCGATGAGCAGAAGGAAGAAGATCGGAACGAAGCCCACGCGCGCCCGTCTCGGTTTCGGCGGGGACGCAATCGTGGCGAGGCGTTCCTCGAGCGGTGCGGCGTCGTTGAGGATGTTGTTGATTTTCAGGGGCGGCAGGAACTCCCACTCGCGCAGAATCGCTCCGGTCACAGGAGCAGGTATCGGGTCGGCTCGAAGCGGAACTTTATCCAGCGGAACCCGCGCGGCAAGCGCAAGCGAGGAGAGCAGTTCGGTGGTGGTCTTGAGCCGCTCCTCCGGGTTTTTGCGAAGCGCCCAAAGGATCATCCGGGAGAAGTGATCTGGGAGTTCTTTGTTGAAAGCGGCGGGGGCGGGCGGCGTTCCTTCGATCTGCGCCCGGTAAACGGCTTCGGCGGTTTTCGGTGTCTGCCTGCCGTTGATCCAGCGCGCTGTGACGAGTTCGTACAGGAGGACCGCAAGCGAATACATATCTGCCGCGGTGGTGAGGGATCGTTCCAGGAGTTGTTCCGGGGAGGCGTAATGGAGCGGGTACCTGCTGAGGATGAGGAGGGTTTCTTTGCCGATGGGGTGCGCGTTTGCAGTGCCGCCGAGGACGATTTCGCCGCGCTGGTTGATGCGAATCAATTCGGGTGCGAGGTTGAGATGCAGGAAGTTTTGTTTGTGGAGCGCCTCGAGCGCGCCGCAAAGCGCCTTTGCGTAGATCAAGGCTTCGCCGGCGTTGACCGGCGCTTTGGCGAGAACGTCCTTCAGCGATGGACCGTCCACCCATTCTTCGGCGAGAAATGCCAAAGTGGGCGTTTGGAAAAGACCCAGGTATCTGTTCAGGTTGGGGTGGGAGATTGCTTGCAGCCTGCCGGACTTGGTCTCCAGTTCCTTGATGGCTTCAACATCCCTGGCTACGGCTTCGGGCAGGAGCGTGAGGGCAATGCGTTTGTTGCTGCGTTCGTCAACGGCGCGGTGGAGTTCGCCCAGCGGAGTCTGCGCGATAAATTCCTCGACACGATATTGGTTTAACAGCGTTTTCCCAATGATCGAAGAGGACATGGCGTCCGTTCACATTACAGCGCCCAAGCCAGCATCAGCCCGAAGATGGCGATAATCAAACCGATGTGCAAAAAGAGATTGCTGACCGTAAGCAGGTTTCCGGGCAGGATGAATTGGAGGAGCAGGTTGAGGAAGATGAACGCCAGCCCGATGATAGGCAGAAGACCTTTGCGGTGGGCGAGATATTCGGAAAGAAAATCGAGCAGTTTCGAGATCATGCTTCCTCCAGGTCGGCTTCTTCGGTCGTGTTGGTGCCGTGCCCGTTGGGTTTTGCCTGCCAGGGGGAGAATTGCGCCAGCAGCCTGCCGGGGATGCGTCCCTGCATTTGCACGCCGCCGCGCTCGTGCTCCACACGCTCGACCTGCCCAAGTTCATGGAAGAGGGAGATCAACGCGCCCTCTTTATAAGGCAGGCGCACATGGATCGGCACGAAGGCTTCGAACAGTTCCTCCTGAACCAGCGTGAGCAGGTCGTCCACCCCGTCGCCGGTCAGCGCGGAAATGACGACGGATTTGGGGAAGTCCTGCAGGGTTTTGCGGGCGTTTTCGGGGTTCTTCAGCCTGTCCATTTTATTCAAGGCTGTCACCATCGGGATGTGGCTTGCGCCGATTTCCTCCAGCGTTTCCTGCACGGCTTTGAATTGCCCGAGCGCATTGGGGTGGGAAATATCCACCACATGCAGGAGCAGGTCGGCTTCGGCGATTTCTTCGAGCGTGGCGTGGAACGCCGCCACGAGCGTGGTGGGCAGTTTTTGAATGAACCCGACCGTGTCGGTGAAGAGCGCCAGGTTGTCGCCGGGCAGCTGCACGCGGCGGGTGGTGGGGTCGAGCGTGGCGAACAACTGGTCTGCCACGTACACATCCGCTTTGGAGAGCCGGTTCAACAGCGTGGACTTGCCCGCGTTGGTGTACCCAACCAGCGCCACGATCGGAATGCGCGAACGCTTGCGCTGGGACCGATACCTCATGCGGTGCGCTTCCACTTTTTCGAGTTCGCTTTTGATATGAGCGATCCGCTTGCGGATGGTGCGGCGATCTACTTCCAACTGGGTTTCGCCGGGACCGCGCAAGCCGACGCCGCCGGTCGAACCGGCGCGCCCGCCGCCGCCGCCCGCCTGACGTTCAAGATGCGTCCAGGCGCGGGTGAGACGCGGCAGGTTGTACTCGTACTGGGCGAGTTCCACTTGCAGCATGCCCTCTTTGGTGTGGGCGTGCTGGGCGAAGATGTCTAAAATCAGCGCCGTCCGGTCAATGACGCGGATGCTCCTTCCCAGCGCCTTCTCCAGTTCGCGCTGGTGGCGCGGATTGAGTTCGTCATCGAAGATCACCACTTCGGCAAGCGTCTCTTCGGCGAGCGCTTTGAGTTCTTCCACCTTGCCGGGACCGATATAGGTTTCGACGTGCGGGTGGGCAAGTTTTTGGGTTAACTCACCGACCACATCCACGCCGGCGGTATCGGCGAGCAGGGCGAGTTCTGAGAGGGAGTCTTCGAGCGAGAGAATTTGTTCCCTGCCGTGAATTTCGACGCCGACAAGAAAGGCGCGTTCACGCGGAGGGGTCGTTGGTTGGGGGATTTTCTTTGCCACTTGAGTCCGTTTCTGCAGGGGTTGATTGCTCAAATTGACCAAAGAACTTGGTCATGACAGGGTCGTTTGGTTCTGTGCGCGTAGGCAAAAGGATATGAAACGTCGAGCCCGGTAATTTTACTTCGTCATAGCCTTCAGATTCAACCCAGATCGTGCCGCCGTGCGCTTCAAGGATGCCGCGCGCGATGGAGAGTCCCAAACCGGGACCGCCTCCCTTGAACTTGGTCTTGCCGCTGGAGTGCAGGTCGCTTCTGCCCAATTGACCGAACTTATCGAAGATCAATGTCTGGTTTTCGGGGGAGATGCCGATGCCTGTATCCGTTACGGTGATTTCGATGAAGCCGGGCAGAAGCCGCCCGTTGATGGTGATGGTGCCCTTGTCGGGCGTGTATTTGACGGCGTTGGAAACCACGTTGTGCAGCGCCTGGTACAGGCGGCTCACATCGCCGTAAATCATCAGGTCGCTGCCCTCGAAAGGATGGATGATCAGGGTCTGCTTGCGGTCTGCGATGGTCTTCTTGAACTCGTTTTGAAGCAGGTTCAACAGGTGGCTGATCCACAACGGCTGGACGGTCAGGGTCAGCAGGTCGTTGTCAATCAGCGAGACATCAATCATGTCGTCAATGATCTGCCGCAGGCGCTGGATGCCGATGTTTACGCCTTCGAGATAGTTCTTCATCAAATCCTGCTCCGTCCCGACGACCTGGTCTATCATCATGGAGGTGTACCCTTCGATGAGGGTCAGCGGCGTCTTGAGTTCGTGCGCGGCGACGGAGATGAAATTCGATTTGTTGCGGTCGAGCAGTTTCAGTTTATCCTGCACCTTGCCCAGTTCCTTCGAAATGTGAGCCACGCGCGTTTCCATTTCATAACGGACGACGACGCTCAGGCTGTGCGCAAGGATGGGAACGACCACCGCGAGCAGTTCGAGGGCGTCTTTTTTCGTCAGATGCTCGCGCGCAATCTCGATGGTGAGCGCGAGCATGCGGTTGAGGACAAAGGAGACATAGTAATCTGCCTGTTCGAGGTTGGTCTCGGTGGGGGAGCGCCCCCAGTCGTACAGGATGGGGTCCAGCCAGCCGGTATCGCCGGTTTCGATGGTCTGCTGGAGGAGTTCGTAGAAGCGTTCCAGTTGCTCCGTAAAACCGGCGCGCACGTTTTCCCCGCTTGCCAATTCGCGGGAAATGCGCTCCATCCAGGGGGCGCGAATCTTCTTTAGTGATGCTTGTAATCCCATCGGTTTAAGTTTACGCCGAGTTTACTCTTTTGACCATAGATTTTTGGGACCGGGAGCGGCGGAATTCTTCTCACGGCTGCGGGGTTTGCGCCACAACCCAGTGCCAGAGCGTATCGCCAACCATGCGAAGGCTTTCCGGCGAGACCTTGTCGGGCGTATCCTGTGTGGTATGCCAATGGACGTAATCGAAATCAATAATATCCACAGCGGGGATGCCCGCCTCGAGGAAAGGCTTGTGATCGTCGGTGATGCTGTGCTTTTCCGCCGGGATGAACACGTCTCCATAGCCGAGGCTTTCGGCGGTCTCCCAGATTTCCGCGCGGAGGGCGGGGTCGGAATTCCTTTCGTAGTGGATGTTCAAATCCGCATCGCCGACCATATCCACGATGACCACGGCGCGCGGACGGACCGGAATTTCCTCCACAAATGTGCGCGAACCCATGATCCAATCCCAGCCTTCGGTGCGCCCGTTATCCTCCGCGTCGAAGAAAACAAGCCAGACGGGAACTGTCTCTTCGGGCAGGGAACGCGCCAGTTCGAGCAGCACCGCTACGCCCGAAGCGCCATCGTTGGCGCCCGGCACGGGTTCGCTTTGTTTGGCGGGGTCGGGGTCGTTATCCGCAACGAAGCGCGTATCGTAATGCGCGCCGAGGATGATTTGAGGCGGTTCGTCGCTGCGCTTTGCGATGACGTTGTAAATGGGATGACCGAGCCGGTTCGACTCGTGGATTTCCACCGTCCATCCGGCGGATTCCAACTCCGCGCGCATCCATTCGCGGACCTGGGCATGTCCCGCCGACCCGGGCGTTCGCGGTCCCATGGCGACTTGCGTCTGCACGTCGCTGTAGGCTTGGATTCCGTCGAAGGAAACGGGTTCGGGTTCGCGCGTCAGAAAAGAGGCGGTGTACCATCCGACGACAAAGACCAGCAGGGCAAAGATCAGGGTCAGGTAGAGGACGGAGTTGCGTCTGGTCATGGATTCCCTTGAAGATAATTTTCCAGCGCCTGCGCGGCGCGTTCGGCGTACATCTGTCCTTTTTCGCGCTTGCCGATTTTTTTATCGAGCTGCATTTCCGGCAGGATGCCAAAGTTGGCTTTCATCGGCTGGAAGTCTTTCAGATCCGCATGGGTGATGTAATGACAGAGCGCGCCGAGCATGGTCGCGCGCGGGAGCGTGTGAAGCGGTTTTCCCAGGAGCAGGCGTGCCATGTTGACGCCCGCCAGCAGACCGGTGGCGATGTTGCCCAGGTAGCCTTCCACGCCGGTGATCTGACCGGCGAAGAAGAGATCGCTGCGGCTGATGTGCTGTAATGTGGGGCGCAGGAGTTTGGGCGAGGCGATGAAAGTATTGCGGTGCATCTGACCGTAGCGCTCGAACTCGGCGTTTTCGAGTCCGGGAATCATGCGCAGGATGCGGCGCTGTTCGGGAAATTTCAGGTTGGTTTGAAAGCCGACGATGTTGTACAAACTGCCCGCTAAATTATCCTGCCGAAGTTGAACGACGGCATACGGGCGTTTGCCGGTGTGCGGGTCGCGCAAGCCGACCGGGCGCATGGGACCGTACGCCAGCGCATCGCCGCCGCGCGCGGCGATAATCTCCACCGGCAGGCAGCCTTCAAAAAAGTGACCCGCCTTCACGCCGGTTTGAATTGCTTCCTCAAACGAGCGCAGTTCGATGCGTTCGGCGGTTCTCAGCGCGTTCACGAATTCGTAATATTGTTCCTTCGTGAAAGGGCAGTTGATGTAATCACCCTCATCCTGTTCGCCCTTGTCGTAGCGCGAGGCGCGGAAGGCGATCTCCATGTTGATGCTCTCCGCGCGGACAATGGGCGAGATGGCGTCGAAGAAAAAGAGATGGTCTTCGCCGCTCAATGCCGCAATGGATTTGGAGAGGCTCTCCGAGGTGAGCGGTCCGCTGGCAACGACGACCGGCGAAGCGGGGATTTCCTTCACTTCCTCGCGCACCAGCTCGATGTTGGGGTGACCCGCTATCCGTTCGGTGATGAGGCGCGCGAAGGCTTCGCGGTCCACTGCCAGCGCGGATCCCGCCGGGAGCGCGGTCGCTTCGGCGCATTCCAACAACATCGAGTTCAGGCGGCGAAGTTCGCTTTTCAGCACGCCCGAAGCGCGGTCGGGCAGGTTCGAGCCGAGCGAGTTCGAGCAAACCAGTTCCCCCAAGTCGCCGCCGACGTGCGCGCCGGTCGGCGTGGAGGGACGCATTTCGTAGAGCCTTACCTTCAAACCGTGTTGAGCGATCTGCCAGGCTGCCTCGCTGCCCGCCAGCCCGCCGCCGATAACAATAATGTCAGTCATGTGGGGGCTATTTTACCATTCGGGCTATTGTATAATTCGATACACATGCAAACCGAAACAGGCATTGATTCCCACCTCAAGGATGCGGCGCAGCTGACCGATGCAGCCTGGGCTGTCCTCGCGGAGCGGGTGGGCGGGGTGTGGATGATCCTTTCCGCTTATCATTTGAGCAAAGCCGCCCAGAACGAGTTGATGGGCGTCATGGGAATGCTCTCCATTGATGCCTGGCTGTGCGGTTCGCTGAGCGGGGGATATAGCCGCTCCACGGCGATTCCTGCAAACAAAAGCCTGGGTGCGGCGCGTTTCTATGCCTTTCCCATTGGCGGCACGTCGCAGGTGGTTTTGGTGGGGGCGGATGAGCAGACTCCAGCCTCGCAGCGAATTTGGAAATTGACCGCCTCCCTGCTTGCCGGGCGTTCCGTGTCTTCGAGCCGCGCGTTCCTGCCGGACCTCCAAGCCGGTCTGCCCTTCGACCTGCCCCTCGCCCTCGATAAAGTTCTGGGCGCGTTCGTGCAGGCGGTTAAGTTTCAGGGAGCGTGGCTGGCGATTCGGCGCGGCGACTTGCTGGAAATTCAGGCGGATTGGAACCTGCCGAAAGCCAAGGGCGTTTCCCTGCAAATTGACGAAAACCCGATTCTGCGGCGCGTGAACCGCTCCCTTTCCGAGGTTGTCATCACGCGCGGGCAGCCCAACTGGGATCACCTGCCGTACGGCTCGCTCAAATCCGGCACGACGATGTGGATGTGCCTGCCGCTGGTCATTGGTCAACGGTTGATCGGGGTGGCGGCGGTCTGGCGGCAAAAGGAATTTTCAATGGCGGAGCGCGGTCAACTGCGCGAACTGGCTGTGCGCGTTGCTCCGTACGTCGAAATGGTGATGACGTTTTCCGAAATGACCGCCCACCTGCGGCGGCTCGGCTTGTTGAACGATTTTGTGCTTACGGTTTCCTCCGCCCAAAACCTCGACCAGATTGCGCGGCGCGTATTCGGTCTGCTTGCGCGCGCCTTCGGCACGGAGTTGATCGCCCTCTTCCTGCGTTCGAGCGACGGGCGCGTTTTGCGCGATTACCGCCTGCTCGAAGGCAGGATGAGCGTCATCAGCGTGACGTTATCGGGACATCCCATTCAATCCGTCATCAAGGAAGGACGCACCCGCCGCTTCAAGGATTCGAGCAGGGAGGGCTTCATCGGCGTCCACCCGAACGCGCGCTCCGAGTTGATCGTGCCGCTCAAATATCGCGGACAGGTCACGGGCGTGCTGGTCATCGAAAGCCCGCAGGCGGAGGCGTTCAATCAATACGACGAGCATCTCATGGTCGTGATCGCCAGCCACCTTGCCGGGTTGATCGAATACACCCGCCTGCGCGAAGAAGCGGAAGGCAGGGCGCGCAGCCTGGGGTTGATTCACGAAGTGGTGCAGCAGGTCATCGGCTTGAACAACAAACGGGAAGTCGCCTCCATCTCCGCCGAACTGGTGGCGCAATACTTCAAGTACGAACTGGCGGTCGTTCTGCTGAAGGACGACGACGGTAAATTCACCGTGCAGGGCATCGGCGGGACGCAATCCGAAACCGTCAAGGAAGCGCTGCTGGATGAAGACTTCATCAAACCGGACGGCGTGACGGGGCACGTCTCCCGCACCGGCGAGAGCATCCTGGTCAGCGACGCCGCGCAGGACGCCCTGTACAAACCCATCAAAGGCTGGGAGGCGCACTCCGAGATCTGCGTCGCCATCCGGGACGACGAACAGATTTTGGGGATCATAGATGTCGAGCACCGCATGCAAAGCGCCTTCTCGCATAACGACCTGATCGCCATGGAATCGCTGGCGGGCATTCTCGCCTCCGTGATTTCCAGCGCCAACCGCTACCAGAAACTGCGGCAGACCATCCGTCAATTGCGCGAGACCGAGATCGAATTGAACGCCCGCATGGAAGCCCAGCGCTCCGCCGAGAGCAGGCTGCTGCAAGCCGCCAAACTTGCGGCGGTGGGCGAGATGGCGGCGGGCGTTGCGCACGAGTTGAACAACCCGCTCACCACCGTGACCGGCTTCTCCGAACTGGTGCTGGAGGATTTCCCTGCCGATTCCCCCCACCGCCAGGAACTGGAACTGGTCCTGCAGGAGGCGCGCCGCGCCAGTTCGGTCGTCCGCCGGCTTTTGGATTTCTCGCGCCAGGGTGAGCGCGTTCGTACCAGCGCCGACCTGAACGAAGTCGTCAACGATGTCATCGCCCTGACGCGGCACCTCATCCAGACCAACCGCGTCAACCTGCATCTCGAACTCGGTGAGTCCCTGCCCTGGGTATCCATTGATACCAACCAGATGAAGCAGGTGCTTTTGAATTTGATTCACAACGCCCTGCAAGCCATGCCGAAAGGCGGAGAACTGCGCGTGACCACACACAAAGGGAACCGCGAAAACCGGAACTGGGTTGTAATGACTGTCAAGGATTCAGGGGTCGGCATTTCGCCCGAGGACCAGGCGCGCATCTTCGAACCGTTCTTCACCACAAAGGGAGATCGCGGCGGCACCGGGCTGGGACTGTCCGTCACGTATGGAATCGTCGCCGACCACGGCGGCACCATCGAAGTCTCCAGCCATCCCGGCGACGGGTCGTCGTTCGAGGTCTGGCTGCCTGTATAGCGAATCATGGAAACGCATTTTGTCTTTATCGTGGATGACGAACCCGGCATTGCCATGCTCTGCGAGCGCATCCTGACGCGCGCCGGTTTTCGAGTCTCCGCCCAAACCGACCCGCACCTGGCAATCGAATACCTCAAAGAAAACCGGATTGACCTGCTGCTGGTGGACATTCGCATGCCCGAAGTGGACGGCTTCGAGGTCATCCAACATGCCCAGCGGTTGCAGCCCGATGCCGCTGTGCTGATCATGACCGGGCACGGAACCGTGGATACGGCGATTCGCGCGCTCCGTCAGGGCGTGGATGGTTTGCTGCTCAAGCCGTTCAGCCAGAGCGCCGAGCTGGTCGAGGCGGTCAACCTCGCGCTTGCCGACAGCCAGAAGAAACGCGACGCGGCGCGCACCCAGGCGCTGCGCCCGCTCTTTGCGGTGTCGGAATCCCTTTTGTCCGAAACGAGGCGCGAGCCGCTGCTCGACCTGATCATCAACGCGATCTGCGGTCACCTTAAATGTCCGCAAGCCGCCTGTTTCCAGATGAACAACGAGACCGGCTTGTTCTATTCGATTGCGTCGCACGATACGCCCTCCCCGCAGGCATTATTGGATTTGGTGTCGAACGCGGATACCTCCTCGCCGTGGATGATCAATGTCAGCGGACCCGGCGACGCCGCCATGAAAACGCATCTGGCGGACCTCGGGCTTGGTTCGGTGATCCTCGTGCCGATTCTCCGCCCAAACCTGAACATGATGTTCCTCGCCGCCCGCACCACCGGCGACCCTCCCTTCCGCGAATCGGACCTGGAGATGCTCCAAATCCTTGCCCGCCAGGCAACCACCGCGCTGGAAAACGCCCGCCTTTACGCCGAGCAGTTGGATTACGTGCGGAGGATCGAAGAATCCCAAAAGGCGTTGATTCAAGCGGAGAAGATGGCGGCGGCTGGCCGGTTGAGCGCTTCCATCGCGCACGAGATCAACAACCCGCTGCAGGCGGTGCAAAACTGCCTGCACCTTGCCGCGCGCGAAGACCTGCCGCCCGAAAAACGAAAGGAATACTTCGACCTGGCGCGCACCGAACTCGAACGGCTGATGCTCACCGTCCGCCGCATGTTGGATTTCTACCGCCCCGGCGCTTCTGCGCTCGAACGAGTGAACCTGGCGGAGATTCTGCAATACGTCCTTACTCTGATGGCAAAGCAGCTTTCCGAAGCGAATGTCAACGTGGTCATGGAATTCAGCGGGACCGTTCCGTCCATCATGGCGGTCGGCAGCCAGCTCCAGCAGGTGTTCATCAACCTGATCCTGAACGCCGTGGACGCCATGCCCGACGGCGGCGAGATAAAGATCAGTGCCCATTCCCAGCGCGACGGCGTGGAAGTCCTTGTGCAGGATACCGGCAAAGGGGTGCCGAAGGAAAAGCAAGCCAACATCTTCGAGCCGTTTTACAGCACCAAAGACGGGGGCACAGGTTTGGGATTGACGGTGAGTTACAATATAATTACGGCGCACGGAGGCGTTCTCGAACTTCTGACCGAACGCGGCCCCGGCGCATGTTTTCGCATCTACCTGCCTGCTGGAGGAAACCCATGAAGTCGAACATTCTCGTCGTTGATGATGAACCCGTCGCCCGGCAATCCCTCACGGATATTTTAAAGTTGGAAGGCTATGTCGTTAACTCCGTGCCAAATGGACAGGCGGCGGTCGAGCACGTCCGCACCCATGCTGTGGATTTAATGGTGGTTGACTTGAAAATGCCCGGCATGGACGGTTTGGAAGTGATTCAGGTGGTCAACCAGGTTTCCCCGGAAACCGAGATCATCCTTCTGACCGCCCACGGCTCCATTGAGTCTGCTGTGCAGGCGCTGCGCCTCAGGATCCACGACTATCTCCTGAAACCGGCCTCCCCTGCCCAGATCCTTGCCAGCGTTAAGAAGGGATTGTCCCGCCGTTCAAAAGCGCGCACTTCGCTTGCCGCCGCCAGCATCGAAAGCGGGCAGGACATCTTTACACTGAAGGACGGCACCATGGTTGACCTCTCCCGGCGGCAGATCAAGCACAAGAGCAAGGTGGAGCATCTCACCCCCGCCGAAGGACGTTTACTGCGCATCCTGATGGAGAACGAGGGCAAGGTCTTCTCCCATCGGGAGTTGGTGTTATTGGTCCAGGGATACGACACCACCCAGCGTGAAGCGCCGGAAATCCTGCGTCCGCTGGTGAGCAGGCTGCGCCACAAATTGGAGAACTTCCCTTCGCTCTCCGAGCGCGTGGTCAGCGTGCGCGGCACCGGCTATCTGTACGAAGGCAGCAAGTAGCAGTTTCGTCTTTCCACCGAACAAAAAGACCGCAGCACGGCGGTCTTTTTTCATTCATACGGACCGAACGCATCCTTTGGCAGGTTGGGAGGGCGAATCCATGAAAGCCAGCCTGTCTTCCCGCTGTGCGGCGGCAGGACGGGCTTCTCATACATTACCAGAATCAAGCTGACGCTGAGTCCGACCGCGCCGAGCCATTGGACGAAGGAAAGGCTCTCATCCAGCAGCACATTGCTTAGCAGAATCGCAATCAGAAGTTCGGCGAGTCCCAGCAGGGCGGTCTGCATCCCGCCGATCTTTTTCACGCCGAGGAAGAGCGCAATCCTCGAAAACAGGGTGACGAACGTAAGCGCAGTGACGGGCAGCCAGGGGACATCCCCGGAGGGCCATACGCGGTCGAATATCAAATACGCCGGAACGACCACCGCACTCATTGACAGAAGCGTATAAAGGGCGACGGTGGGAGCGGGGACCTCGTACAACACGCGCTGGTTGATGGGCAGGTGCATTGCATACAGGATCGCCGCGCCGATCATCATCAAGACCCCCAGCGGGTCAACGGAGCGGTTGGGAACGCTGGTGAGCAGGAGGACGGCTATCGTGGCGAGCGTGATGCGGAAGAAGGTAAGCCGGCTCGGCGGCTGGTGGTCGAGGATGAGCCAGAGCGCAACGAAGAACGGATAAAGCGAATAAAGCAGCTGACCCAGGCTTGCGTCGAGCCGGCTTAATGCCATGTAATAAAACAACGAACCAAACCCGTTGATCGCGCCCGCCAAAATACAGCCGACGAGTCCAATGGGGAAAATGTAAAGAAATCGCCGATGGAAAACCAGCATGACCGCCAGCATGATTCCCGCTGCAAGCCCGGTGCGAAGCGCAACCACCGCGAAAGGCGTGAAGCCCTGCAGGATGGCAAGCTTCCCGAAAACGGGCGCCATCCCCAGAAAAATTGCCGAGCTGAAAGCCGATAGAATTCCGGCAGTTTGTTTCTTCGACAAATTCGCCAGCCTTTTTGATTGCACCCTTCAAATAAAATTCCGCAGGCTCTTCAGTCCTTCGTTTTCATCCGAAATCTGCCTGCGGAGGGCTTGGAAACAAAAACCTATTTGATCAACGATTTGACTTCCTCCAAAAATTCGTCGTTCAGGAAATCGCCTTTTTGCATCAATGCCTGGATGTGCCCGCCCAGCCGGTTTTTCTCGTCGGGCGTCAGTTCTTTTGCGGTGGCAACAATGATGGGGATGACCGCCGTCTCCGGGTTGGCGCGCAGCGCTTCGATGACCGCAAAGCCGTCCATCTCCGGCATCATCAGATCGAGGACCACCAGATCGGGCAGTTCGCGCTGGATCAATTCGAGACCCGCCCGCCCGTTTTCGGCTTCCATGATGGTGAAGTTCCCCTGCGATTGCAGAATGCGCCGAATCAACCGGCGCGCCTCCATCGTATCCTCTACAATGACGATCTTGGGGAAGCGTTCCGGCGCGACCTGGGTAAGCGCGGCGAGCAATCCTTCCTGAGGCGTCTCCATCGTGGAGGGGAACTTGATGTCGCGCGACCAGTTATCGCCCAGCACGCCCGGCTCGGCAGGCATGGTGTGCCCGGTGCAGTTGACCACCACCGTGTCGCTGGGTTTGATGATACCGGCACGAATCAGTTTGAACAGCCCCGCAAACGCCACCGCCGCGGCGGGCTCGGCGGAAATGCCCTCCATCTTTGCCAGCACGTGCATGGCGCGGAAGGCATCTTCATCGCTCACGCTTTCGAAGGCGCCGTTCGTGCTGTCAACGTATTTCTTCAGAAATTCATAGGAACGCCCCGGGTCGCCGGTTGCCAGGGTTTCGATGCGGGTCTTGGGTGAACTGATCGTCTCCGCTTTATCAAGACCCTTTTTCCAGCTGACGACCATCGGCGCGCAGCCTTCCGCCTGAATCGGCGCGAACGCCGGGATGCGGTCCACCCAGCCCATTTGCTGCATTTCGCGGAAGCCCTTGTAAACGCCCAGCGGTCCCATCCCGCCGCTGATGGCTTGCACGTACCAGTCCGGCGTGCGCCAGGGGGCGTTTTCTCCCGGACCGTGAATATTTGTCAACTGCTCCGAGATTTCGAAGGCAATCGTCTTCATCGCCTCGATGGAGGTGATGGTGCGCGCGCCCATATCCAAATACAAGCGGCGCTGGCGCGCGAACTCCGCCGCGACCTGTTTGCATTGGTCGTAGGAACCGGTGATCTTGATGACCTGGCTTCCGTACAGGGCGATCTCGCGCATCTTTACCGACGGGACCAGGCTGGTGACAAACGCCCAGAGTTTCATCCCCGCCCGGGAGGCATACGCGGAATAGGAAATGGCGACGTTCCCCGTGGAAGCCGCGACCAGTTCAGTGATGCCCGCTTCCTTCAGCGCAGCAATGGTGACCGCCGCCTGCCGGTCCTTGAAGGAGGCGGTCGGTCCCTGCCGTTCGTCCTTGATGAAGATGTTCGGGCAGCCCAGCATCATGCCCAGGTTGACGGCGCGAATCAACGGGGTGTGACCCTCGCCGAGCGACAGGCTGATGTTGGGGTTGCGAACCGGGAGCAGTTCCTTGTAACGCCAGAGATCGTTTCCCCGCCCCGCCAGTTTGGGGAGCAGGGTTTTCCCGATCATTTCGTAGTCGTATTCCGCTTCGCGCCACTGACTGTTGCACTTTGGGCAGTTGGTGGAGGTGGGGTAGTAGGGTGCGTTGTGCCCGCAGTCGAGGCACTTGATGATGAATGACACGTGGGTCAAACTCCTGAGTTTTTCTTTGCCTGAATCCGGTCGAGCGCGCGCTGGATGGAAGTCAGCAATTCCTTTTCGTTGAACGAACCCTTGGTCAGGAGCCGTTGACCGAACTCCTCAAGTTGTTTCTTTTGTTCGGACGATACGTCCATACCGCTGATAACGATCACCGGGATGTCGCGCAGTCTCCGGTCTGCCTGCAATCGTTCGAGGATCTGGAAACCGTTGACATCCGGCATGAACAGGTCGAGGATGATGGCGTGCGGCGGATTGCCGGTGGAGATCAAATTCCAGCCGCTTCGCCCGCCTTCCGCCAGCACGGCTTTGTACCTGCCGTCGTCGTTCAACATTTTACCGAGCAGGCGCAGGTCGTCGCGGTTGTCGTCTATCACCAGCACTTCGCGGATGGACCCATCCGCGTTCAAACGGTCCAGCGAGTTGACCAGGTCCTCTTCCAGAATCGGCTTCACCAGATAATCGGTCGCGCCGAGATTGAAGCCTTTTTCATACTCTTCGACGATACTGCACACAATCACCGGGATATTGCGCGTTTCGGGATCGCTCTTCAGTTTTTCGAGCACCGTCCAGCCGTCAATGCCGGGCATCATGATGTCGAGTGTAACGGCAAACGGCTTGACCTGTTTCACCCGTTCCACGGCGCGCGCCGGGTCGGTCAATGGTATCACATGATACCCCTGCGGCTGGAGGTAGCGCTCATAGAGCCCGATCACCTGCGCGTCGTCGTCAATGGACAGAATCATCTTGTTGCCGTCAACATGCACTTCGCTCTCCTTGCGGAAAAGCGGCAGGGTAAAGTGGAAGGTGCTTCCTTTGCCGATTTCGGATTCGACCCAGATCCTGCCGCCGTGCATGTTGATCAACTGCTGGCAGATGGACAGACCAAGACCCGTCCCGCCCGTCTTGCGGGTGGGGGAGGCGTCCACTTGCGAGAACGGCAGGAAGAGTTTCTCCTGGTCCGCTTCGGAGATGCCGGGTCCGGTATCTGTCACGCTGACGACGATCTCGCCCTGACCTCCCGGTCCCAACTGGGAAGCGACCGTCACGGTGATCTCCCCTTCCTCGGTGAATTTTGCCGCGTTCGAAAGCAGATTGATCATCACCTGACGAACGCGAATCGCATCCGCCCGCACGGTGGGCAGGTTCGGCTCGATGACCTTCTTCATCTGAATGGGCTTGTCCTTGATCAGCCCCGTCATCGTGGAAAGGACGCTGTTTGCCAGGTCCGAGATGTTGACTTCGTCGAACGCCAGTTCCATCTTGCCGGCTTCGATCTTCGCCAGGTCGAGGATGTCGTTGATCAGACCGAGCAGATGCTGACCGGAATTGTAGATGGCGGTTAGGTCCTGCTGCATCAATTCGGTCACGGGTCCGTCAATGCCCTTGAGGATGACGCGCGAAAAGCCGATGATCGAATTGAGCGGCGTGCGCAGTTCGTGGCTCATGTTGGCGAGGAACTGGCTCTTGAGGCGGTCCACCTCGCGCATTTCCATCACCGCCTGCTGCGAAAGTTCGAACGAACGCGCGTTGTCAATGGCGACGGCGATCTGGTCGGCGAGCGTTTGCAGAACGGAGATATTATCTTCGGTAAACACGCCCGCCGTCTTGGACTGAATGTCGAGCGCGCCGATGATACGCGAACCGATCCGCAGGGGGATGGCGGCTTCTGCGCGGGTCTCCGGGAGCAGGGGGTTGGGTCTGTGGAGCAGGGCATCCTTTGTGGTGTCGTTTACGATGACGGGCGCGCCTTCGGCGGCCACCTTGCCCACGATGGATGTGCTGTCAATCGGGAGGGAGTGCTCCCGTTTTTTCATTTCCATGCCCGCCGCGCCTGTGGCTTCCTTCAAGACCGCATTGAAACCGGTCTCCTCCACCACGAAGATCGCCGCGTGATAGAAACCAAACCGTTCGTTGATCAAATTCACGGTGCGGGCAAAGATGGTGTTGAGATCGAGGGTGGATGTGACCAGCCTGCCGATCTCCGCCGAAGCCGCGAGGTATTCGTTGCGGCGTTGAATGATTTCCTCCGCTTTTTTGCGTTCCGTAATATCCCTGGCAACCCAGAAGACCCTGTCCTCGTCCAGTTTTGTCAGGCTTGCCAGAAACCAGAAGACGTGTTCGTTGATCGGCAGGTCGTATTCGAATTGGACTTTTTCCGAACTGTTCAACGCTTGCAGGGTTTTTTCGAGGAAATGGTCTGCCACTTCCTTCGGCAGAACGTCATGGAACGTCTTGCCGAGCAGCTCCTGCGGCGGACGCACCAACAGGGATGGATTGGTCGGCGCGATCTGGTCGTACCGTCCTTCACGGGTGATGACCAGCACCACGTCTTCCATGGCGGAGAAGAGGGCGCGCAGGTTGGTTTCCGATTGCTCGATGCGTTCGAACAGGCGGTTTTTCTGGATTGCAGTGCCGGTCTGGACCACGATGGTTTCGAGCAGGCGCAGGTCGTCCTGTGAGATGAGGCGTTCCACCTCGGCAAAATCCAGGTTTACCGTGCCGATCACTTCGTCCCCGGCAACCAGCGGCGCAATGAGCAGGTTTACCGTGCCGCGCTTTTTGAACAGGTCGCGGGCGGAACCGGAAAGCGGACTCTCCGGCGCGCTGCGGATGAACAAGGGTCTGCGGGCGCGCAGGACCTCCTCGATGGACGGGCTTTCCGAAACCACAACCGAAGACCCAATGAATGGGGATTTTTCAAAGGTGTTCGCGGCGTCTGCCTGAATGATCAGGCTTGTCCTGTTCTCGTCCAGCATGGCAACGCTCACCCTGCTTGCCGAGAAAAGCCCGACCAGGCTTTCGGCAATGGTTTGGAGAGTGGGAGTTAACTCGAGCAGCCCCGAAACGGAAGTCACCACCTGGTTGACGGCGGCAAGTTCCTGCGCGCGTTTCTGCGTTTCCTGAAACAGACGCGCATTCTCCAATGCCAGCGACAACTGATCCGTCACCTGCTTGATGAGCAGCTGTTCGTCCGCGGTGAAGACGCGCCCTTCGCGTTCGTCAATCAAACGCAGGACCGCCCAATCGTTCGTCCCGATTTGGAAATTCGTTGCGAAGACCGCCCCGGAGGTTCCGCCTGGCGCAGGCGCGACGATATCCGGCAGGACCAGCCGGGAGGTCGAGCGTTTGGCAGGCGAAGCAGCCGGCGTGGATACGACCTGGGGTTGGGAAGCAGGTTTCGGGTCCGGTTGAGGCGGCGGCGCTTCTTTCTGGACCTTGGGCTTGCTCTTCGGTTCCCGAACATCCTCTTCGGGTCGGATATCCTTGAAGAGATTATCAAGCCGTTTGCTTGTTTTCTGTTTCCTTGGCATATTCCAATAACTCCTGGGCGAGGACGCGGTATTGCGTGGATCCGCGCGCGGCGGATTTGTAATGCGTGATCGGGAGACCGGCGATGGGACTTTCGCGTAGTTTGGTGTCGAGCTCGATGGTCGTATTGAACACGCCCGCGCCGAAGGTGGAACGCAGCTGCTCGTGGATGTTGCGGTGCGTGCGGTTCCTGCGGTCCAGCATGGTGACGAGGATGCGATAGGCAAGGCTGGGGTTATCCGCCTCGCGGGTGCGGCGAATCAGCGTCATCATGTTGCGGAGGGCGTATGCGGAGAAATACTCTGCCTGCGTGGGGATGATGAGCAGGTCTGCGGCGGCAAGCGCATTGCGGGTGATGGCTCCCAGCGCGGGCGGGCAGTCGAAGAGGATGTAATCGTAGGGCATGTTTGGCGTGCTTTTGATTGCGCGCTGCAGGATGGTGGTGTAGTTCGTGCGCACCGGCAGGAATTGCTCCGAGGTTTCGATGCGTGAACTGGAGGGGACGAGGTCGAGGTTTTCGATCTCGGTCTTTCGGCGCGCGGCGAGCAGGGGCAGGTTGTCGAGCATGATGTCGCTGGAGGTCTTTTCGGCTTCGCCGGGTTCGAAACCGATGGCAAGCGTGAGGTTGGCTTGCGCGTCCAGGTCAACCATGAGCACGCGGCTGCCCAGTTCGGCGAGGGCGGCGCCCAGCGAAAGGGCGGTGGTGGTTTTGGCGACGCCGCCTTTTTCATTCGAGATTGCGATTGTTCTGATCATGCTTGCCTGCCTCACCTGTCGGGCGACGTGATTTTCTGCGGGATGATTTCGATATGCGATACGTTCAGCGCCTGGCGCAGTTCCCGGATGGCGGTTTCGAGCATCTCCCTTGGATCGTTGGTGCTGCGAATCTTGTTTGAAATATCCGAAACGAGGCGTTCGCGTTCCGCGCGGCGGGAGGTCTGGTCGAACAGCCTTGCGTTTTCGGCGAAGATGCCCACGCGGTCTGCCACGGCGTGAATCAGGTTCATGTGATCCATGCGAATCTGTTCCTGTTTTGGAACGAGGACGGATAGTTCCCCGACCGTCCTGCCGCGGATGATGATGGGAACAGTCACCTGTTTTTTATCCGGGCTTTCCGCGCTGGTTGGGCTGCCGTTGCCGGTATCTTCGATGGGAATCGTGCCTGTGACCGTGTAGCGATAACCGGTGACTCTTTGCTCCTGGGCGATCTGACTCCACGTCTCGCTGAAGTAGCGGCGGGAGACCGCTTCCGCCTCCGCCAGCGATTTTTGGATCTGCTCGTAAGACTGCGCGTTTTGAATGGCAACGCTGACCTGGTCGGCGAGCGTGGTCAACACCTCCACATCCTCGACGGTGAAGGCGTTGGGTTCGGTGCTTTGCACGTCGAGCGCGCCGATGACGGTGCCGGCAATGGTAAGCGGAAGCGCCATTTCGGAACGGGTCTCAGGCAGGTCGGGATTGTTGAAGAACACCGCATCCTCGCCGACATCCAGGGCGATGCGCGCTTTCCCGGTCCCGGTCACGTAACCGACGATACCCTGCTGCCCCACCCTCAGCTGGTGACCGCGGTTCAACATCCTGCGCCCGCCTTCGCTGTTTGCCGCGCCCAAAACGGCGTATTGGTTGGCGGGGTCCATCAGGAAGATGCCGACGTGGTAGAAGCCGAATTTCTCGCTGATTACCTGCGTGATCTGCGGCAGGAGTTCCAGGAGGTTTTGCGTGGTGGTGATCGTCTGGGCGACCTTGGCGATGACTTCGTACTGCCGCGCGCGGCGCTCGCTTTTTTCCTGTTCCTGTTTCAACGCCGCCGTTCGTTCCTGCACGCGCTGTTCGAGCGATTGAATTGCCTCCTTCAAGCTGGAGGTCATCGTGTTCAGCGTGTTTGCCAGGGTCCCGATTTCGTCCTGCGAGCGAACCTCCGCCCTTGCATCGAAGTTCCCGGCGGTGATCTCTTTTGCAACCTGCGTGAGGCTTTCGAGGGGCTGGGTGAATCGGTTGCCGATGGCAAGCGAGCCGATGGTGGCTGCCACAAGAATCGCGGCAATCAACAAGAGGCTGATGGTAATCGTCCGACCGGTTTCGCTGGTGATTTGCTGGCGCACCAGTTCCGCTTCGGTGAGCAGTTCCTCGGCGGGAACGACCAGGACGAGTTTGTATCCCACCTCCGGCACCTGCTGGAAGGCGACATAGCGTTCGGTGTCGTTGATGGTTGTGCTGAATACGCCTTCGTCTCCGGCGGCGATCTTTTCCAGAATTTCAAAGAACTGCGGGGCGGCGGCCGGCAGGACGGCGGGATCCATGATCTCGCCCAGTTTGGCGATTTCGTCTGTAATGTTGAAGTCTGTGTAGCCTGCATCGGGAAGGGCGATCAGGCGGTTGCTGTCGTCCACAAGGAAAGCATAGCCGGTATTGCCGATGCGGATGTTCGATACCAGCGTGGTGATCTGGAGCAGTTGAACGTCCATGGCGGCAACGCCCTGGAACTGCTCGCGCTCATTGAATACCGGAATACTGGCTGTGATGACCAGTCCATTAAGCGCGGCATCCTGGTACGGCGTTGACCAGACCACATCCCGTTCGGGATTGTTTTCGGGCGCGGCATTCACGTACCAGAGCCGCCCCGTCACGTCGAAATCCGGCGGGACAATCGCCGCCAGATCAATGTTCGGATAATAGATGGTCTCCCTGGTGACGCCGCCGAAGTAGATGGCGATGATATCGGGGTTATCGGCAAGGATGGAAGGGAATACTAGTTCGGTGTACTTGAGCGTGTTCAGTTTTGCCGCGAGCGAGTTGGTGATCTCGACCTCCGCCGGGATGAAGATGGACGAAATTTCGCTGTTCGGGTTATCCCAACTGCCGGAAGGGAGCCGGGAGAGGGATTCCCGCGCATCCCAATACGTTCCATCTGCAAGGAGACTGCGCTGGGCGAACGTATCCTCAACGGTGGAGCCGATCACGGATGTGTTCCGGCTCATGGTGCTGAAAAACACGCCCAACAGGGCAGATTGTTCCCTGCCGGTGGTAAGCAGGCTTTGTTCCACCCTGGTTCGGATGTTCTGCTCCAACTGGGTTGTCAATTGCCCGCTGGAGAACTGGTTTCTGAGGAAGATAAAGACACCAATCAGGACGACGACCAGGATCGTGATGAACATGTTTCCCAGGGTCAGTTTTTCCCTGAGCTTGAGACGCCCGATGAAGGTGGTGTCGAGGATATCGAGGAAGGAAAACCGGTTTCTATTCATAAAACGATTCCTTATTCCCTGTTGTCATCCTTGATGCGGATGATCACTTCCGAGCCGGGGATGGTCCTGCCAAGTTCCTCGACGGCGGTCTGCAGGACGTTTTCAAGGTTGATGGATGAGCCGATCTTTCCGGTAATGTCGCTGATGGTCTGTTCCATGATGGCTTGCCGCCGCGATTCCTGCAGGAGGCGGGCGTTTTCGAGCGCGAGCGAGAGGCGTTCGGAAACGGCTTCCGAGAGGTTGATTTCGTTGGATGTCCACATCCGGTCTCTGGACGGCGATTTGATCTGGATGACGCCGATGATCTGCCCGCGCAGTTTGATGGGGACGACCAGCGAGGGTTCATTCGTCTTTCCATCCGCGTGGAAGACGGACGTTTCGCCGCGATTGAGGGTCTGCTGGATCTCCAGCGTATTTACGGTCTCGGAGAGTCTTCTTCCGCCGCTCAACCCCTGGTAATAGCCGACCACGCCTTCTTCGCGGTGGAAGATTTTCCAGCCTTCCTGCAGGTTCTGACGGTAGACTGCCTGCAGCTCATCGAGAGTCTGCTGGGTCTGCTCGAACAAGCGGGTGTTTTGGATGGCGATGGCGATCTGGTCTGCGAGGATTCTCAGCGTGTTGGTGTCGTCGTCGGTAAATGCGCCCGGCTTTTCGCTCTGCACATCCAGAACGCCGATGGTCGTGTCGAGATAATTGAGCGGAAGCGCCATTTCGGAGCGGGTATTCGGGAGGTCTGGGTTGTTGAAGAAAACCGCATCCGACCCAACATCCAGGGCGATGCGCGGCTCGCCATATCTGGCAACATGCCCCACAATTCCTTCGCCCAGCGCGAGTTTATGCCCACGCTTCAGCATCACTTGTCCGCCTTCGCTGTTTGCGGATTTCAACACGGCGTATTGTCTTGTTTCGTCAACGAGGAAAATGCCTGTGTGGTAATAGCCGAACCGTTCGCTGACCAGACGCGCCACCAGCGCGAGCAGGGTTTCCAGGTTCTGCTCGCTGTTGATGATCTTGGAAATTTCACCGGCGGCAAGCAGCTGGCTGGCGCGCCTGTCGCTTTGCTGGCGGGCGATTTCAAGGTCGGCGGTGCGTTCCGCCACGCGCCGTTCCAGGTTTGTCAGGCTGTCGCGCAATTGGATGGTCATGCGGTTGAACGATTCCGCAAGCGCGCCAATCTCGTCCTCGGTCTCCACCTTTGCGGTGACGTTCAAATTGCCGGATGTCACCTCTTCTGCGATGCGGGTGAGATGGGCAATGGGCGTGGCGAGGTATTGCGTTATGAAGATCGCCAAAAGCACCGCGGCAACAAGAGACCCAAGACCCACGATCTGGGCGTTTCGGGTTGCCTCACTCACGATTTGAAGCGCCTCCTGGCGGTCCTGCATGGTGATGATCCGCCAGCCCAGATTCCGCATGGCGATGCTCCCTTCTTCATCTCCGACGATGTTCAGGGGTGAGACAGCTGCCAGGATCTGGACGCCTTCGTGGGTCGTATCGTAGTATGTCCTGTTTTCCTGAAGGGTGGCTCGAAAATCGGCTGGCGCCTCTTCGAGTTCTATTTCATATTCGCCGTTCTCCTGCAAGGAGTATTCCATTTCGGTACCGTCGGGAAGGTAGATCTCGGTCCGCCCGGTTTCGCCGAATTTGCCGGATTTGAACGCCTCCTCGAATGCGGAAAGGCTGACGGTGGTGCGAAGGATGCCTGTCACCTCGTTTGTGCCAAACCGGAATACCGGAACCGCCATTTGAATGGACAAAGTTTCGGCGCTTTCATCGAATTCGGGCTGGCTGATATAAACCCCGCCGATCCCGTTGTTGTATGCGGCGATCCACCACTCTTCGTCTGCCTGATAATAATCGGATGTGCGGTTGGTCGCCGCGACCGTCGCGCCATGCTGGTCGGTGACGAAAATTTCCACGTGTTCGGGAAAGGCGTCCTGAAATTCCTTTAATTCTGTTGAAATTTCATTTTCCAGCACCGAACGGATGAGAGGATCCATATTGTTTTCGGCAGGAACAGACATCCATTCCTGATCCAATTCCTTCAATGTTTCAAGGTCGCTCTCCGCGTTCAGGCTGGCTTTTACCAGCCCGGCGAGCAGGGTGCGGTTGCCCGCGAGCGTACGAAGCAGGTCCACCTGTTTATCCAATTCCGAGCTGAACGATGATGAGGTCAGCGTGGCGGTGGTAAAAAGTTGCTGCTGAACCTTTTCGCTTAATTGCACGAGGGTTGTCTGGCTGATCGCAATCGCCGCGGCGCCCACGGAGACAAAAGCCAGAAAGGCGAAAGCGATGATGAGTTTTGTGCGCAGGGCATAGCGCTGGAAGCGGTAAAGCATCAGCCCTGCATAGATGGCGCCGAGGATGCCCGTGACGACGATCGAACTGATGGTGACGGGGAATTCCATCAAGCCGGGCAGGAACAGGTCCGTAAACACGATGCCTATGGCGGCGGCGAACGCTCCGGTCGTGATTCGTCTTGCAGTCAGGTCCGGCAGGGTGCCGTTTGTAATGCTGGTCACGATGACCAGCATGCCGATTGCCGCCTGCCAGCCGACATTATCCACCACGATGGAGTACGCCATGGCGGCGGCGATAATCGTTCCCAACAGCACGTAAACCCCGCGGATGTAGGAACCTCTTTGCGTCTGGTAAAAACTGTACCCGGCGGTCAGGGCGACCAGGGGCATCATGAAATTATCTATCGGCGTCTTGTCTTCGGGAGCGATGAAAAATACGGTCGTCACAGCCACGGCGATCATCAGGATGAAGGTGATCAGCGTGATGCTTGCCGCCAGCCGCTGCTGAAGGGGTTTCGGTTCTTTCCGATTCCTGTCGTCCGTCATGGTTGTCATACTGTTTCTCATAACCTGCTGCGCCTACTGATTTTCAACGCTTAATTCAAGTGCAACCGGCTCAATCTGAACCAGGACATCCGAACCGCCCAGGGCGCGGCTGAGTTCCTGCGCGGCGGTCTGCAAAATGGTTTCGAAGCGGGTGGAGGCGCTGATGCGGGTGGTGATGGCGGTGGTGACCCGTTCGATCTCGGCGCGCTGCTGCGTGGCTTGCAGGAGGGTCGCCGTTTCGATGGCGAGCGAAAGTCGTTCCGCCACCGCCTCGGCGATCTCGGTATCGTCCTCTGTCAGGGCGGCATCCTTGCGTGCGCCGATCTGGATGACGCCGACGATTTGATCGCGCAGGCGGACGGGAATCGCGATCAGCGTCCTGCCGTTTTCGTGTGTTGTCAGGGTCGTTTTGCCTTTTTTGACCGCCTCCAGGACGTGACGACCTTCGAGTGGCTGCTCAAGGGGTCGAACGCTGGATTCGGTCAATTGCAGACCCAGTCCGAGCGTTTTCGGACGCATCACCTGCCAGGCTTCGCGCGCCGTTTCGCCGAGCGCGCTCTGCGCTTCCGCAAGGGATTGCTGCGCTTTTTCGATGGTGAAGGCGTTGTTGATTGCCACCGCCACCAGGTCTGCCAGCGTGCCCAACACGTCAATATCATCTTCGTTGAATGCGTCCGCCTCGACGCTTTGCACGTCGAGCGCGCCGATGATCTGGTTGGCAAACCGCAGCGGCAGGGCGATTTCGGAGCGGGTGTTCGGGAGGTCGGGATTGTTGAAGAAAGCCGCATCCGCTCCAACGTCGAGGGCGATGCGCGCCTGACCGGTGGCTGTCACAAAGCCGACGAGACCCGTCTGCCCGACCTGGAGTTTGTGTCCGCGCGCCAGCATTTTTTGTCCGCCTTCGCTGTTGGCGGCGCGCAGGACCGCGTACTCTCGCTGGCTGTCGAACAGGAAGATGCCGGTGTGATAGTTTCCAAATTGCTCGCTGATCACGTGCGTGATGCGCGGCAGGAGGGTATCCAAATCCTGGTAGGTGGAAATCGCCTTCATTACCTGCACCACCGCCTGGAACTGTCTGGCGCGCCTTTCGTTGAGCCGGTTGGCTTGTTCGAGATCGAACGTTCTCTGTTGAACGCGTTCCTCCAGGGAGTTTCGCAGCTGGGTCAGTTCGCGGTTCTCTTCCTTTTGCAGTTGTTCGCTTGCGCGCGCCCTTTCGATGCTCTCGTTCAGGCGCCGAATCAGCAGGTCAATGATGCCTGCTGTGGATAGGACGAGGATGGGCAGCAGGATGGCGTCATCCAGCCCGGCGGGGACAAACGGGATTTGCCCGCCAAGGTCTCGTATGGCAATGACGATCAGCGCCGCAACGACCAGCGGGGCGACGAGCAGCATCGCGCGCCTTCCCAACAGAATGGCGGCGATCAACAAAATGACCGGGAATGCCGCCATGGCGGAGTTTTTCAACCCGTTGATGGAAAGCGAAATGAACGTTGCCGCCAGGATGAGCGCCGCCGGCACGATGATTTTTGCCATGCCCACTTTTCCGCGCTGGACGTTGAAGAAGGCGATGACTTCCAGCACGAGGGTGACGCTGAGCGCAAAAAGTGCGGTTGGGTTCCGCGAGCCTTCCCCGATGTACCCGGTCACCAGCGGCAGGAGGGCGGCATTGGTCAGGATGACGAATATGAGGATGTTCCGCGTCAGCCTGATAAAGGACGGGCTCTGGTCTTCTTCGTCTCTAAGGTATCCAAATATCTTTGAAAACATGACAGTCTCCTGAGCGGCGATTAACGCTCGGGTTTCCCGGAAAGGAACTGGATGGCAATATCCGTGCCGGGCAGGGTATTGCCCAATTCCTGAATGGTCGTTTTGAGGATGTTGTCGAGATTGACGAGACGCCCGATCTTTTCGGAGATCTGACCGATCGTGCGCTCCTTCGCCGCCCGTTTCTGCGCCTCCTGGAGCAGGCGGGCGTTTTCGATGGCAAGCGCAGTGCGTTCCGCCGTTGCCTGCGCCAGCGCGATCTCGTCTTCGTCCCATTGCCGGTTGGGGTCGCTCGCGCTGAGTTTGAGCGTGCCGATCTGGGTGCCGCGCAAAATCAACGGGATGGCGATACCGTGCGAGGGCTTTTCATTGCCCATATCGAGCCGCACTGCGTTGACGCCGTCGAAGTGGTAGCCGTGAATATCCTGCCTGGCAAGGAACTGCAGCCACTGCTGTTCGCTCATCTGCGCGGCGATGAGTTCCGCCTGTTCGAGCGTTTCGCGGCTTTGCTGGTAGGACCGGGCATTTTGAATGGCGATGCTTACCTGGTCTGCCAGCGCCGAAAGGATGTTTACATCCTCCTGCGAAAATGCGTTCGTTTCCGTGCTTTGCACATCCAGCGCGCCGATGACTTCCGTGCCGGCGAGCAGGGGCAGGGCGATCTCGGAGCGGGTGTTTGGGAGGTCGGGATTGTCGAAGAAAACCGCATCCGCTCCAACGTCCAGGGCGACGCGCGGCTGACCGGACCAGGTCACATTGCCCACGATGCCGACTTCGCCGACCCGCAGGCGGTGATTGCGGGCGAGCATCCTTCTGCCGCCTTCGCTGTTCGCCGCCGCCAGCACGGCGTTTTCCTTATGAACATCGAGCAGGAAGATGCCGACATGGTAGAAGCCCAATTGTTCCGAGATCGTTTCGGTGATCTGCGGCAGGAGGCGGTCCAACGATTGCGTGGAACTGATGGTGCTGGCGATGCGCGCAATGGCTTCGAACTGCCGGGCGCGGTAGGCGTTGCTCGCATTGATGCGTTCCAGTTCGCGGGTGCGTTCGGCGACCTTTTCTTCAAGCCCGTAAAGGGTCTCGTTTAGTTTGTCTGCCATGCTGTTGAAGGAACGCGCCAGCAAGCCGGTTTCGTCCTGCGATTCGATTTTCACGCGGGCGGCAAGGTTGCCGCCGGCGATCTCTTCAACGGTGTTGGTCAACTGCTTCAAGGGACGGGTGATGAACTGCCCGATCAGCAGACTGACCGCCAGTGAGCCCATGATCAACAGCACCAGGATCACGCTGGCGCTTCTTAGAAAACCGGCAACTTCGTTTTGAATCTCGGAACGCGATGCGAGAATCTCCTGGTTCAACTCGTTGACCGGCGCCAGAATCACCAGTTTGTATTCCGTCGCTTCGAGGCTGGCGATGGCAAGATATGTTCGGACGCCCTGGATTGGAACCGTGATCAGGTTGGACCTGCTGATCACAATGCGCTGGGCAATAAACAGACCGATCTCCGAATCGGCGGAAAGGACGGACAATTTCGGGTTTTCGTTGACCGGCACATCCTCCGGCTGCAACCCGAACAACTGGTAGCCTGCCTCGGGCATGACGAGCACGATCCCGTTCTTGTCCACAAGGAATGCGATGCTGGACGGGCTGATTTGGATGTTCGCGATTCTTTCCGCAATGCTTGCAAGTTTAATATCCGCGCCCAGGACCCCTAAAAATGCTCCGTTGTTTGAATATACCGGGATGGACAGGGTTACGATCATTCCGGCTCCCGCCGGGTCCTGGTAGGGTTTTGTCCAGCGCGGCAGGCGCTCCGGGTTTTGGTCTGGCGTGGCGATGGTGAAGAAGGGCTGTTGGGTGGGGTCGAAATCCGGCTCGATGTTCTGCGCCAGGTTGATGTTGGGGTAATAGACGGTGTAGCCCATCCTGCTGATGTAGTACACCGCCGCCACTTCGGGGTGCGCCTCAAGGTAGCTGGTTGCCAGAAAATCGAGATAGATGGTGGTGTTGAGGTCCGCCAGCATCTCTTCCGTGACGGGGTAGGTATTCGGAATGTACACGGATGCGGTGTCGACGCCGGAATTTCCGTATTGACCGCCCGGCAGTTGCACGAGTTTCTCCGCCGCATTCCAGTATTGACCGCTTGCCAGGTCGAAGCGCTGCGAGTCTATGTCCCTGCGGTACAACGATATGGTAACGAGATCGCGGGTGACTTCCTCGAAAAGCGCGTTGGCGTTATCCGCCTCCACCTGCACCGTATCGAAGATCTGCGTCTCGATCTGGTTGGTGACGCTGGTCTCGTACTTCGCGGTGATCGAACCGAGGATGGCATTCGCGCTGTTCAGCCCGAAAAAGATCATGCTTACCACGATGCCGCTGCCCGCCAGCAGGATGCCCAGGGTGATCTTGATCTGAAGGCTGAAATTCCTGAACTCGCGGATGAGCACAAGGAAAATGGGCAGCGCGATTCCGAACACGATATACGGCGTGACGACCGCCAGCTGCGAAACTTCAATCCGGTTCCCGCCGAGGACTATGTCCAGGGCAATGGTCGAGGCTCCAACCAACAGCGCCGCCATCACGCCGGCGACGGAGTATTTCGGCGTCATTGCCAAGCCTGCGGCAGACAGGACCACCAGCATGATCGAAGCTGCAATGACGGGACCGAGCCCCTTCACGATGAATGGCACGATCAACACATTCGCCATGAACATCGTGATCACGATCATCATTGCAAGGTCGGAGCGTCCCCGTTTGATCAGCGCCAGGGGCAGAATGTCAACGACAGCCGTCGCAATGAGCAGCGCGGCGGGGATGTACAATTGAGCGAAGCCGTTGATGTACCCAAAATAGGCAAACAACGCCGCCGTCGGCACCGTCATGATCATCAGGGCAAGCGTGATGACGCGGGCATTGCGGGCGTACCGCTCTGCGGGTAAGCCTGTGCCGGGGTTGCGGGATGAAGACATTTCCATAAGCGAATTCCAGGCGGCTAGTTCCCGCCGCCTCCAATCTCGACGGTCACTTGTGCGCCGCGAAGTTGAGCGCCCAGCTCGCGGACGGCGGTTCTCAAAATCCCTTCCACGTCCGTACCGGCGCCGATCCTTTGCGATATTTCTCCGATCACCTGTTCCTTCGCCGCGCGCCGCTGGCTTTCTTCGAGCAGGCGGGCGTTATCCAAAGCGAGCGCGGCGCGGTCTGAAACCGCCTGCACAAGCGAAACCTCGTCGTCGGTCCAGATTCTGTTTGCCTGCGCCGCTTCGACATGAATCACGCCGATAACCCGGTCGCGGAGTTTTACGGGAATTGCCAGAGTGGGGGCGCCGCTCCCGGAAGGCTGGTTTAATACAACGGTCTCGCCCATTACTATCGCCTTCTCGACGGCAGGGTCCTTGACGGGCAGGTCGTTGGAGGCGGCAATGGTCCCATCCGGTTTGAAGGTGTATCCGCTTTCCCGTCCTTTTTGAACGAACCGCACCTCCTGCGATGCAGCGTACCGGCCCTCTTCAGCGGATTGCATGCTCCGAATCACAATGGCGATCTGGTTTGCAAGCGCGCTCAAAGTATCCGCATCGTCGTTGCTGAACGCGGAAGCCTCGCGGCTTTGCACATCCAGCACGCCGACGACGGTGTTCCCGTATTTCAACGGCAGGGAGATCTCGGAACGGGTCTCCGGCAGGTCGGGATTGTTGAAGAAGACCACATCGGCGCTGGTATCCAGCGCAATGCGCGGACGCCCCGTCAGCGCCACATAGCCCACAATGCCTGCGCCGCCCACTTTCAGTTGGTGATGACGCGCAAGCATCTGCTGACCGCCCTTGCTGTTCGTGGCGCGCAGTACGGCATATTCGCGGCTTTCGTCAATCAGGAAAATGCCCACATGGTAGAAGTTCAGTTTTTTGCTGATCAATTGCGCGGCGAGAGTCAGCAGATCGTCCGGTTTTTCCTCGATGTGAGTCATCAATTCCTGGGTAATTTCGGAGACCGCCTGCAAGCGGGCTGCTTTGGTTTGCAATTGTTCATTAACCTGGTTCAAATCCTTCGTGCGCGCCTGCACCTGGCTTTCCAGCGTCTGGTTGATCTCTTCGAGGCGCTGGTTGACGAGGATTTGTTCGTTGCGCGTCTTGAGCGCAGACTTCAGCAGGGTGCGCTGGCGTTGGAAAACCGCCAGAATCGCGCCCATGATCGTCATAAAGAAGAAAGAGTAAAGCGCAACATGCTCAACGGTGGTGCCGAACGGGTTCGGCAGGAGGTTGTTGATTTCCGCAACGCCCGTCCCAATGAACAGCAGGATCATGAAAATTCCAAGCGCAATGGCTGGGAAACTGTTGCGGCGGGCGTAGACGTTTGCCAGCAGGAACAAACCGATATTGCCCATCCATAAAAGGTCGTGAGAGCCTTCTCCTTCGAAGATCGCGGCAATACAAATGCCCGCCGCTGTCACCGCCGGAAAAAGGATCAAATGGTTATAGCGTCCGCGCAGCGCCTGGAATAAAGTAAAAAGCGCGATGATGTTTACGAATGCCGATGCGCCAACTACGAGCGGGTGCTGGTATGCGAAGATGCCCGCCGCGGTGGATACAGCGCCGAGCGCCAGGGTGATGATCGCTTCCGCGCGCTGCCCTTCTTCCTCGCCCGGTCGGTCTTTGAATATAAAATCCCGGAAATTAAAAGTAGTGTTCGTCATAATGCTGTTCGCTCTCCGGCGTGGACGTTACGCGCCTCCTCCCCGACCTTTGCCGTGCGGCTGACCATTGAATTGATCCAGCAGTTGGAAGGTGATGGACGCATTGCCCAGCGCTTCGCCGAGTTCCTGCACCGTTTCACGGATGATCGCGTCCATCTTGGGGGCAGCGCTCAAGCGGGCGGAGATGTCGGAAATAAGCGATTCCCTTACCGCACGCTGTTGCGATTCGCGATAAAGACGGGCGCTTTCCAAGGCGCCGCTGAGCTGGTCCGAGAGGGTGATTGCCAGGTTGGTCTCGTCTTGTGTCCAGGGTTCGGCGATCTCGGGTTTTTTCAACCGCATCGCTCCGATCACCTGTCCGCGAATCTTGATGGGCACGCTGATCGTCATGCCGTCGTTGGAGAGGATCAAGTCGCCGGAGGCGATTGCTCTGGCGAGGCTGGGTTCGAGCGAGTCGCTTTCGACCGGAATGATTGCGGGCGGCGTCGCAAGGAAGCCGATTCGCGGCTGGGTGCGCAGAATTTTGCTCCAGGCTTCGCGGGTCAACTCGCCGTATGCCATGCGCGCGGATTCCAGCGCTTTTTCCGCCTCGCTGTACAGATTTGCGTTCTGAATCGCCACCGCGAGCTGCTCCGCCAGGATTTGGAGGGCGGCGATGTCGTCTTCCGTGAAGGCACGCGGTTCGACGCTTTGCACGTCCAGTACGCCGAGAAGTTGGCCGGCTGCCACGAGCGGCAATGCCATCTCGGAGCGGGTTTCCGGGAGGTCGGGGTTGTTGAAGAAAACCGCATCCGCTCCCACGTCCAGGGCGATGCGCGCTTTCAGGTTTTCCGCAACATATCCCACAATGCTCGTCTCGCCGACCTTGAGTTGGTGTCCTTTTTCCATCATACGTCTTCCGCCCTCGCTGTTGGTGGCAGCCAGGATCGCAAACTCCTTATGATGATCAAGGAGGAAGATGCCGACGTGGTAATACCCGAAGTTTTCATGAACCAGGTACGCCGCCTGTTGGAGCAGGTCGGACAGGCTGCGGTACGACGTGATGGACTTTCCAACATCCGCCACGGCTCTCAATTGTGCGGTGCGTTTGTCCAGTGATTTGGTGCGTTCCTCGACGCGCCCTTCGAGGTTCGCCCGTTCGTTTCGCAGTTCGACCAGAAGGGTTTGGGTGTGTTCCTCGGTTTTTGCAAATTCCGTCTGGGTAAGGCGGATGCCGTTCACGATCAGGGCGGCGACCAGGACCATGGCGCCGCCTGCGGTCGTCCATTCTTCCACAGATGAGAAGATGTTTTCTCTCGTGACCGGCAGGGCGCCTCCAAGAATCAACCAGCCGAACACAAGCATTGTCAATACGGAAAAGGCGGTCATGACCATGCCGGAACGCCATGAGAAGAACAGGGATGCCATCGTAATCGCCCCAAGCAGGTACACCCGCGCGCCGCCTGCAATTCCGGTCTCCGTAAAACTGGAAACAGCCAACCCGTAAAGCAGGGCGACCAGGATAACGGCTCTCAGTTCGTAACTGGCGGGAAGCACCGTGACGAGGAGCACCAGCAGGTAAATGGCGATGTAGATCACCGCATAAATGAGCGGACTGGAAAGCAGGGCGGGAATCAGCACGATGCCGCCGAGGATGCATGCGATGACCAGCGTGGTTCGCAGGAACCTTTCACGCCAGGTTGGGTTGGGCAGTTCTCGTGGAGAATCCAATGGTTGACTCATCTGTACATACCTGAAGCCTGCGGTCCGCCTACGGCGCGTTCTTTCTGCCAGGCGCTTCCGCCTGCGGTGGACCGATGACAATCTCCGCCTCCTTTAGATCGAAGACGCGGCGCAGTTCCGAAGAGGCGGTGCGGATGACGGACTCGATGTCGAGCGTTTCGCGGATCTGGGTCGAGATATTGGCGATCATTTGATCCTGCAAAGCGTTCCTTTGCGCTTCCTCGACGAGGCGGCTGTTTTCGAGCGCCAGCGCGACCTGGTCTGCGATTCTCTCGACCAGCACTTGTTCCCGTTTCGACCAGCCGCTGGAAGCGCTTTTCCTTTTTAGTTTGATGGTTCCAATTTTCTGTCCTTGCAGCACCAGCGGCACCAGCAGGTCGCCCGCCTCCACCCGCTTATCGGGAGAGAACACAGGGCGGACGCCCGCAGGCGTGTATTGGTAGGCGGGTTTCTGCTTGCTGGTCAGTTTCAGCCAGGTGCGCCTGGTTTGAATGGCGGCATTAATTTCCAGCTGGCTGATCAGGCTCTTCGTCTCGCTGACGAGGCGGACGTTTTCGAAGGCGAGCGCCGTCAGGTCTGCAAGAGTCTGCATGACCTCCGCATCATGCAGATGGAACGCCTGCGGCTGTTCGGAATGAACATCGAGCAGCCCGATCACTTCATTGTGAATGAACAGGGGCAAGACCATGCGCGAGCGGGTGAGGGGAAAATTGGGATCCCGCGTGAAACTTTGCGGGTTGTCATCGGACATTACAACAAATTGCCTCGTGTTGACTGCAAGAGTGACCGGGTCTTTTTTGTCCAGTCCCAGGCGGAACGCCCTGCCGATGAGCGATGTGCCAGCCGCCGAGGACGATACCTGCATGTAGACATTCCTTCTTTGTTCGTCCAGGATGAAAAGACCGACGTGGTAATAGCCGAACTTTTCCGAAATCAGCCGCGTGATCGTATCCAGCAGTTCGGCAATGTTTTGAATCCCGGCAATGGCGCGGACGGCATTCGATGAAACCCGCACCTGTTCCATGCGCGTTTCAAGGTCTTCCCTTGATTCTCGCGCCGCTTCTTCGAGGCGTTTCTGTTCGCGTACGACCGCCTCGGCATCTGCCTGCATTTTTTGAATGATTTGCAGGAACGTGTTTTTGAGTTGACTGACGGCGGCAACCAGTACGGCACCGGCAGCGGAATAATCAATGATGTACCCTGCCCAGTTCAACGAATTGATCGCGGGCACGCCGGCGGCGGTTTGAACGAATCCCGTTTGTTGAAGGACGGCGATTGCAATAACGGAAAATATACTGATGCCGAGGAAGACCATATCCAGATGCCTGTCCAGCAGGATGGAACTGAGGACGATGGCGGCAAGGAGGAAGACGGTGCCATCCGCCCAGGGACCCCAACCGATGACCGCATTCATGCCAACGATAAAGACCGTCAGGATGAGCGCGTACGCCCTGATGAGATAAGGAAGGCGAAGTACCGTGACGGCTGCAAGCAGGAGGTAAATGCCTGCATAGAGGATGCGCGCGAAGATCGGGGAGGCGGGGAAGGAGATGACAATGGGGAAAATGCCGAACAACAGCGCCAGCCTTAGCATTAAAAGGATGAAATTCTCCCGCCAGCCCATCCAATCAAAAGCCGGGAGGCTCGTTTCGTGAGCGGCAGCGGCGGAGGACTGCTTATTGATCATTCCCGCCCTCCATGGATACCTCGATCTCCACTTCCGTCGCTTCGAGCGACCTGCCCAATTCGCGCACGGTTGTTTGTAAAATGCCGTCCATGTTTGGAGACGCCCAAATTCTGGCGATGATTTCGTTTGTCAGTCTTTCCTGCATCGCGGTGGTCTGACTTTCCTCCACAAGGCGGGCGTTTTCCAGCGCCAGGGTTGCCTGGGCGGCAATGGCTTCGATCAGGTTCTTCTGCTCGCTTGTCCATTCGGCTGCATTTGCCATCTGGATCTGCCCGATGATTTGGTCCCTCAACGCCAGCGGCACTCGAATCTCGTTGCCGAATACCGCTTCGCTGTCGCCGATCTCGTAATCCAGGTCCAGTTCGGCGGTCAGCGAATGCCACGCATCCCGCAGATATTGCCTTTGGGCGGAACGCATTTCGGAAAGGCTTTGCCTGGCTTCCTGGAACAGCCGCGCATTTTCCATTACAACCGCGATGTTGTTCGCCATGTTTTGGTAGGCATCCACATCCTGGGGCTGGAAGAGGTTTTCCTTTGTCGAGTGTATATCCAGCACGCCGAGCAGGGTATCGCCAACGATAAGCGGGAGCACCAGCTGGGAGCGCGTGTAAGGCAGGAGGGGGTTGTCGAGCCGGATTTGGGCGGCGTCCGATGCGATTTGACCCATTCTGGTCTGTATGGCTTTCGCAACCGTGCTTTTCCCCTCCGCATCCACGCGGTGTTTGTTATCCTTTAGCACCTTTCCGGCGTCGCCGCTGGCATACTTTAGTTCAGCCCATTTCCCGCCGCCCTCCAACAGATAGAACGCAGTGTAATAGCATTGAAAATTTGTTTCGATCAGTTGTGCGGCTTGGGGGAACAGCTCTTCGAGGTCCAGGGTGGAGGTAACTGCATGCCCGATCTCGTTGATTTTTTTCAGTTGGGCGGTGCGTTCCTGAACTTTTTGTTCGAGTGTGTTGCGTTCCTCCTTGAGGGTGTTCAGCGTGGCGTCAATCTGTTTTTGCGCTTCGGTGAACTCCCTTTCAAGCCGCTGAAAACCCAGGATGAACGCGGTCCCGAACATTGCCATGGCGGCGCTGGCGCTGATCCAATCTTCCACTTTTGCAGGAGAGGCGTTTGGGTTGAGCAGCGTCACCTGCCCGGTTTGAATCAGCCACCCAAAGACGATGAACGTGACGATGTTCAAGACGACCGCCGCAATCCCGGCTCGCGGGGCAAGCATCATGGTTGCGAAGACGATCAGCGCGAGGAAGAAAAACAGACTGTCGCCGAGGATGCCGTGTGTGATAAGTTCACCCAGACCGATTACGTATATGCCCAGGATCAGCACCCCCATACGGACGGAATACGAAAACTTGATCACCGTGACCACGGCAGTGAGCAGGTAGGCAGAGATGAAAATACTGTCAACCAGTACGCTGTCCGAAGCGCGCACTGCGGGGATCAGCGCAAAGATGCCGAGTACCAACACGCCTATCAACAGCGGAAGCGCCAGCCCTTCCCGCCAGCTTTTGTAAAACTGTCGGGAGAATAGTTGAGCGGCGTCTTCTTCCGGCTTTGCGGTTTGACGGTTAAGTGAAAATCTATCCATTATTCTGCGTCTTTCGCATTGGAATCAGGATTGGGGTTGAGTTGTATCCTGGCGTAGCGCGCGCCTGTGATTCTGGTCAATTCGCTGGCTGTCGTCATGAGGATGGACTGAATATCCGTTGACCGGCGGATCTTGCTGGCGGCGTCGTAAATGACGCGCTCGCGTTCCGACTGGGTTCGGATTTGCTCCAGCAGGCGCGCATTCGCTATGATGGCTGCGAGACTGCCGCCGAGCGTCCCCAGCATCTCTTCGTCGTTGTCGGAGTAGGCGTCCACCTGCTCGCTTTCCACATTCAAGACGCCCAGGAGTTCGTTTCTATAAACCAGCGGCACTGCCAGTTCCGAACGGGTGTTTGCACTTACCGGAATATAACGCGGGTCTTCATGGACATCCCGGACGCGCAAGGGACGTCTGTGCGCCGCGACCCAGCCCGTAATCCCTTTCCCGATTTCCACCTGGACGGAGGAAACATCCTCCGCGAACCCGATGGAGGCTTTCGCCTGGAGGACCTTTTTCTCCCGGTCTGCCAGCAGAATGGCGACCCGGTCGCCGCCCAACGTGACCTGCAAACCGCTTACCGCGCTTTCGAGAGCTTCTTCAAGGGTCGTACCGGATGCGGCGCTGGAAGTGATGTGGTGCAGAAGGCGATGCTGCGATAAATGCTCCTGAGTTTCGGCGAACAACTCGGTGTTTGCCACCGCCACCGCAAGCTGGTCTGCCAGGATTTGAAGACTGCGGAGGTTGTCCTCGGAAAACGCAAACGGCTTGGTGCTTTGCACGTCCAGCACGCCCAAAATACGCTCGCCCACTCTCAGGGGAATTGCGGCTTCCGAACGGGTGTCCGGCAGGAGGGGGTTGGCATAATAAGTGGCATCCTTGCTGGTGTCGTTGACCACGAGCGGTTCGCCGCGTCCACTGACGAAGCCGACGATGGATTTCGACCCGACGCCGATCTTGTACCCCGCGCGCTTCATTTGGGAACCCGCCTCGCCGGTCGCTTCGCGGATGACGGCGAACTCGCCGGGCAGGTCGAGCAGGAAGACCGCCGCATGGTAGAAGCTGAAGCGTTCCCGAATCAGTCCAACCGCTTTGATGAGCAGTTCATCGAGGTTGAGCGAACCGCTGATGTCCTTCGCGATCTCCGCCGCCGTCTCCAGTTGAAGCGCCCTGTGCTGGCTTTCATCCAGCAAATGGACGTTGTGAATCACGCCCGCCACCTGTGCGGCGATGGTCGTGAAAAATTTCAAGTCGTCCTCATCGAAGGCATGCTCGTTTTCCAGGTCCTGTATGATCAACGCGCCGATCGGGTTGTTTTGAACCAGCATGGGCGCGCCCATCCAGGATTTGGCGGGCTTGCCAACCACCTTGGCGCCGAGCTCTTCCGCTCTTCGTTCCGTATCCTCCACCAGCATCAGCGGCTGGCGCGTGTGAATCAGAATGGACGTCAGCCCTTCTCCAAGCGGGAACGGTTCGATGGAAATGACCCGCCCGTTCTCGTAATTGAACGGGATGCTGATGGAGTTTGTCTTTTCGTCGTAAAGCGCAACAATCAGGCTGTACTCGCCGATGATCTGGCGAATCTTTGCATACAAGGCATGGAAGAAACTTTGGATATCCGCCGTCGAGGAAATCAACTCGTTGACGGACGCCAGCGCCTCCACCTCGCGGAGGTGTCTCTCCGTTTGCTCCAGAGCCTCTGCCCGCTCGAGGGAGATCGCCATCAGATCGGCGAGGTTGGCGTAAGGCTGGATGGACGCTGTCGAAAAACTCCTCTGCCGGGTGCCGATGACGATGATCGCGGAAAGCGCGCCCCGCACCCTGACCGGCAGACACACCAGGCTGATCAAATCCAGGGTATTCATGAGTTCCCTGAACAATTTTGGCGTGTTCGTATCTGAAAGCGTGATGGTGACGGATTCGCGCAGGAGGTAATTATCCAGGTCGTTGATGGGAACCTGGATTTGCCCCGGCAGCCTGTCGAGACCGACGCTGTCGCGCGTCGAGTCGGCGGCTTCGACCACCCTGAGCAGGTTGTTTTGAACCTGGAACAGGATCACCGGATACGGCGCGTTTCTGAGAATCTGCCCTGCAACGCGCAGGATTTCCGATTCGCCCCTGGCTTCCGCGATGAGCCGGCTGGAACGGTAAAGGCGTTCAAGTTCCTGGAAATTAATCTGGCTGGTTTCGATCAACCCGCCGGTCTGAATCGCCGCCGCGATCTGACTCGCCAGGGTTTGAAGCATGACGATGGAGTCTGCGCTGAATTCACCCGCAGACGTGCTTTGAACGTCCAGCACACCCAGCACCAGACCGCCAAGCGCGATTGGAACGCTGGCTTCCGAGCGGGTTTCGGGGAGGAACTCGTTCTTCAGATGAAGGGGATCCTCTAAAACGTCCGAAGCGACGCGCACCTGGTTTTTCGCCGCCACCCAGCCGATGATCGAGGCGGAACCCACCTCGAGCCGGTATTTTCTTTCCTTTAATCCCACTGTGGCTGGACCATGCCCGGCTTTGAACTCGGCATATTTACCGCCGCGATCCACCATGTAAATGCTCACCTGATAATACCCAAATTGCTGGGCAAGCAGTTCCACGGTTTTATTCAGCATGTCGTCCAGGTGGGGGATGGTGGTGATGCTTTGCGCCACCTCTGCCGCGGTCCGCAGTTGACGCGCGCGTTCGTCCACCTTTCTCTCGAGCGATTGATAAAGCTCGCTGAGTTGGTCTGCCATTTGGTTGAACGAACTTGCCAAAAGCCCCACCTCGTCGTTGCCGGTCACTTTTGCGCGCTGACTCCAGTCGCCCTCGGCAAATTTGCGCGTAATATCCGAGAGCGCCTGAATCGGCTTTACAACCCGCCTGGCTCCCACTGCCAGGACCAGACCCGTTGCTGCAAGCGTGACCAGCGCGAGAAGGATCGTAAACGGCGCGAGGCTGTTCACCCGGCTGTAAATGTTATTGGCGTTCACTTCCAGTACAACCCCGCTTTGCATTCCCGGAAAATATCTGAGCTGCGCCAGCGCGGGCTCTCCATCGGGCGTGAGGACGTCCAGCGCTCGTGAAGATTGATTTTCTTCGTTCATTATCTCTGCCAGGTTCGCAATCAATTCATCCTGGGAGGCGGATGTGGAACTGACAAGGTTGAATTCCCCGGTGGCGGGGTCGCTTGCAATCAATCGGTTGTCCGCAAGGATGAAGAAGGTGCTTGCATAAGGCGCCAGCCCGTTCAAAGGTTGAAGCAGCTGCCGAACTCCCGCTTTCTCGGTAATGCCGATGACCGTCCCCAGCGTGGAGCCGCGCGTTGTCTGATAATCAATTGCCGAGATCAGGATGAATTCGTTTTCATACAGCGGCGGGAGCCCGTACAGCGCGATGGTGCGGTGGTCGTCGAGATTAAAGGGGTCCAGATCAATGGTCTCCCCCTGCCATTCTGCGGCGCTGGCAACTTTTATGGTTCCGTCGGTGTCAACGAGCAGGAACTGGTTGAACTCGGGCGCGCTGTTTTGAAGGCTGGCAATGAATTGGCTGCGAATGTCGCGGAAGTCTTCGCTTTGCGGGTTGGCGTGCAGGGCGATTTCGATCAGGACGCGCGCCTCCTCGGAGGAAATCTGCGTCTCCAGGCTGTCCTCCCTGGCGGCAATTTCCTGGTCAATGACCTTCAACTGGTTGGTCAGCAGGTTTTCGCTCTGAATGACCGCCTGCTCTCTTAATAAGGTCCGCGTACGAAAATACGCGGCGCCAGCCATCAAGAGCAAGGGGATAAGCGTGAAAATCAGGAGCGTTCTTACGAGCGTTCCTGCCAGGCTACCTTTAAATCTCGATTGCGTTGCTTCATGAGTGGGATGCGCCGGATTCGTTGTCATTGGGGGAAATCATGGCAGGGATTAATTGAACTCCCAAACCGGTTCTCCATTCAGAATGCGGCGGATTTGGTCCGGGAAACGGTCCGGGTCGAGCGGCTTGCCCAGAAAACCGTCGAACCCTGATTCTTGCGCTTTCTTCATCTGCTCGAGGCTGGCTTCCGCCGTCACCGCCACAATCGGCACGGACTTAAACCGCTCCGAAGCGCGTATCTTCTTCAGCGCGCCGTACCCGTCTTCGTAGGGCAGGCGGATGTCCATCAGAATCAGGTCCAGGCGCGGGAGCGTATCGGCATATTCCACCACTTCATACCCCGAGGTCTTCCATTCACAGTGGATTCCCAGATAGCCAAGCATGCGCGCGATCAGCACAAAATTGGAAACATTATCCTCCACCACCAGCACCGCGGCATCCTTGGGAATGTTCGGCTTGCGAATGGGCTGGGTGTCGGAAACAGCAGGGGATTGGTTTTGGTCAGACATTTGTGCTCCTCGGCATGAAGCGCTCGATCTGCTGCGCAAGAGTATCAATATCTATCGGCTTTTGGATGTAGCCATCGCAGCCTGCCTCCAGCGACTTTTCACGGTCGCCCCTCATCACATTTGCGGTGACGGCAATGATCGGGATGCCGGCGAACTGCTCCATTTGTTTGATCCTGGCGGTAAGGGTGTACCCGTCCACATCCGGCATGTTGATGTCCATCAGGATCAGATGCACCGTTTCGCTCGCAAGCTTTTCAATGGCTTGGCTGGCGTTTGCCGCCTCCACAACCGAATATCCCTCCGCGTTCAACACTCTGCGGATCAGGTTTCTGTTATCGGGATTATCCTCCACGTACAGGATGGTACCTTTGTCAAATTGTGTCATTGTGTCTTTGCGAACTCCAGACTGAATTTTACTTTATGACAGAGGCGTATACATAACAGCTACCTTACAATACCTTACAAATAAGTATAGCATAACGAAAAGCCGAGGCAGGCGGTTCCTCGGCTTGGTGAGCGGGTGATGGGACTCGAACCCACGATATCTTGCTTGGGAAGCAAGCGTTCTACCACTGAACTACACCCGCATGACAACGAGCCGGATTATACGCCACGCGGAAAACGCATGTCAAGCCCGCATGTTGGATGAAACCCCCGCCTCAAACCGGACCCGGTCACTGATTCCGCTTAAGGAGCATGTTCGCCAGCTGGAGGATGACCCGCCCCGCCTCGCCCTGCGGGTTGGCTTCTTGCAGGCAGCGAAGCGCTTTTTGAGTCTCCTCCGCCGATATTTTTTCGGCAAACGCCTTGCCGCCTTCCGCTTCGAGCATGGCGGCGGCGCGACTCACTTCCTCCAGCGAAATGGGACCCCTGCGCCAGCGCTCGGCAAACTCGCCATTCTTTTCAAGCGCAAACAACACCGGGAGGGAATTTTTTCCCTCCACCAGGTCGCTCGCGGCGGATTTGCCCGTCACGCCTTCATCTCCCCAAATACCGAGAATATCGTCCTGCACTTGAAAAGCCAGCCCTAGATGGTAGCCAAAAAGCCGGAATGCCTCAATTTGCGTCTCCTGCGCGTAGCCAAGAATTGCACCGATTTGAGTGCAGGCAGAGAGCAGGGAGGAGGTCTTCCCGCCAATCATGGGCCAGTAATCATCCATTGTAAGGTCGGCGCGCTCTTCGTATGACATATCAAGATATTGACCTCGCGTGAGGTCGAGGCAGCTGTCATTCAGCACGGTCGCCGCACGCACGACGACATCCGCCGGGTAGTGTTTTGACAAATCCAGGATGGCTTGATTGGCAATGACAAACAATGCATCCCCAACGTTGATCGCCATGGGCGAGCCCCATTTGACCCAGAGGGTCTTGCGTCCCCGGCGAAGCGTGGAGTTGTCTTGAATGTCGTCGTGAGCAAGGGAAAAGTTGTGGATGAGTTCGATGGCAGCGGCGGCTGAAACTGCGTGTAGCCAATTACCCTTATTATCATTCTTCAAACCAACCCCATCACTAAAACAAGAAGCAGTCACAAGCAAGGTCAACAGCGGGCGAATGCGTTTTCCCGTTGCATTAGGACCGGCGTCTTCGCCCGTCCATCCCATGTGATAGGTCAGCATCTCGTGAAAGGGTCGAACGCGCGGCTGGTCGAGACGCGCCACCTGTCGTTTCAATTCTTCTTCGATTGCTTCGAGCATGGATTGTTGAATGGTCATGGTTGTTTTCCAGTGAATGGGGGAGGGCTGAGGTCGCTTGCGAAGGATATTTTATCGCATCTGGCGGTATAATCGCGCGTCTGTACTTTATATTGTCATTGGAGATTCTTCGTGAGCCGTTTGATCAACCCCGATTCTGTTGGAAAAGAGCGAACCCGTCTTTCGAAATCCATTGTGTTGTGCATCCGCGAGCTGGCAAAGCAAAAAAATGTGACGCCCGAAGCCAGGGACCAGGCGGCGTTCATCGCGCTGGCGCTGCAAACCATTGCAGAAGGAATTGACGCTTCGGTGGCGGCATGGGAGAAGCGCGATTACTGGGTGAAGGCGGATAAATTCCGCATGGAGTGGTTGTGGGCAGGGCAGACTGCGTCAAAACTGAAAGACGCCGTACTGGCGGACGATTGGGCGGCGATTGCGCCGCTTCTGCCGCAGATTGCCCTGCGATTTAGCAAAGTCGTCGTCTCGGACAATCACCGGCTGGGCAAGCCATGGACCGGAGCGTATAAACTGCTTGCCCTGCACCAGAAACTTTAACTCAAGTTGCCACCTTCCAATAGATTTTCTAGGTTCCCCGCCCAAAGCCCTCACCCTGCCCTCTCCCATCGGGAGAGGGGGAAGTCATCCCAGA
>QMIW01000027.1 GCA_024434165.1 Chloroflexota bacterium | reverse complement strand
CTGGGATGACTTCCCCCTCTCCCGATGGGAGAGGGCAGGGTGAGGGCTTTGGGCGGGGAACCTAGAAAATCTATTGGAAGGTGGCAACTTGAGTTACTTTACTGTTTTTCCAGCAGTTTCATGGAATGTCAACGATCTTGTACGGATAGACGTTGATGATTCTTGTGCCATCGAGGAT
This sequence comes from Chloroflexota bacterium, assembly GCA_024434165.1. GTDB lineage: Bacteria > Chloroflexota > Anaerolineae > Anaerolineales > Villigracilaceae > Villigracilis. The sequence continues at coordinate 63,356 of QMIW01000027.1, read as the reverse complement.
CGTTTCATTCTGTGCGATGTTGCTGCGGTAGAAATGGGTATGACCGTGAAAGACATAGCGCGGCTTGGCGGTGTGGATGAGCCAGTTCAACGCCCTGAGTCCCTGGTGCGCCGGGTCGGTGTCGTCGTGGATGCCGAAGGGAGGAGAGTGGGCGATCAGGATGTCCAGCGCGCGGCCGTGGCGGATGGTATTGCCGATGAGGTTGGGGAGCATTTGAAGGGCTCTCCGGCTGGCTTCCTTCTGCGTGTACTGGTTCGTGCCGTCCGGGCGGTAGCGGATGGACCCCCCAAAGCCGCCGATCAGGTAATTTTTGTGGCGCACAGTTCGGAGGTCCAGGTTTGAGCCGCCTTCGGCTTTCGAGCGGATGTCGTTCGGGTTGTACATCGGGTCGTGGTTTCCCGGCACGTAGTACAGCGGTTTGTTAAGCACGGTCACGATATATTCGAGGTAGGTATAGGGCAGGTCGCCGCAGCCGAGGACAAGTTCCACATCCTGGAAATGCCCGCTCGAAACAAGGGAATAGATGCGGTCCACGATCTGGTCGCTGACGGCTAGGATTTTCACGAACCACATTGTGCCGTAGAAGGGGATTCCTTGCAAGCCCGCTGCCCGACAAAATTGCAATTCCCGGTATTTGCAATTCCCCTCAACGCACACTATAATTCGATAATTGGAATTATCGGATGGAAACCAGGAACATCACCTCACCTATCGGACCGGGGTTCGGGTCGGGCGACCAAAAGCCGCGCCAGCAGCTGCAGCCCGGCGTGACGCTGGTCAACCGTTATAACATTCAGGACGTCATCGGCGTCGGCGGTATGGGGTCGGTTTACCGCGCCCGCGACATGCACTTCCCCAATGTGGTGAAGCTGGTGGCGGTGAAGGAAATGATCAACATGGCGCCCGACCCGCTGGTGCGTCAGACGATCGTCCAGAACTTCGAGCGCGAAGCGAACCTGCTTGCCACGCTCAATCATCCCTCAATTCCCCGTATTTACGATTACTTTTCACACGACGACCGCTCCTACCTGGTGCTGGAATTCGTTCACGGCAAGGACCTTGAGACGGTCATCAACGACACAAGCGGATTCCTGCCCGAAGATCAAGTCATCAGCTGGGCGATTCAACTCTGCGATGTGCTGGCATACCTGCACAGCCACAAACCGGACCCGATCATCTTCCGCGATATGAAACCCTCCAACGTGATGATCAATCACAACGGCGACGTGGTGCTGGTGGATTTCGGCATCGCCAAGACGTTTCAGGTCGGGCAGAAGGGGACGATGATCGGCACGGAGGGATACTCCCCGCCGGAGCAGTACCGCGGCGAAGCCACCCCGCTTGCGGATGTCTATTCGCTCGGCGCAACCCTGCACCACGCCATCACGCGGCGCGACCCGCGTTTGGAGCCGCCGTTTTCCTTTGCCGAGCGCCCCATCCGCCGCATCAATACGAACGTTTCGGTCGAGTTCGAAGCGGTGATCAATACCGCCCTGCAATACAATCCGGGCGAACGCTTTCCGAACGCTGACGCCATGAAAGAGGCGTTGATGAACGTGGCGCGCAAGACGGGCGCGCTCTCGAAGATCACCTCCGCCCTGCCGATTTCCAGCGGGGGGGTGAAACCGTTGTGGTCCTTCAAATGCGAGGATGAAATCCGCGGCACTCCCGTGTTGAGTCAGGGGGTTTTGTACATCGGCTGTTACGACAACAACTTATACGCCCTCAACGCCGCCGATGGACAGTTCATGTGGAAATACCCTGCCGATGGCGGCATTGTCTCGCGCCCGATCGTGTTTGAAAACAATGTGTTCTTCTGTTCGGAAGACAAACGCCTGCACGTGGTCAATACCCGCACCGGCAAGGTGGTGTGGACGTATTACACCGACGGCAAGATCTATTCCTCGCCGCGCATCGCCGATGGACATGTCTTTTTCGGCTCCGACGACCAGGACCTCCATGCGGTGAACGTGAACAGCGGGCGCGCGGTCTGGAAGTTCACCACCGACGGTCCGATTCATTCCACGCCGCTGGTGGCGAACGAGATGATCTACTTCGGCACGGAGACCGGCTCCTTCTACGCGCTGGATTTTCGCGGCACGTTGAAGTGGCGTTTCCAGGCAAAGCGCGGAATCACCTCGTCTCCCATCCTGAACGGACAAGCCATTTATGTGGCTTCGCTCGATGGGACGTTGTACGCCCTGGACGCGAAAAGCGGCTGGGCGATCTGGAAGTTCCGCCTGGGCAAAGGCAGCATCTCTTCGCCCATCATTGCAGACGACCTCATCTTCGTCGGCGCGGCGGACGGTTTTATTTACTGCGTGGACATTCGTACCGCCAAGGAAACCTGGCGTTTCAAGACCGAGAATCAGGTCAGCAGTTCCCCTGCCATCTATAAAGACTCCATCTATTGCGGCTCGGTGGACGGCAACATGTATTGCCTGGAGTACCGCACTGGCCGTCTGCGCTGGAAGTTCGAAACCAAAAAGGCAATTACCGGTTCGCCGATCGTGTTCGACGATATCGTATATTTCGGCTCGACAGACCATCATGTATATGCTCTGTTTGCCTAAAAGGAGTTCTCGTGGCTGATTTCTTTCGTAAACTATTTGGCGGCAAAGAAGTGCAGGATAAGCCGAAGGCATCGGACAACGCAACCACAGCCCCGCTGTCGGACCAGCAGATCAGTTCGATCATCGCGAGCCAGACTCCCAAATACGAGATGAAACAATTGGTTGCCAGCGTTGGGCAGTCCGTTGGAAAACAGCGTGAACATAACGAGGACAGCGTGCTCGCGCTCACCTCCACCATCTCCGGCAGCACGGAGAATATTCCCTTTGGTTTGTACGTGGTCGCCGACGGGATGGGCGGGCATCAGTTCGGCGAAGTGGCGAGCAACGCCGCCATCCGCATCGTCGGCGGGAATGTCACCAAGAAGTTCCATTCCTTTCTCTACAACATGCCCACGCAGTCGCTCCAGGAGTCGCTTCAGGAAGTGATGGAAATGTCCATCCTCGAAGCGCATCAATACATCCAGCGCGAGGCGCCGGGCAGCGGCACAACGGTCACTGCCGCCCTCGTCCTCGGTCAACAGGTGACCATCGGTCACGTGGGCGATAGCCGCGCCTATGCCATCTATCCCGATGGAAGAATGGAGGCGCTTACCCGCGACCATTCGCTCGTCAAACGGCTCGAAGAACTCGGTCATCTTAGCAGGGACGAAGCCGAGAATTTCCCGCATCGCAACGTCTTGATTCGCGCGCTGGGGCAGGGAGAATCCCTCGAAGCGGATATTTTCACGATCCCGTTCCCCCAGCCCGGCTATCTCATGTTGTGCAGTGATGGATTATGGGGGGTCGTGAACGACAAGGATATTGTTCGCATTGTTTCAGAGTCGCCGTCTTTGCATCTTGCCTGCCAGAAACTGGTGGAAGCCGCAAACGCCGCCGGTGGACCCGATAATATTACAGTTGCCATTGCTCAACTCGTTGGGTAAACCATGCCTGCCAGCAAGCCCGATTACTACGCCGTTCTGGGTGTTTTCCGCGACGCAACACAGGAGGAGATCAAACGCGCCTACCTGGAAGCCGCCCAGCGCCTGCACCCCGATAAAAACGTAGCCGCCGGCGAGACGGAACTCTTCCTCGAAGTTCAACAGGCGTATGAGGTCTTGTCGAATCCCAAACGCCGCAATCAATACGATGCAACCCTTCCCCCCGAAATTGACGAGGGCAACCGCTTCATAAAGCACGAGGTTTTCTTCAGCCGCCCCAACCTGGTGCGCCTGGGGGAAGACCAGTTGATTTACATACTTTTGGAAGTCGGTCCCCGCGAAGAAAAGTCCGACAAGGCTCCCGCCCCGCCTCTCAACATCTGCCTGGTGCTGGACCGTTCCACATCCATGCAGGGCGAAAAAATGGATACGCTGAAAGCCACCGCCATCCAACTCCTGCGGAGTTTGCGCCCGCAGGACGTTTTGAGCATTGTGGCGTTCAGCGACCGCGCAGAGGTCATCGTCCCCGCCTCGATCAGTCTCGATAAGAAGAAGCAGGAGGGACGCATCCAAATGATGCAGTGCTCGGGGGCGACGGAGATCTATCAGGGATTGGAAGCCGGTTTGAAGGAAGTCCGCCGCACCCGCGACCCCTCCCGCGTGAATCATATCATCCTGCTGACGGACGGCAACACCTACGGCGATGAACAGGCATGCCTGCAACTGGCGGAGGAAGCCGCCGTTCAGAACATCGGCATCACCGGCATGGGCATTGGGCACGAATGGAACGACATCTTTTTGGATGCGCTCGCCGGAAAGACCGGCGGCTCGTCTGCCTACATCTCGAACCCCAAGGACATCGAACGCCTGCTGGTGGATAAATTCAAGGCGCTCGTCAGCACCTATGCGGATGAAGTCCTGCTGGAGTTCAAGGAACAGGACTTCATCCGCATCAACTACGCCTTTCGGCTTCAACCGGAGGGCGGCGCAATCGAGGTCCAGCCGCCCATGCGGCTCGGTCCCATTCTGAGGGATACCCCCCTGCATGTTCTCCTGGAAGTGGTGGTGGGACCTGAAGCGCTGGCGGGAAACGAGGTGTTGCTGCTTAACGGGTCGTTGAAGACATCCATAACAGCAAACCCGATTCCCGTTCCGCCCATCCGCCTCCATCTGACCCGCGAGGTGCGCGAAAACCCGTCGGTTGATCCACCCCCGACGCGCATCCTGAGCGCCCTCTCGCGCCTGACCCTCTACCGGATGCAGGAACGCGCCCAAAACGCGGTCGAAGCGGGGCAGATTGACGTCGCCATCCGTCATTTGCAGAACCTTGCAACTCACCTGCTCTCGCAGGGCGAACATGCGCTGGCGAAAACGGCGTTGTTCGAGGCGGATAACCTGGAAAGAATGCATGCGTTCAGCGCCAGCGGCAGCAAGGATATTAAATACAAGACCCGCGCGCTCCTTCTGAGCGGCGGCAAGGAGAAGGCAGGATGATCGTTTGTTCCAATTGCAAACATGCCAACATGGCTGGGGCAATGTTTTGTACCGAATGCGGCGCGCAGCTCATCGGCAGGGATGCGCTCATCACCCAGACCATTTCGACGGACAAGTTCAAAAAAGTGAACACGCCCGTCGGGGAGGATACCTACCAGGATTTCGACGTAGCCGACGCTTGGGGGAGTTTGCACCTGTTGGATACCGGACAGGTCCTGCCGCTTTCCTCCCGCAGCGAATTCACGATGGGACGTATCAGCGAAGGTCAGCCCATCATGCCGGATATTGACCTTTCCCCGTTCCAGGCGTATGCGGCGGGGGTGTCCCGTCTGCACGCGGTGATCAAACGGGACGGCGCGCGCATCGTCTTCATGGACCTCGGCTCCGCCAATGGGACGTACATCAACGGCAAACGGCTTACCCCCAATGTGGAGCAGGTCATAAATCACGGCGACATCATCGCGCTTGGAAAGTTGAAAATGCAGGTCTTGTTCAAGGACAAATAAAAACAGCAGGAAAGGCTCACAGCCATGGCACATACGGTCGTTTTACACATCCCAAACGAAATGTCGGTGATGGGCGAAGTGGAGGAACTGCCCAAACCCACCGACAATATCATCGTCGTCGTCAACCCGCGCCAGAAGGACGGCAAGGACCTGCACTACATTGATCACGGCACGGTCAAGGTGATCTGGCCCCTCTCGAAGTTGAGTTTCATCGAGGTCCTGGGCGACGCCGAAGAGGAAAAGATCATCGGCTTTGTGAGGGAATGACATGGCAGACATGGAAAGACGCCGCATCCTTGTGGTGGATGACGAAGAACGCATGGTGCGCTTCATCCGCATGAACCTGGAGCACGACGGGTTCCAGGTGGGAGAGGCGTTCAACGGCAAACAGGCAATCCAAAAGATTCGCGATTTCACCCCCGACCTCATCCTGCTGGATGTGATGATGCCCGATATTGACGGTTTCGACGTGCTCGAAACCATCCGCGATTTCAGCAATGTGCCGGTCATCATGCTCACCGCCAAGGGCGAGGAGGACGACCGCGTGCGCGGCCTGGAGCACGGCGCGGACGATTACATCACCAAGCCGTTCAGTCCGCGCGAACTGGTCAGCCGCATCAAAGCCGTTCTGCGCCGCACCGAAGGCGCCAGCGGCTCCATGCACGGGTTGATCGAAATTGACAAACGCCTCAAAATTGACTTCGAGCGCCGCGAGATCTGGCTGGAGGGCAAACTGGTCAAACTGCGCCCGACCGAATACCGCCTGCTCTATCACCTCGTGCAGAACGCGGGCTGGGTGGTTTCGCACGACCAGCTGCTGCAAAAGGTGTGGGGATACGAATACCGCGACGAGCCGCATTACGTCCGCCTGTACATCAACTACCTGCGCCAGAAACTGGAGAAGGACCCCGCCAACCCGCAGTACATCCTCACCGAACGCGGCGTGGGCTACCGCTTTGTGGATTTCAAGCGGAACAAGGAATAGAGTGCGACGCACCCGTTCCTCTAACAAAACGAATACAAAACGCTTGCGTTTTTCTAACGCAGGCGTTTTAAATTAAGGGCGTAACCCAAAACCCGAAAGGAGGTACCTATGTCCAGTATCATTCGTTGGGAACCCGCTCGTGAAATGATGACCCTGCGTGAGGCCATGGATCGCCTCTTCGACGAGGCGTTCACCCGCCCGTTCAACCTCGCCAACGCCAATTGGTCTGTCCCGGCAGTGGATATGTACCAGACCGACAACGAGGTTGTGGTGAAAGCCGCCCTTCCCGGCATCAAGGCGGATGAAGTGCAGATCAGCGTCACGGGTGAGGTGCTTACCATCAAGGGCGAGACCCGGCAGGAGAGCGAGTCGAAGGAGAAGACCTACCACCTGCGCGAACAGCGCTGGGGCGCCTTTGAACGCTCCGTCATCCTGCCCACCGATGTCGTTGCGGACAAAGCCAAGGCGGAGTTCGAGAACGGCGTCCTGACCATCACGCTGCCCAAGGCGGAAGAGGTCAAACCCAAGAGCATCACCATCAAATCCAAATAACCTTTGTACTGCGACGTTTATGTCGCCCCCCGCTTCCAGGAGCCGAACCCTTCGGCTCCTGTTTTTTTGAGCCATCTTACTCCGCAGGGGCGGCCCGTCAGAATGGATAAGGCGTTTTGCTCTCAATGGGCGGGTCGCCCCTGCGGTTCTGTGAAGAGGTTTTACCCAAGGCGAGTTATTGATTATGATTGGGATTTAAGTAGTCGGTCGAAATAGATTGGACTTCTTGTAAAAGTCACTTTTTTACCTTGCTCCAGGCGGCGTCCCCGCCGCCGAGGACTGCGGCGGGAGCACTTATACGTTATTGATTATGATTGGGAGATAGGAGATTTTTGACTCATGACCCAAGCCTTTTCATTCCCTCGCATCAACCCGGACCGTTTGCTTGATTCGTTTACCCGGTTAGCCGCCATCGGTGCGACGGCGGGCGGCGGCGTGAACCGTCCCGCGTTCAGCGAGGCGCATCTCGCCGCGCGCCGATGGTTCCGCGAGGAGATCGAAAGATCGGGCTTGGAATTTCGCACAGACGGCGCGGGGAATCATTCCGCTTTCTTGCCATGCAGCGATTCGTCCGCTCCCACGCTGATCCTCGGCTCGCATCTCGATTCTGTTCCAAATGGCGGACGCTTCGACGGCGCGCTGGGCGTGGTGGCTGCGCTCGAAGTGTTGAAAACGGTTCGAGAAAACAGAATCAGCCTGAACGTCCATTTGGAGGCGATGGACTTCACCGATGAAGAAGGCACGCTCGTCGGTCTGCTCGGCAGCGCGGCGCTGGCAGGTCATCTCCGTCAAAAAGATTTGGAATCTCCACGCGGCGGAAGGGAGAATCTTGTCGAGGGCATGAAGCGGGCGGGGCTTTCCGACGAAAGCATGCTGAGTGCGGCGCGGCCGAAGAATTCACTGGCGGGATATTTGGAACTGCACATCGAGCAGGGCAAACGGCTGGAGCGCGCGGGCGTGAACATCGGCATCGTGACCGCAATTGTCGGTATCGCTTCGTACCGGCTGTCGTTCATCGGCAAAGCCGACCATGCGGGTTCAACCACGATGGATGACCGGCGGGATGCGTCGCTCGGCGCGAGCGCGTTCACACTGGCGGCGCGCGGGTTGGTGATGCGGGATTTCCCGAACTGCGTGGTGAACGTGGGCAAAATGGAGTTTGCGCCGGGCGCATTCAACATCGTCCCTGCACAGGTGGATGCAGCGCTTGAATTCCGCTCGCCCGATGAAGCGGAGTTCAAGCGTTTGGACAAAGCGCTGTTGGAATTGGCAGAAGCGGAAGCCGCGCGCTTTGGTTTGGAATTGCGGAAGGAATTTCTCGGCAAACACTCGCCCAGTTTGATGAGCGAAACGGTGCGGAGCGCGTTCGCCGCCTCGTGCGACGACTTGGGTTTGACGCACATGCCCCTGCCTTCGGGTGCGGGACACGACGGACAATCGCTGGCGGATTTGTGTCCGGTGGGGATGATCTTCGTCCCGTCGGTGGACGGAGCGAGTCACTCGCCGCGCGAATTCACGAAATGGGAGGACTGCGTCAATGGGGCAAATGTGCTGCTGCAGGCGGCTCTGCGGTTGGGGAGCGGGTAAAATAGGCAGACCACGGACGATAGACCATTGACCATCGTCCGCGGTCCATCGTCCATCGTCCATCGTCCATTAGGCTTATGAAAAACTTCGACCCCAAATACAACGACATCCCCAAAACCGAAATCCACTGCCACCTCGAAGGCGCGATCCGTACGCAAACCATCATTGACGTGGCGCGCGAATACAACATTTCCCTGCCTTCTTACGAAGTTGCCGAACTGGACAGGCACGTCAAAGTCCTCGACCAGATGCGCGACCTGCAAGCCGTGCTGGAGGCGTTCGACATCTTCCAGCGCAGTATCACCTCGCCAGCCGTCTTCGAACGCATCGCCTGGGAACTGTTCGAGGATTGCGCGAAGCAGAACATCAAACTTTTTGAAGTGCGCTTCTCGCCCGATTGGGCGTTCCATGGACACAATTTGAATTGGGACGCCTGCCTTGAAGGATTGCTCCGCGCGCAGGAACGCGCCGAAAGGGAATTCGACATGGCGATCGGCATCATCGCCATCACCTCGCGCGGCATGGGCGCGGAGTCGTGCGTCCGCACCGTGGACTGGGCGATTCGTCACCGCAAGCATATCCAGGCGGTGGACCTTGCCGACGGGGAACTGCTGTATCCCGCCGCGGATTTTGTAAAACCGATTTTGAAAGCCAGGGACGCAGGCTTGAAAGTGACCATCCACACGGGGGAGGATACGCCGGCTTCGTACGTCATCGAGACCATCAAAAACTTCAAACCGGATCGCATCGGTCATGGCATTCACAGCATCGAGGATATGAAGGCGGTAGAAATGCTGATCGAAAAGAGGATCACGCTCGAAGTGAATCCCTGGTCGAATTACCTGACCAACTCCGTCCCGACGATCGAGGCGCATCCGCTCAAGAGGTTGTTCGACCTCGGCGTGCGGGTCACTATCAACTCAGACGATCCCGAAGTACTGGAAACGAACGTCAACAACGAATACCGTATCGCGCACGAAATCCTCGGCATGAGCATGGAGGATATCCAGACCTGCAACCGATTTGCTTTTGAGTCTTCGTTCATTGACCCGGCGAAGACCAAGCCGATATGGGAGAAGTATTTCCAATAGACCCCGCAGGCTTTGCCGGAATTGGCGCCCTTTGTGGTGAGACGTTTTCCATTCGTTACGGGAGAGCCGAAAAATCAAATTGACCGATTCGCAACCCTTAGGGTAAAATAATGCGCCAGTCTTACCCAGCAAACCTGTCCCTTTGGGGATTGTGTAACCAACTTTCGAAGGAATAAAAGGAAGAACGTAGTATGACGAAGCGAACTTATCAACCCAAGATCCGCCGCCGCGTGCGTGTGCACGGCTTCCGCTCGCGCATGGCAACGGCTGACGGGCGCGCCGTGCTCAAGCGCCGCCGCCTGAAGGGCCGCCACAAACTGACCGTTAAATCCAACGAACACGTCAAGCGGACTCGTTGGTAAATCTCCGGCGTTTGGGCGCGGAGATTTACAAGAGGCGCGGGTGCAGAGACGATTTCGACTGTCCCGATCCGAAGACTTCAAGCGGGTGCGGCGAACAGGCAAGTCCTATGCCCATCCGCTTGTTGTGTTAGTGGCGCAAGCCAGCGAATCACACAAACAGATTCGTATCGGGGTTGCGGCGGGAAAGACCTCAGGCACGGCGGTGCATCGAAACCGGGCGAAGCGGCTTTTACGCGAAGCCATCCGCCCGTTGATTCCCTCCATGACTCTGCGGCTGGCTCAGGATAACACCTCCGGCTGGGACCTGATTCTGATCGCCCGACCCGCGCTTGCAGGCGCCACGCTGACAGATACCCGCTCCGCGTTGACCAACCTGCTCAAACGCGCCAATCTCCTCCCCGCCGTGGACGAGTCCCCCGGATGAACCCCGAAGAACAACCATTTCACCTGCACGATTATTCCCATGAACCGCGCCTGCGCGACATGCCTCGCACGCTGGAGAACATGCCGCGCATCTTCGTGCTGGCGTTGATTCGCTTCTATCAAAAAGCGATCTCGCCCGGTCTTCCCGCCAACACCTGCCGTTTTTATCCCTCCTGCTCGCATTATGGCTACCAGGCGGTCTATAAACACGGCGCGCTCAAGGGGTCCCTCATGGCGGTCTGGCGTGTTCTGCGCTGCAACCCCTTCAACCCCGGCGGGTACGACCCCGTCCCATGACAACCCATCGCCATGCGAATGGCGGTTTCGATTCACTCAGGAGCGATACCGATTTGAAAACAAAACGATTGATGCTATTTTTGATGCTTGTCCTCGGCGCGCTTTTCCTCGGCGCCTGCAGCGGACAGCCTCTCGCAAACAACTGGCCCGGCCTCGCAGCGGATGCGGAACGCGCCTATCTTTCCATCGGCACGTTCATCTACGCTGTGGATGTCAAAACAGGTGAAGAGGTCTGGCGGTATCCCGCCGAAGCCGATAACAGCGTCTTGTTCTACGCCAACCCCACCCTCACAGAAGATGGGCAACTCCTTATCGGCAGTGTCGGCAGCGCCCACTCCTTCGTCAGCCTCGATGCGGCGACGGGCAGGGAAAACTGGGCGGAGCCGTTCACCGGCGCGAAAGGCGCCTGGGTGGCATCCCCGCTCGTGATGGGAGATACCATCTACGCCCCCAACACCGACGGATTCCTCTACATCCTCGGTATGGATGGAAAGCAGATCGCCGACCCCATTGAATTGGGCGGTTCGTTATGGTCTGCACCCGCCACAGACGGCGATCTTCTGTACGTTACCTCGCTCGACCATCACCTCCACATCATTGACCCGACGAACGGCGCTTCGAGCGAACCGATTGACCTTGGCGGCGCCCTGCCCGATAGCCCCGCTGTGGGTGAGGAGGGCGTGTATGTTGGGTCGTTTGCCTCCACCATTGAGTTCGTCACCCCGGGTGGCGACCACAAAGTCCTGGCAAACGCCTCCAACTGGGTGTGGGGGACGCCCGCTCTCGACGGCGAAACGCTGTATTACGCCGATTTGAGCGGCAACGTCTACTCTCTCGACCTCGCCACCGGAAGCCAGAACTGGGGCGTCGTCCAGCCCGATGGACCGATTGCGGCGCGTCCGCTCGTGGTGGGCGAGCAGATTTACATCGCCACCGAAGAAGGCACCTTCTACGCGCTGGACCGCGATGGAAAAATCGTGTGGGATAAAGAAACGGGTGGAAAGATTTACACCACCCCCGTCCTCTCCGGCGATTTGATCCTCGTCGCCCCCTACCAGGCGGAATTTGCCCTTGCCGCCTACGACGCCGAAGGCAAACAAGCCTGGACGTTCACCCCCGAAAAATAAGGAACCCGACCCATGTGGGAACTGCTTATCGTCCAACCGCTGACCAACCTTTTGTTGTGGATCTATGACGTGCTCGGTCATGGTCCGCACATGTTTGGTCTGGCGATCATCCTCTTTACCATCCTCATCAAAGTAATCACCTGGCCCCTCAACGCCTCGCAGGTAAAGGGCGCGCAAGCCATGCAGGAATTGCAGAACGACAAGGAATGGCAGGACATTCAAAAGAAATACGCCAAAGACCGCGAAAAACTGGCGCAGGAGCAAATGCGCATCTACCGGGAAAAGGGCATCAACCCCTTCGCCTCCTGCCTGCCGACCCTCATTCAATTCCCCATCATCATCGGCTTGTACCAGGCGATCATCCGCGCCATGGCTGCCACCCCGCTGGATATGCTCAAACTGGCGCGCACGGTCTACCCCTTCCAAAACCTGGAAAACATCATCCCCCTCAACAGCAAATTCCTGTGGATGAACCTCGGTCAACCCGAATCCATCCCATTGTTCGGTTTTGCCCTGCCCACCCTCGCCATCATCGTGGCGCTGACGACCTACATCCAAACCAAACTCACCATGCCCGCCACCGCCAACCCCAACGACCAGACCGCCGCCATGTCCGGCATGATGAGCATTTACATGCCGCTCCTGCTTGGCTGGTTTGCGTTGAATTTCGCCTCGGGCATTTCCGTTTATTTCATCACCAGCAACATCTTGGGCATCGTTCAATACGCCGCAACAGGGCGCGCCAACTGGCGCAATCTCCTGCCGGGCGGCAGCAAAAAAGCCCCAGCCAAAAAATAGGGAGGCTCTATGAGCGAGCGGACTACGCTTGAAATCATCGCCCCGACCGTCGAAGAAGCCATTCAACAAGGCTTGACCCAACTCGGCTTGACGGCGGATGCCGTCTCGGTGGAGGTTCTGGATTCCGGCTCGAAAGGATTATTCGGACTCGGCGGGCGTCAGGTGCGCGTGCGCCTCACCGTAAACCCGCAGGTGAAGGAAAAACCCGCCTCACCCCCGGACCTCAAGCCTGCCGCCGACCAGAAAGTTGAATCCAAGCCGCGAGTTAAGGAAGCCAAACCCCGCCCGGCGAAAAAGCCCGCCGAGCCGAAACCCGCGGAGACAAAACCTGCCGAACAAAAGCCAACAGTTCAAAAACCGGTTGAACCGCCGGCATTCCAAGCCTCCGAATCTGCAGAGCATGACCCCGTCCTGAACGCCGCGGAAGAAGTGGTTTCCAAACTAATTCATCACATGGGCATGAAGGCGCAGGTTTCCGCTCATTACGACGAATCCAGCACCGACGAGCATCGCGTCATCCAGGTGGATGTGCGCGGGGACGATCTCAGCGCCCTCATCGGCCGCCGCGCCGAGACCCTGAGCGCCTTCCAGCACATCGCATCCCTGATCGTCGGCAAGCAGACTCAAAAATGGGTGCAGATGATCATTGACGTGGAAGGCTACCGCTCCCGCCGCGAAAAACAGATCCGGCAGCTGGCGCGCCGCATGGCGGAACAGGTGACCAAGACCGGGCGCAGAGTGACGATGGAACCGATGCCCTCGAACGAACGCCGGGTGGTGCACATCGAACTGCGCGGACACCCCGCCGTGAAAACCGAAAGCACCGGCGAAGAACCCTACCGCAAGGTGGTCATCCTGCCGAAGGAATAAGCCAACCACAGACAGTGGGCGACAGACCATAGACGATGAACCATGGACCGTGGACGATGAATGTCCGCGGTCTTTTTTTACGGGGGTATAGCGCAAAAGTATCGGTAATTTTCTCAGCGCTCCCTGCGCCGGGGACGGCGGCGGCTTTGAGCATAGGTCACCGACAGTTTTGCGCTACACTCTTTTTACAGTCTATCGTCTACTCTCCATCGTCCACAAGGTATAATTCGCCCCATGTCGGAACTCGCACCCCTGCAGCCTGTGGAGTATCTGCTTGTCGGTCATGTGGCGGTGGATTTAACGCCCGCAGGCAAACAACTCGGCGGGACGGTTTCCTACGCGGCGTTGACGGCGCGGGCGCTGGGACTGCGCGTGGGCGTGGTCACTTCGGCGGGCGGGGACGCGCCTTTGCATCTCCTCGATGGGATTCAAATTTTCAACATTCCCACCGCGCAAAGCACCGTTTTTGAAAATATAAGAACAGAGAACGGCCGCAGGCAGACCTTGCATCACCGCGCCGCGCCGATTTCGTTTGAGCATGTCCCGCCCATTTGGCGGGATGCGCCGATCGTGCATCTTGCGCCCATCGCGCAGGAAGTGGACCCGGCGATGGCAAAGCAGTTCCGTTCATCGTGGGTGGGCGTCACGCCGCAGGGCTGGATGCGCGGCTGGGACGAAAAAGGTTCGGTGTTTGCCAAAGCCTGGGAAAACAGCGAACAGGTCCTCGGTCAGGCGGGAGGCGTGGTGATCAGCCTTGAGGATGTGAACCGCGATCTGGAAGTCGTCGAATGGATGGCGCATCACACCGGTCTGCTTTGCTTCACGGAGGGCGATCAGGGCGCGGTCTTGCACTGGCACGGAGACCGGCGGCGCTTTCGCCCCGTTCCCGTTGAGGAAGTGGATGCGACCGGTGCGGGCGATATTTTTGCGGCGGCGTTCTTTACGCGCTTGTGGCGCACGCGCGATCCCTGGGAGGCGGCGCGTTTTGCGACCAGCCTTGCGGCGCATTCGGTGACGCGCGCCGGCTTGCAGGGGATTCCGACTCAACGGGAAATCGAACACTGCCTGATGGAGGTTTTATCTTGACGAAGATCTATACGCTGGTGAATCAAAAAGGCGGGGTGGGCAAGACTACGTCCACGATCAACATCGCGGCGTACCTGGCGAAGATGGGTCAGCGCGTGCTGGTGGTGGACCTTGACCCGCAGGCGAATGCCACCTCCTGCCTGGGCGTGGATAAACTCGGCGTGGAAGGCGGCACGTATGAAGCCCTGCTCGGCGATGAGGATATCTTTCCGTTCATTTTGTTGAACGAGCGTTTGAATTTATCCCTGCTTCCGGCTTCGCCTGCGATGGCGGGCGCGGAAGTGGAACTGGTGGACGAACTGGGACGCGAGTCGCGGTTGCGCAAGGCGGTGTTGAAAGTGGCGAACCGCTACGATTATGTGCTCATTGACTGCCCGCCTTCGCTTGGTTTGTTGACCGTCAACGGTTTGATGGCGGCGATGGACGGCGTGATCGTGCCGGTGCAGTGTGAATATCTCGCGCTCGAAGGGCTGGGACAGTTGACCCAGACCATCGAGCGGGTGCGCTCGGCGTTGTTCCCTGAATTGAAGGTGCGCGGCGTGGTGTTGACCATGTTCGACAACCGCACGAATCTCGCCACCGATGTGGTGCGCGAGGTCAACCGGCATTTCCCGAATCTGGTGTTCAAGAGCATCATCCCGCGCAGTGTGCGGCTGGCGGAAGCGCCCTCGTACGGTTTGCCGATCTCGGAATATGCACCCGCGTCGGTTGGGGCGCAGGCGTACGAAACGCTGGCGAAGGAATTGTTGAAAGGCGATAAAAATTAACTAACCACAAAGTGTCACCAAGGGTCACGAAGGAAAACCTTCAAAACCTTTGTGATACTTCGTGACCCTTGGTGGTTGAAAAGGTAGAAACATGGCTCAACGAAAAGGTCTCGGCAAAGGATTGGATGCGCTCATTCCCGGCGGGAAGTCTTCCGTGCCGCACCCGGGCGGAGGTCACAGCGGAGGCGCGCAGCAGGCGGCAGTGGACGCCATCAAACGCAACCCGCGCCAGCCGCGCGTGCATTTCAAGGAGGAGGAACTGGACGAACTGGCGGCGTCCATTCGGGAGCATGGCATCATCCAGCCGTTGATCGTCTCGTCGAACGGGGATGGGACGTTCGTTTTGATCGCGGGCGAACGGCGCTGGCAGGCGGCGCAGCGCGCAGGCTTGCGGACGGTCCCCGTCATTACGCGGCAGGCAAGCAGCCAGGAACTCCTTGAACTGGCGCTGATCGAAAACGTCCAGCGGGCGGATTTGAACCCGATGGAGGAAGCCGAAGCCTATCACCAGCTGGCGGAGGAGTTCGGTCTCTCACATGAGATGATTGCAAAGCGTGTCGGCAAGAGCCGCGTGGCGGTGACCAACACGATGCGCCTCACCAACCTCGCGGATGCGGTCAAGCAGGCGTTGGTGGACGGCAGGATTACCGAAGGTCATGCCCGCGCCCTGTTGATGCTCTCCACTCAAAAAGCGCAGACATCTGCTTTGCAGACCATCCTCAACCTGTCGTTGAGTGTCCGCCAGGCGGAGGAGTTGATGCGAAAGTTGACCGGGCAAAGACCGGTCAAGGCGAAAAAGACCTTCCGCAGCGCGGATGTCACCGATCTGGAGCGGCGGCTTCAAAAAAGCCTGGGGACGAAAGTCTCACTCAAACACGGCAAGAAAGGCGGGACGGTCACGATCTACTATTATTCCAATGAAGAGTTGGATGCGCTATTGGAGAAATTGACATGAAACTCTTCTACAACGCCAACATCCATACTCTTGACTCATCCAACCCGCGCGCTTCTGCGATTCTCATCGCAGGCGGACGGATCATTGCCATTGGTGGGAGAGATGCGCTCGAACGCCTCGCTCACGGCAAGGTGGAGAAAATGGATATGCGGGGCCGGACGATTCTGCCTGGTCTCACCGACGCGCACATCCACATTCAGCATTATGCGCTTTCACTTTCCAGGGTGGATTGCGAAACAAAAACAAAGGAAGAATGTCTGCGGCGGGTGGCGGAGCGCGCACGGACTCTCAAACCCGGTGAGTGGGTGCTGGGACATGGCTGGCAGCAAAATGATTGGGATGGAAACTTCCCAACCGCCGCCGAGCTCGATGCCGTCGCGCCGGACAACCCGGTCTATCTCACTGCCAAGTCGCTTCATGCGGCGTGGGCGAATACATTCGCGTTGAGGCTGGCAAACATCAGCGACGATACGCCAAACCCGAAGGACGGCGTCATTCAACGCGGCGCGCAGGGCAAAGCCACCGGTATTTTGCTGGAAACAGCCATGGCGTTGGTCCATGCCGCGGTCCCCGAACCAGCCGTCGGCGAGATCGAAGCGGCGATCGAGAAAGCCCAAAGCGTGTTGTGGCAGATGGGCGTCACCGGCATTCACGACTTCGACCGCCGCGAATCGTTCATGGCATTGCAATCCCTGCGCGCGCGGAATAAATTAAAATTGCGCGTGTGCAAAAACATCCCCGTCGAAAGCGTGCAGCAGGCGAACGACCTCGGCTTGCGCACGGGCTTCGGCGACGAATGGCTGTGGATCGGTTCGGTCAAAGCCTTTATGGATGGCGCGCTCGGTCCGCGCACGGCGGCGATGTTCCAGCCGTATGAAGGCGAACCGCACAACAAGGGCATTCTCAACATGGACGGCGAAGAACTCTTCGAGCACTGCCGCAAAGCCGCCGATGTCGGCTTGAGCATGACCGTTCACGCCATCGGCGACCGCGCCAACCATGAAGTGCTGAACGCATTCGAACAACTTCGCAAGTACGAAACCCAGAACGCCCTGCCGCGCCTTCGTCACCGCATCGAGCATGTGCAGATCATTCACCCCGACGATGCGCCCCGCCTCGCGCATCTCGATGTCATCGCATCCATGCAGCCGATTCATGCCACCTCCGACATGCACGCCGCAGACCGTTATTGGGGTGAACGCTCCAAGCACTCCTACGCCTGGCGGACGCAACTCGCTCACGGCGCAATCCTCGCTTTTGGATCGGACGCGCCGGTGGAATCGCCGAACCCGTTTTTGGGATTGTATGCCGCGGTCACTCGCAAACGCGCAGACGCCTCGCCCTCCGCCGGCGGCTGGTACCCCGAACAGAAGTTGACCCTTGCCGAAGCCTTGTCCGCCTATACGTTTGGCGCTGCCTACGCCGCCAACGCGGAGAACCGCCTCGGCAAACTCGCGGAGAATTATCACGCCGACCTGATCGTCCTGGACCGGGATCCGTTTGAAATTCGCCCCGACGACCTATTGACTTTGACCGCCGATGCGGTCATGATTAATGGCGAATGGGTCTTATCGGTTCTCCCGTAATTGGCGGGAAAGAGCCCGAACATGAAGGGCGCCAAGGTCGTGACCCTCGTGTCCTTTGTGTTTAAGTGGTCGGTCGAAATAGATTTAATAAAAAAATATGCTCCCGGCGGCGTCTTCGTGCAGCGAACGGCGGCGGCTTGAGCAGAAATTTGTTTTCTAAAAACTTACGACCGACTACTTAGAACGGTTTTCCCGTTAAAAACGGCGGAACCAGTTTATCTTAGCGATTGGAGATGCCATGTTACCGAACGCCTCCAAACTGACGCCCGAAATGTTAATTCCGCGTTTAGGGGAATATCTTGTCCAAAAAGGCTTGATCAACAATAACGATCTGATGCGCGCGCTCGATTACCAGCAGGATCAAATGGCAAAGGGCGTCCCCTGCATGTTGGGTCAGGCATTGATGGACTTGAACCTGCTCGACCGCGCCACGCTCGACCAGGCGATCACCGAGCAGATTCTGCAGCTGCGCTCCGCGCTGCAGGCGGCGAACCGCAACCTCGAACAGCGCGTCCGCGAGCGCACCGCCGACCTGAACGAAGCGCTCAACCGGCTTTCGGAACTCAGCCAGATGAAGGCGAACTTCGTCTCGAACATCTCGCACGAACTGCGCACGCCGCTTACGCACATCAAAGGCTATCTGGAACTGCTCATTACCGAGTCGCTGGGGGGAATCACCCCCGAACAGCGCCACGCCCTCTCGGTAAGTCAGCGCGCCGCGGGGAAACTCGAAAGCATGATCGAAGACCTGATCATGTTCTCGCTGGCTTCGCGCGGCGAACTAAGCATGAAACTCGACGTTGTGGATATCCGCCGCCTGGCTTCGCTTGCCGCCAAGTCCGCGGTCAACAAGGCGGAGGAACGCGGCGTAAAACTCCAGACCGACATCCCCGATACCCTGCCGCCCGTGCAGGCGGATTCGGAAAAACTCGGCTGGGTGGTGAACCAACTCCTCGATAACGGGATCAAGTTCACTCCGTCTGGCGGAAGCGTGACGATCTCCGTCCGGGAGGAGGGCAGCAATCTCGTTCAGGTCTCGGTTTCGGATACGGGCATCGGCATCCCGCAGGGCCGCATGAAGGAAATCTTCGAGCCTTTCCACCAACTGGACGGTTCCTCCACAAGGCGCTACGGCGGGACCGGGCTGGGGCTTTCGCTCGTCCGTCAGATCATCGAAGCGCACGGCTCCCTGCTGGATGTCAAATCGGCGGAGGGCAAGGGCTCGGTCTTCAAATTCCCGCTGCTTGCGATCCGGGATTAATCCATGAATCAACCGGTCACGCTCGCGCAACTGCATCACATCTTTCAGGAAGTGCAAAAAAAGCAGGACCTGAAAGCCGCCTTGGATACGCTGTTCCTTTCCCTGCGGGGCGCATTCGTGTTCGATAACGTTGCGATCTACCTGGAAGACCTGCATGAGAAGAGCCTGGATGTCGTTTACGCGCGCGCCATGGGGCGCGGAAAGAACGCCGAAGCCGACGCCGCCTGGGGAGAGATCGTGGCGAGCGATGTGATTCGGACGGGGCGTACTGCGATCCGTGAGCCGCGCTCGAAGATGCGTTACGGCAACCGGATGACGCAGCCTTATTTGATCGGGATGCCCCTGCGCATCGGCTCGAAGATTCGCGGCGCGCTTCTGTTCGTGCGTTTCGGCGGACCCGAATTCACCGACGACCATATCCATATCGCCTCCCTGCAGGCGTTCTGGTCGTCCGCATTGATCGAACGCAAGGAACTCCAGGAGGCGCGTGCGGAATTGGATTCGGTCCAGCGGCAGATGCGCCTGCAGGACGATTTCGTCTCGACCATTTCCCACGAGCTGCGCACGCCGCTCGGTTTCATCAAGGGGTACAGTACCAGCCTCCTGCGCCAGGATACGACGTGGGACGACGAGACCCAGCGCGAGTTCCTCACCATCATAGATGAAGAAGCGGATCGCCTGACGAAACTGATCGAGGACATGCTCGAATCCGCCCGCCTGCAAAGCAAGACCCTGCAATTCAAGTTTTCGCCCCTGCGTCTCGATGCGCTGATCCGCGACGTTTCGACGCGCGTCAACACGCATCATCCGAATCTGAACATCGAATTTTTCCTGGAACCCCTTCCGCCCGTCCTCGGCGACGGCGTGCGGCTTTCGCAGGTCTTCGAGAACCTGTTCAGCAATGCCATCAAATATGCCCCCGGTTCGAAGATCACCATCAAGGCAAGGGCGCTGGATAACAAGGTGCTTATCTCCTTTGGCGACGAAGGCGACGGCATCCCCGAGGATTTTCTGCCCTTCCTTTTTGAACGCTTCTACCGCGTCCCCGGCGAACGGACCGTGACCGGCACCGGGCTGGGGCTGTACATTTGCAAGCAAATTGTTATGGCGCATCATGGTAAGATTTGGGTAGAGTCAATGTTGGATAAAGGCACGACGTTTTTCATCGAACTGCCTGCCAATCCAACGCTTTGACCGTTTTCATTCTTTTGTCCCAAGGAGAGACACGATGGCAAAGCGTATCTTGATCGTTGATGATGAACCCCGCTATCTGCGCTTGTTGGAGGCGAACCTGCGGACGGAAGGCTATGAAGTGACGACCGCCCAGGACGGGGTGCAGGCGCTGGATGTATTTTCCTCCCAGCCGATTGACCTGGTCCTGCTGGATGTGATGATGCCGCGGCTGGATGGTTTCGGGGTCTGCCAGCGCCTGCGCGAGTTCTCCAACGTGCCCATCGTCATTCTGACGGCGCGCGGCGAGGAACACGACCGTGTCCGCGGGCTGGACCTGGGCGCGGACGATTACCTGGTCAAGCCGTTTTCGGCGACGGAATTGCTGGCGCGCGTTCGGGCGGTTTTGCGCCGCGCCCAGCCGCCCACCGATGCGGGTCAGGTGCGCTTCTTCACTCACGACGATCTGAGGATTGATTTTGCCAGAGCGGAGGTCTGGCGCGGAGAGGAGCCCGTCTCTCTCTCCGCCACCGAATATCGACTCCTGCTTCAGTTTGCGCATAACATCGGCAAGATTCTTACATCGGAGGATCTGCTTACGAGCGTTTGGGGTGTGGAATACAAGAACGACAAGGAGATCCTGTGGGTGAGCATCGCCCGCCTGCGCCAAAAACTGGAGAAGGACGCCCACAATCCGCGGCACATCGTCACGCGCTCCGGATTGGGATATTTGATGCCCCCCATCGAATCGTGAGACGACCTCTCATGGGAGGCATGCAAAGGATGACTTCTCATGCCCCAAAAAAGAATTCTTATCGTGGATGCCGATGTCGCCAGCCGGAACTTTATTGCCAAAAAACTGTACGAATCGAACTATGACGTAATTCAAGCCGGGTCCGGCAAGGAAGGGCTGATCTATTCCTGGCGCGACAGACCCGACCTGATCGTTGCCGACCCGGTCATGCCAGACCTGACGGGGGAGGAATTCGCCTCGAAATTGCGGAACGATGCGCGGACGTCGCCAATGCCGCTCGTTGCCCTGAGCAGCGACCCGAGAAGTTCGCGCAGGCAAACCTGCCTGGATGCCGGTTTCAACGAGTTCATCATGAAGTCCGGGCAGGCGGTGCCGCTGCTCAAGGATGCGCTGGTTCGCCTGCTTGGGCTGACCGAGGAAGTGATGAAACAGGGCGGTCTTTCGATCATTTTCCTGAGCGCCAAGGGCGGAACGGGAACCTCGTCCATGTGCGCGAACATCGCCATGAACATCGCCCAGTTCCAGCCGGAAGCGCGCCTGGCGGTTCTGGATCTGGTGCTTCCCATCGGTTCGATTGCCCCGATCGTCGGCTACACCGGCGATATGAACATCGTCAGCGTCGCAGACCTGCCCGCCGACGAGACCACGCCGGAGTTCTTCCGCCGCCACCTGCCGGCGATGAACATCTGGCGTTTCAACCTGCTGGCGGGTTCGCCCGACCCGGAGCGCAGTAACCAGCTCAACGTCGGGCGCATCTGGGATATCGTCACTTCGTTGAAAACCTCCTACGATTACGTCCTGATTGACATCGGACGCTCGTTGTCGAAAATCACCCTGCCGCTCCTCCAGCATGCCGACCTGATCGCCCTGCTCATCAGCACCGATATCAGCACCGTTTCGCTGACAAAGATTCTCCTGGATTACCTGAAGAGCAAGGGGGTGCATCTCGATTCGGTTTATACGATTCTGAACCGTGCCGTGGGACTGGAGGGCTTGAGCAAGACGGACGCCGAAAAGATGCTCGGAATCACGATCAACGCCGCCATGCCCTACCTGGGCACAAATTTCGCTTTTGCAAACAGCCACCACCAGCCTTTTACGTTAAAATTCCCCAACGACACGGCTTCCATCATTTTCCACGATACGGCAAAGGAAATGGCTGCGCTCGCCCGGAAACTGCGCGGCGAGCAATTTGTGCCAGCCTGACGGAGTGAATCATGACAATCGAATACGACGAAAAGGGAAAGTATTACACCAACATAATCCAAAAAGTCGCCATCCCCTCCATCCTCCAGACCACCACCCATCTGATTCGCGGGCTGGTGCATGTGCGGCAGGGGGAACGCCTCAAGGATGAAATGGAAAACAGCGAACATTTCACGGCGGTCACCAATGCCGTGATTTATGATGCGGACGGCAATCAGGCGTTCACCAGCTCGTTTCTGGCGGTGCAAAAGGATCAGATCGTCTGGGTCATGCCCGTGGACGAGGAAAACGGGAAGGAAGCGGGGGAATGAACGCCGCAACGCCCGGTATGCCGCAGAGATTGACGGCGCAGGACCTGATTCGCCTGAAAAAATACCTGACCGACAACCTCCTGCGTGCAATCGAAATGGAGGGAGTCCCTGCCGCCCAGCGCAATTCGTTCATCCATCAAAACATCACCCGCATCTTCGACCAGATGCAGTTGAAACTCCCGGAGGATGTGAAGCGGGAAATCTTCAAACAGGTCTTCAACGACCTGCTTGGCTTCGGTCCCATCCAGCCCCTGTTGGACGACCCCGATGTCTCCGAGATCATGGTCAACGGTCCCAAGAAGGTCTTTGTCGAGAAAAGCGGACAACTCTCCAAGTCCAGCATCGTGTTCGATGACGAAGACCACGTCTTGCGAATCATTGACCGCATTATCCTGCCCCTCGGCCGGCGGGTGGATTACGACTCTCCCACGGTGGATGCGCGCCTGCCCGACGGCTCGCGCGTCAATGCCGTGGTGCGCCCGGTGGCGATTGACGGTCCCTCCATCACCATCCGCAAATTCCGCAAGGATAAACTCTCGGTCGAAAACCTGATCGAATTCGGTTCGCTCTCGCGCCAGATGGCGGACTTTCTGGAAGCCTGTGTCAAAGCCCGCTTCAATATCGTCATTTCCGGCGGGACCGGCTCCGGCAAGACCACGCTTCTGAACGTCCTCTCCAGTTTCATCCCGGAGAACGAGCGCATCATCACCATCGAAGACGCCGCCGAATTGCAGTTGCAGCAGGACCACGTCATGCGCATGGAAACCAAATCCCCGAATGTGGACGGTCTCCACGCCGTGACCATCCGCGACCTGGTCAAGAACTCCCTGCGCATGCGTCCCGACCGCATCGTGGTGGGGGAGGTGCGCGGCGGCGAAGCCCTCGATATGCTCCAGGCAATGAACACCGGGCACGACGGCTCGCTCACCACCGTCCATGCCAACAGTCCGCGTGATGCGCTCTCGCGCCTGGAAACGCTGGTGCTGATGGCGGGCATGGACCTGCCGCTCAAGGTCGTGCGGACGCAGATCTCATCCGCCATTGACCTGATCGTCCAGCAGACCCGCCTCAAGGACGGACAACGCAAAGTCACCTCCATCACCGAGGTGGCAGGCATGGAAGGCGATGTGGTGGTCCTCACCGACATCTTCAAATTCAACCAGACGGGCGTCTCGCAGGATGGAAAGGTGTTGGGCGAGTTGAGACCCACCGGCATACGTCCGCTCTTCACGCCGCGGCTCGAAGCGGCGGGGTACAAACTGGGCTCCGAAATCTTCATGACGGGCAAGCCCGCGCCCGATCCCACCGCGCGGCGGTGAAACACTCTGCTATAATCGGGGCATTCACCGATAACGAGGAAACATGAACAACGCCCAAATCACCATTCGTGAAAAGAAACTCGGCTTGCTGATACGGGATGCCCGCGTGGCAGAACGCCGCAGCATCAAGGAATGCGCCGATGCCATAGGCGTCAAGCCCGGTGTCTTCCGCGCTTATGAAGAGGGTCGTCGTTCACCGTCGCTGCCCGAACTCGAAGCGCTTGTTTATTTCCTGAAACTTCCCATCTCCCAGTTCTGGGGGAACGAAACCATGTCCGACGCCCCCTCTCCCATGGAAGCGGCGGATATCGCCCGCCTGATCGCGCTCCGCCAGCGCATGATCGGCGCGCTCCTGCGGCAGGAACGCACCCGGGCAAACATGTCCATCCGCCAGGTTTCTTTGACGACAGGCATCTCACAATCGAGGCTGAAATCGTACGAATTGGGCGAACGCCCGGTGAGTGTGCCCGAACTGGAAAGCATTTTGGCGGTGCTGGGCAGCCGCATCGAAACCTTCTTCGACCAAAGCGGACCTGTGGGCGAGTGGATGAACAGCCAGCGCGCCATGCAAAAATTCCTTGAACTGCCCGAAGATGTGCAGAATTTCGTCTGCCAGCCGGTCAACCGCCCCTACCTCGAACTGGCAATGAAACTCAGCAGCATGTCCAGGGAAAAATTGCGCTCGGTTGCCGAAGGCTTGCTGGATATCACGCTCTAAGAGAGTATTTTGAAATTCGCACATGGCACTTGAACCCCACCAACTCGACGCCGAAGGCAAACGCGCCTTCGAAAACAAAAACTTCTCTGAAGCCGCCGAATATTTCCGCCGCGCGGCGGAAGGCTACGCCCTCGGTCGCAACGGCTTGCTGGCGGCTGAAATGCAAAATAACCTGAGCGTCGCTCTGCTGCAGGCGGGCAGCCCGCAGGAAGCGCTCGAAGCCGCCCTCGGCACCGATGAAACCTTTGCCGGGGCAAACGACCTCAAACGCCAGGCAATGGCATTGGGGAATCAAGCCGCCGCGCTCGAAGCCCTGAACCGCTACGAGGAAGCCCTCGAAAAATACGAACGCTCCGCCGAATTGTTCGGTCAGATTGACGAAGGCGACCTGCGCGCCATGGTCATGAAATCCGCCGCCGCCATCAAACTCAAGACCGGCAAAATCACCGAATCCGCTTTCAAGATGATGGGTTCGCTCGATGTCAAAAAGAACCCGGGATTTTTCGAACGCATTCTAAAATTCTTCCTGCGCTTCATCAAGTGAAATGATCAACCTCAACCTTCAGGTTCGCCGCGCGGTCGCAGAGGATCATCGCCAGATCGCCAGCCTCATTCAGCGCGAATCGAAAACCCACCGTCATCTCGATTGGCGCTCCGCTCTTGAATGGATTGGCTCGCAAAACTACTGGGTGTTGGATGAAGGCGGACTGATCACTGCCGCCCTTGCCTGCCCGGAAGACCCGCCCGATGCAGCCTGGATTCGTCTTTTTACCCACCAGGCGCATCTTGCTGGACCCGAAGCCTGGTCTGCCCTCTGGGAGGTTGCCAGCGCCGAAGCCTTTCACGCCAACCCGCGCGCGCAAATTGCCGCCATTGTCGTCAAACCCTGGTTCCAATCCCTCCTGCTTTCGAGCGGTTTCGAACGGATGCAGGATATCGTCCTCCTGCAGCGCCCCGGCGGTCCTCCCCCGCCGGCTGCGACCCCAACCGGAATCCACATCCGCCCCATGCAGCCCGGCGACCTCCTTGCAATCGCACAGCTGGATCTGGCGGCGTTCG
This sequence comes from Chloroflexota bacterium, assembly GCA_024434165.1. GTDB lineage: Bacteria > Chloroflexota > Anaerolineae > Anaerolineales > Villigracilaceae > Villigracilis. The sequence goes on along the minus strand of QMIW01000027.1, from coordinate 37,579 downwards.
GTCCCTTCTGGCACAACTCGCTGGATTCGCTTCAAAGAGCGTATTCGCAATCCATTCATGCCGCGGTGGCGGAAAACGATTTCCAAATAGTCGGGTATCAGATCAGCACCGGGAATACATTTGGGGCGCACCTCGCCCGGCTCGCAGTCCGGCCCGAAGCGCAAGGTCTGGGGGTTGGAACCGCCCTGGTCGGGGATTTGATCCGGCAGTTGAGCGTTCACTCGCCCCGTACTCTCTCGGTAAACACACAGGCAGATAACCTCGCCTCGCTGGCGCTTTATCAAAAGATGGGTTTCGTGCGCACGGGCGAATACTTTCCCGTTTTTGTTCGCGGAGGCGGCTATTAATGGCTCGCACGGAATTCCCGGTACGCTTGCTGCGCAGGTTCGTCGAAACGCTCTCCGATGAAATCGGGCAGGATACCTTTTCCGCCGTGCTTTCGAAGGCAGGGCTGCCGCGCGAATGGGCGAAGCCCGAACATCTTTCCGCGTTGAACGATGTTCAGGCGGCGGAGGAATATGCCCGCCTGCAATCTGCCTTGCGCACCTATTACGGGCGCGGCGCGCGCGGGATTCTGTTGCGCATCGGCGCGAGTCTTTGGCGGCATTTGTTGGCTGACTCTTCGTTTGGAATCAGGGCGCAGGCATCGCTCCTGCGCGGACTGCCAAAATCTTTCAGGAGAAGGCAGGCGCTCGAACTGCTTGCCCGCATCCTCGCAGCGAAACGGGGAGACATCACGGTTCACACTCTGGACCTTGACCTGCTCCTGGTTGACCAGGCTTCTCCCACCACCTTGAATCAAACCGATGACGCGCCGGTCTGTTTCGTGACGCACGGTTTGATTCGGGAGTGTCTCTTTTGGGCGGTGGGCGAGGAGCACGACATCGAAGAACGCGCCTGCGGTGCGATGGGCGCGCGGCGGTGCGAATTCAAAATCACAATTGGAGGGCGCCCATGAAACATCAGGAACTGAAATGGAAGTCGCACGACGGGCTGGATATTTTTGCCCAGGTTTGGGAACCGGAGGTCATTCAGCCGAAGGCGGTGGTCTGCCTGGTGCATGGGCTGGGCGAACATAGTTCGCGGTATGCGCATGTCGCCGAGGCGTTTGGGAAGGAAGGCTTCATTCTGTTCACGTATGACCTGCGCGGTCACGGGCGTTCCGGCGGTCTGCGCGGGCATATTTCCTCCATCGAGGATTTCATGCAGGATATTGACAGCCTGCTGGCGCAGGCGCGCGCCCGCTATTTGGGAATGCCGCTCTTTTTATATGGGCACAGCCTGGGAGGGATACAGGCGCTTTACTACGGGCTGACGCGCAAACCGGACGTGAAGGGTGTGATCGCCACCGGCGCGGCGCTCCATTCCGCGCTCGAAAAACAACCCCTCAAGATTTTCCTTGCCAACCTGCTCGGTTCGCTGACGCCCACGACCATCCTCTCCAGCGGGTTGGATGCGAAGGCGCTCTCACACGACCCGAAAGTGGTGGAAGCCTATATCAACGACCCGTTGGTGCACGACAAGGCATCGCTGGGTTTCGGAAAGATCATGCTGGGCGTGACGAAATGGATTCTGGCACATGCGGGCGAATTCCCCCTTCCTTTGCTCCTGATGCACGGCAAGGAGGATGACATCGCCTATCCCTCCAGCAGCATCGAGTTTGCCGCGTCATTAAAAGAGAAATGCACCCTTGTGCTGTGGGAGGGCGGTTATCACGAGATACACAACGAACCGGAAAAAGCCGAAGTGCTCAAGACCATGACGCTCTGGATGGATGCGCGTCTGCGCGAGGTATAAATAAGAGAGTATTAACGCTTCGCTGGACAAATCTCCGCTGGCATGGGAGAATTTTTCAGCCATAAAACTTAAACCAAACAGGAGACCGCATGAATACCAAAGAAATGAGCAAACGCCAGATGCGCCGCGAACAGATCCGGCGCAAAGAGATGCGCTCGAGGCTGTTGGGAATTGGCCTGATCTCGGTTGGCGCGCTTTTTCTCGCATTTTTGTTCATTTACCCGATGCTCAAACCCATCGGCGATATAGCCGATGCGCCGGTAATTGCCCGCACAAACGTGGACTTCAATGCAGTGGGAGACCCTGACGCTCCCATCAAAATCGAAGAATATTCAGACTTCCAATGCCCCTACTGCCGCATCTTCTTCGAAAATACCGAAGAGCAGCTGCTCTCCACCTACATTGCCGACGGCACGGTGTACTTCGTGTATCGCTCCTTTGGTTCGTTCATCGGCGCCGAGTCCGCCGCCGCCGCCGAAGCCGCCTATTGCGCGGGCGACCAGGGGAAATTCTGGGAGATGCACGACATCCTCTTTGCAAACCAGACGGGTGAAAATGTCGGCGCATATACCGACCGCCGCATCGCCGCATACGCCGACCGAATCGGGCTGGATATGGATGAATTCAATTCGTGCTTCGATTCAGGGAAGTACGCCGACCTGGTCGAACAGGACGGCAAGGACGGCCTGCTTGCCGGTATTCAAGCCACGCCTTCCTTTGTGCTTTCCTACACTGTGAACGGCGAGACGAAGACGAGGATCATTCAGGGGGCGCAGCCCTTCGATGCCTTCCAGCAGGAGATCGAAGCCGCCCTGGCGGAAATGGGGCAGTAACCCCGCTTTGATCAGGATGTAAAAAGGACACTGCCGGTTGTGCAGTGTCCTTTTTGTTCATCCTTTCAGTTCGCTCTGCCTGCTGACAATCCCTTGCTGCCAGGCATAAACCGCCGCCTGCGTCCGGTCTGCCAAATGCAGTTTGCTAAGGATGTTGCTGACGTGCCCCTTGACGGTGTTCTCGCTGATGACCAGTTTCTCCGCGATCTGACTGTTGGTCAGCCCGTTGGCGATGAGTTTGAGCACGTCGGTCTCGCGGTCGGTCAACTCGGTGAAGAGCGGCTGTTCGCTGCCCTCGCCGCGGATGTTTTGAAGCACCCGCGAAGCCACCCTTGGGTGGAGCGTGACCTCGCCTTGCACGGCGCGGTGCAGGACATCCACCAGTTTGTCCATTTTCATGTCTTTGAGGATGTAGGAAATTGCGCCCGCTTTCAAGGCAGGGAAGATATGCGCATCCTCGTGATAGGACGTCAACACCACGACCTTCGTGCGCGGGCTGATCTGGCGGATGCGCCGCGTGGTTTCGATGCCGTCCATGCCGGGCATCATCAGGTCGAGCAGAACAATATCCGGGATCATCTCGCCGACCAGGCTCAACGCCTCTTCGCCGGAAGCCGCTTCGCCGACCACGTGGAAATCCGAAATCTTTTCAAGGTAGGAACGGATTCCGTTGCGTACCACTTCATGATCGTCCACGACCAATATGCTTGTGCGATGGTGTTTCATACGTCAATCTCCTGTGCCGTTCCTGGTGGGAATCTGGATGATGAGACGGGTTCCCTGACCGGGCGCGCTTTGCACCTGAAGCGTTCCACGGATGCTGCTGATGCGTTCGCGCATGGAGCGGAAGCCCATGCCTTTCGCCTTCTGATTCATGTCGAAGCCGCAGCCATCGTCCGCGATCATTACCTGGAGCACTTCATGATTATAAACGAGCGATATATCCGCCCGCTTTGCCTTGCTGTGACGGGCAATGTTGGCGAGCGCCTCCTGGATGACGCGGTAGACCGCCTGTTCCATTTCGAGCGGCAGTTGCCGTTCGTTCTGGATCGTCAGGTTTACAATGGCGTCATTGCGATGCTCCCACTCGAAAACGTACTCCCGCAGGGTGGTTTGCAGTCCCTTTTCCTGTAGGGCAATCGGGTAAATTTCCTGAATCAGGAAGTTCAATTCCTGAATCACTTCGTAGATTAAAGTCTCCGCTTCGGTCAAATGCGGGGCGACCTCCTGCGGAACAACGCGCGCCATGCCGTTGACGATGCCCAGTTGGGCGAGGGCGGCAAATGCCTTCTGCTTTGCGCTGTCGTGCAGGTCCCGGGCGAGGCGGTTGCGTTCCTCCATCACCGCCAGGTCCTTGGTCTGCTCGAAGAGTTCCATGTTCGCAATGGACAGCGCGGCGCGGTTGACCAGCGCCGTGAACAGGCGGGCGGAATCCTTGGTGAGCGCGTTGGGGCGGGTGTACGCCACGCTGAAGATGGCGATGACCTTGCCGTCCACCACGATGGGAAAGTGTGCGAAGGATTGGATACCCTCGTTTTGGATGGCTGCTCTGACATCTTCGCGGAAGGAGGCGCGGGCAAGGTCCGCCACAATAACGGCGGTGCCGGTTTTGACGGCAATCCCGATCACGCCCTCATCCTGATTGAAGTTCAGGACAGCCAGCGACGCCGCTTGGAATCCGTGGCTGACCCGCGGCATGATCTTCCGTTTTTCCTCGTTCCAGGTAAGGACCACACTGCGATCTGCCTTGAGGATGGAGACCGAGACATCCACGAGGGTCTGGAAAATGTGGTTGAGGGTGACGCTTCGCAAAATCTTTTCGTCCGCCTGGTACAGCGCCTCGATTTCGCCGGTGCGCTTTTCCAGGTCTGCGGTCCGTTTCCTGACCAGGCGCTCCAGTTCCCGGTTTTGGTTTTCGATGCTCTTTACGCGCCAGCGCAATCCGCCTGCCACGCTCAGCCCGAAGAGGATGACGAACAGACTGCGGAACCACCAGGTCTCCCAGAAGGGCGGCACGACGATCACCTGAATCGCCACGCCTTCCTCGTTCCAAACCCCGTCGCTGTTCGAGCCGCGCAGCCGCAGGGTGTACGTTCCGCCGGAAAGGTTGGTGTATCGCCCGTTCCGTTGATTGTCAATGTTGATCCAGTCCGTGTCGAAGCCCTCCAGCATATAGGCGTACTGATTTTTCGAGGGTTGTTCGTAGGCGAAGGAGGCAAACTCGAATTCAAAGGAGTCCTGGGGCCAGGTCAGTGTGATGGTATCCAGGTATTCGGTGGTCTGCTCTCCGTCCAGGGGAACGCCGTCCAGCGTGATGGATGTCAGCGCGATCTTCGGGGTATACTGGTTGTCGGTAATTTCCTGTGGGACAAATATGTTCAACCCATTAATGCCGCCGAAATACATGGTGCCGTTGCGGTCTTTCGCGTAGGAATTCTGGTTGAACTCGTTGCTTTGCAAACCGTCGCTGGCGGTAAAGATGCGGAAGGAGCGGTTGACGGGGTCGAACCTCGACAACCCGAAGTTGGTGCTGAGCCACAGCTTGCCGGTTTCGTCTTCCAGGATTCCATAGACCACATTGTTCGATAGCCCTTCATATTCCGTAAAATTGGTAAAGGTTTCGGTCTCAGGGTTGTAGCGGCTCAAGCCGCCGCCGTTTGTGCCGACCCAGAGCGTGCCGCCCGTATCCTGGTAGATGGACAGAACGGTATTGTTGCCCAATGTGGATGTGTCCGCGGGGTTGTTGCGGTAGAAGGCGACCTCGCCGGTTCCCAGATTGATGCGCTGCAAGCCGTTGTCGTAGGTGCCGACCCATAGGTTTTGGTCGTCGTCTTCGAAGAGGGCGTTGATCCTGATGCTGCTGAAGTAGTTGGGGTCGTCTCCACCGGTCTTATACTCGGAGAAGGTTTTTGTCTCCCTGTCGAAGAGGAGAAGCCCGCGGTTCGAGCCAACCCAGAAACTGCCCATTGAATCCTCAAGGATGGCAAACACGGCAAAACGCGAGGGGTCGCTGAGGTCGGCTTCCTCCGGCTGGAAATGGGAGAAAGTCTTTATTCCGCGGTTGTAGCGGTCGAGCGAGCCGCCCGTTCCAACCCACAAAACCCCGTCCCGGTCTTTGTACAGCGAGATGACGCTGTTGCTGCCGATGGTGGCTGAGTCGCCGGGGTCATGTATGAAGCGTGTAAACGTTTCCGTCTTCGGGTTGAACAGGTTCAGTCCGTTATCTATGGTTCCAACCCACACCTGGTCTCTTTCATCCGGCAGGATGGCGAACACCAGATTGCTGCTCAGGCTTTCGGGGTCGTCGGGGTTATGGCGAAAGTAGGCGTAGCGGTCCTGCTGGCGGTTGTATTTGTTCAAGCCGCCGCCATACGTGCCCACCCAGAGGACGCCGCTGTCGTCCTCGTAGATGTACCGCACTTCGTTGTTGCTCAGGCTGTTGGGTACATTCGGCTGGTACTGGTGGTGGATGAAGGCGCCTTCCTGCGGGTCGTACCGATCCAAGCCCATGTTGGTGCCCACCCAAAGCCCGCCCGAACGGTCGGTGAAAAGGGCGTAAACCACATTCCCGGCGAGACTGGCGGGGAAGTCTCTGGAGTTCTTGAAGCGGATGAAATTGTTTTCGGCGGGGTTGTAAAGGTTCAACCCGTTGCCTGTGCCGATCCATATCTCTCCGGTTTGTCCTTCGGCAATGGAGAAGATGCGGTTGCTGCTCAGGCTGTTGGAATTGTATTGGTTGTTCCTGAAGGTCTTGAACGTACCAGATGCCGGGTCGTAATAGCCGACGCCCGAATCGAGGGTGCCTATCCACAGCCTCCCGGTCGAGTCGATGAACAGGGAGGAGATGGATTTGCTTTTCAGTTTGATGGGGCTTGCAGTTGAGGGGTGGTGGGTCAGTTTGTAGGTTTGGAGATCGAGGTAATCGAGTCCGTTGTCGGTACCAATCCATAGACCGTTTTCATCGAGCGCCAACGCGTTGACGCGGTTGCTGGCAATGGTCTGGTCGTTGTTCTTGTCGTTCGTGTAGTGAATGAATTTCCCGGTAATGGGGTCGTAGCGGTTTAATCCGCCTGTGCGGGTGGCGACCCAGAGGTTTCCGCTGCGGTCTTCCACGATGGCTGTAATCGAGCGGTCGCTCAGGCTGAAGGGGTCGTTCGTCTCGGGTTTGTAGACTTTGAAATTGTACCCATCGTAACGGTTGAGTCCGTCGTCTGTGCCGATCCAAAGAAAGCCCTTGCGGTCCTGAAGGATGACGTTCACAACGCTTTGCGACAGCCCTTCTTCGAGGCTGAGTCGTTCGAAGCGGATGTTCTTGCCATAAGGGATGAACGAGTCCTCCTGGGGGGAAACAGGCGCCGGGTCCGGGGGAGAGGCGGGCGCGGTTTGTTCCGGCTCGACGGCCGCGGGCTGCGTCCCGCACGATGACAGGAGGATGGCGGGGAGGAATATCCAGAAAAACAGAATCTTGCGCATATCTCTTTGTATTATAAGCAATTTGGGCGCTTCGGGCTTCCCGGGCGGGGTGTGTAATCCAATACTCCAGTAGGGTTTTTTCACGCCGAAAGGACCGATTGGCGGAGACGCAAACTACCGGGCTCGAACCGTTCAGATGTAGGGGCGAAACCGATTTTCGCGGCGCATGACAGCGGCGCCCGGACTACGTATCATGGGAGCACATGCGGATATTTTTCCTCCAAGAAGATGAACGCATTCATGCAGAGGCGGAGTCCGGTTGATGACTGGTCTTCCGCCTTCTGCTTCTACCTGCACCCTTTGACGAGGAGGTGGTTGGTTGCAAAATGTCATGAAAGTCGTTTCGTCCCATTCAAATCTGATTAAGGAGAAAAGAGTAATGAAGATCAAAAGATTATATGCTCTCTTGAGTGTGCTGGTGGTTTTGAGCATGGCGCTTGCTGCGTGCGCGCCTGCGACCTCCGAAGGTCCCGCAACGACCGAGGAACCAGTCATGACAGAGGAAGCCGCGACGGAAGAACCCGCCGCGACGGAAGAAGTCCCCGCCACCGATCGCCGCGGCGGCTGGCTGGATGAAATCGTGTTCTCCGTGGTCTCGTCCGATTCAGCGATTTCCCAACTGGAAGCCGGCGCGATTGATTTTTATTCATTCAATCTGTCTTCCGATACGCTGCAGGACATCAAGGATGCGGGCTTGAACTACACCCAGTCCTACGGTGGAAATTACGGCATCAGCCTTAACCCCGCCGTGTTCGAGGATGCCAACGTCCTGAATCCCTTCTCGAACCGCAAGATCCGCGAAGCGATGAACTGGCTGATTGACCGCAATTACATCAATCAGGAGATCTACGGCGGCGGTTCCCTGCCCAAACTCCTGCCGATCACCACGCAGTTGGTGGAATACACCAACCTGATCGCGACCGCCCGTGCGCTCGAGACCAAGTATGCCTACAACCTCGACAAGGCGAAGGAAGTCATTACGGCTGAAATGGAAGGCATGGGCGCCACGCTGGGCGATGACGGCAAGTGGCAGTACAACGGTTCGCCCGTGACCCTGATCTTCCTCATCCGCTCCGATGGCGATGGCACCCGCCAGCCGATGGGCGATTACGTCTCCAATCAATTGGAAGCCGTCGGTTTCACCGTGGACCGCCAGTACAAGACCTCCTCTGAGGCGTTCCCAATCTGGCTCGGTACCGATGCCAGGGCGGGTCAGTGGAATCTCTACACTGCCGGTTACCTGCCCTCCGGCTTGACCCGCGACGAGCGCGGCAATATCCAGCAGTATTATCTGCCCACCAGCATCCAGGCAAGCGAGCCCTTCATCTCCAATGTCGCCGACCCCGAATTGCAGAAACTCGGCGACGACCTTGCGCAGGGCAACTTCTCCACCAAGGAAGAACGCGATGAGATGATGGCGCGCGCGCTGGAACTCTCGCTCGAAGATTCGCTCTTTGTGTGGGTCGTGGATCAGTTGGTGTACGCTCCGTACAACAATAACGTGTCGGTCACCTATGACCTTGCCGCCGGTTATGAATCGGCTGCCATGGGCAACTACAACCTGCGCCTTGTGGACCAGGAGGGCGGCACGATGCGCGTTGGCACCAACGACCTCTTCACCCAGCCGTGGAACACCATTGCCGGCTCCAATTGGGTCTGGGATTCCAATATTTGGCGCGCCACCAGTATGGGTGCATCTCCTGTGAGCGGCGGTCAGGGTCTGATGGCGGATCCGTACACGGGTCTTGCCTGGCCCCAGCGCATCGAAAGCGCCACCCTCGAATACGAAGCCGGTCTGCCGATTGTCCAGAACCTCGACTGGCTGACCGTTACCGAAGTGGACCAAATTCCGGTTCCCGAAGATGCGTGGGTGGACTGGAACGCCGCCGACCAAACCTTTATCACCGCAGGCGAGAAATTCCCCGATGGCACCACCGCCAAGGTCAAGAGCACTGTGGTTTATCCCGCCGACCTGTTTGAAACCGTCAAGTGGCACGACGGCAGCCCGATCTCCGTTGCGGACTTCGTGATGCCGTTCATCGTCTTCCTCGACCGCGCCAAGCCGGAAAGCCCCATCTACGATGAATCCGCTGCGCTTTCAGTGGATGCGTTCCTGCCTTCCTTCAAGGGCTGGCGCATTACCTCCACCGACCCGCTCACCATCGAATACTACAGCGATTCCTACAATGCCGATGCGGAGTTGAACGTCCTGCCGCTCTGGCCCGGTTCCCCCACCGGTCTTTCGGGCGAAAACAGCTGGCAGATTCTGGCTGTTTCCAACCTGGCTGAAGCCGCGGGCGAAGTTGCCTACTCTGCCGACAAGGCGGACCTGGAACAGATCGAACAGATGAGCTGGGTTGGCGGCCCGAGCCTCGAGGTTTTGAAGAAATATCTTGACCAGGCGCAGGCTGAGAATTATATTCCGTACGAAGCGACCCTCAGCCAGTTCCTGACGCCGGAGGAAGCCGCCCTGCGTTATGAGAACCTCAACAAGTGGTATGCCGATCACGGCCACTTCTGGCTCGGCACCGGTCCTTACTACCTGGATCAGGTCTTTACCACCGAGAAGTCTCTCGTTCTCAAACACTTTGCCGACTTCCCCGATCTTGCCAACCGCTGGTCTTCCTTCAGCGACCCGAAACGCGCCACCGTGGTGCTCGATGGTCCCGGACAGGTGACGGCTGGTGAAGAAGCGGTCTTCGATGTGATCGTCAACTTCAAGGACGAGCCGTACGCCAACGAGGATATCAAGCAGGTGAAGTACATCCTGTACGATACCACCGGCGCGGTGGTTGCCATCGGCGACGCGCAGGCTGTGGGCGAAGGTCAATTCCAGGTCGCGCTGGATGCGGAAGCCACATCCCAGCTGGCGACCGGTTCGGCGAAACTGGAAGTGGCGGTTGTCCCGATCCCGGTGGCAATCCCGGCTTTCACTTCGTTCGACTTCGTCGTTCAATAACCCGTTCGTTGTAGCAGTTTCAACCCTCAGGGCGAGGCGCACTCCTCGCCCTGAGGACATTCGATTGCGAGGTCCCCATGTCCGTCACCACCCATGCCCCTTCGGAAGAATTTGTCATAAAGAAAAGATTTCTAAACAGCACATTCGTGCGCCTGACCCGTTACGTGGCGGTGCGCCTGTTGACGTTATTCACCACGGTGGTGGTCGGCGTGTATCTCACAATTCTGATCGCCAACATGGGCGGTTTCGTGGACCAGATCATCCGCGGACAGATTCGGGATACGGTGACGCAATCCGTCTCTGCAAGCCCGACCTACCAGCAAATGGACCCGGAGACCCGCAGGCAGTTGATCGAAGACCGGATCGCGCTGGAGGAAAAACGCCGCGGGCTGAATACGCCCATCGCCATTCGTAACTTCCGCTATCTTTCCAACGCGCTTCAACTGGACCTCGGGCGTGCCTTCAACCTCACGAGCGACAGCGGCTCGAAGCAGGTGCGCCTCATCCTGCTCGAACGCCTGCCCGCCACCCTGCTGTTGATGGGCACGTCGCAGTTGTTCCTGTTCTTCTCCAGCGTTTTCATCGCGCTCAACCTTTCGCGGCGCTACGGCAGTTTCTGGGATAAGTTGATCATTGCATTGTCGCCCTCCTCCGCCGTGCCACCCTGGTTCTATGGAATTTTTCTCATCCTTATCTTTGCGGCGGGGTTGAAAATTCTGCCCTTTGGCGGCATGGTGGATTCCCCGCCGCCTTCCAACCCGTTCGACTACGCCATCAGCGTTTTGAAGCATCTTGCCCTGCCCGGCTTTTCGCTGATCATCAGTTCCTTCTTCCTGAGCGTGTACAACTACCGCACCTTCTTCCTCATCTACTCCAGCGAGGATTATGTGGACATGGCGCGCGCCAAGGGCTTGCAAGCCAGGGATATCGAACGGCGCTATATCCTGCGCCCCACCCTGCCGACCATCATCACGAACTTTTCGCTCCTGCTCATCGGTCTGTGGACGGGCGCGTTGTTTACCGAAACCGTCTTCCTGTGGCCCGGGCTCGGCAGGACGCTCTTCCAGGCGATCGGTTTATACGATACGCCGATCATCGTCGGCTCGACGGTCATCTACGCCTACCTGCTGGCGATCACCGTGTTCATTCTCAATTTTGTATATGCGCTCGTGGATCCCAGGGTAAAGATTGGTGAGTAATGCCATGAATAATTTGAGAGCATCCTTCAAGAAGTTACTGATGTATCCCTCCGCGCTGGTTGGCATTGCCGCCATCCTGGTGCTGGTCGCCGTATCCATCTACACCATGATCACAATCCCCTATTCCGAAGCCATCCGCCTGTGGCGGGGCGGGGAGGATGTCTGGTATCAAAACCCCAAGTTTGCGCAGCCCGCATGGGTCAATCTGTTTTCCAGCAAAAAGTATTCCGAGTCCTTTGCCGTAAGCACTGCCGAAGGCGAAATGACCAAAACCGCCGCGCCGGGCAAGAACGACTCCACCACCTACGAAATGGTGCATGAGTTCGACTTCAACTACGATGTGTACCCGCAGGACATGATCCTGTACTTCAATTCCACGTTCGAGGCAAAGCAGCCGTTCGTCTCGATTGAACTGGTCACGCCCGATAACCGCACGATTCGGATTGCGAACTTCGTCATCGGAAACAAGTTCACCTACCGCTTCTCTCAGGACGAGAAACTGCGCGCCAAACTGCGGACGGATGAGGTCATCCCGGCTTTGTTCTCCGACCCGGAGAGCGGGGACGTGTTGAAGGGAACGTACAAACTCATCGTCATCGGCACCACCTTTGAGCCCGATTCGACCATGGACATGGAGTTCGTTTCTCACGGACAGGTGTTCGGTCTTGCCGGTACGGATCACGCCCGCCGCGACCTGACCCTGCCGCTCCTCTGGGGTGCGCCTGTGGCTCTGGCGTTCGGCTTGATGGCTGCCATCGGCACCACGGTGCTGACCATGATCATCGCGGCGGTGGGGACGTGGTATTCCGGCTGGGTGGACGAATTGATTCAGCGCATCACCGAGGTCAACCTCGTCCTGCCGTTCTTTGCGCTGTTGATCATGATCGGGACGTTTTACTCCCGCAGCATCTGGGTTATTCTGACCGCCACCATCCTGCTGAGCATTTTCACCGGCGCCATTTTGGGATACCGCGCCATCTTCCTGCAAGTCAAGGAATCCATGTACATCGAAGCGGCAAAGGCGTACGGCGCAAGCAACTGGCGCATCATCTTCATGTATCTCATCCCGCGCATGATTCCCCTGTTGATTCCGAGCCTGGTGCAGGCGGTGCCGGCGTTCGTGTTCCTCGAAGCCTCGCTGGCGGTGATCGGCTTGGGCGACCCCGTCCTGCCGACCTGGGGCAAGATCATCCAGGACGCCCAGTCCAACGGCGCCCTTTTCAAGGGATATTACTACTGGGTGCTGGAACCGGCGGCTTTGCTGATGATCACCGGTCTTGCGTTCGCCGTGCTTGGCTTTGCGCTGGACCGCATCTTCAACCCCAGGCTGAGGGAAGTATGAGTCTCGCCCCGTCGCTTGAATTGCTCAAGATCGAAGATCTGGTCCTGCATTTCAAAACCACCAAGGGCGTCGTCCAGGCGGTGGATGGCGTGGACTTTGAACTGGGAACGAACCGCGCCGTTGTCATTTTGGGAGAATCCGGGTGCGGGAAGACCTCGCTTTCCAGGGCGCTGCTGCGCCTCCTGCCCCGCAATGTGGATAAATACTCCGGCAAAGTCCTGCTGCAGGGCATGGACGTCATGGAACTGGACGACGAGGAATACCGCAGAAACGTGCGCTGGGTGAGCATGTCGCTCGTACCGCAGGCGGCGATGAATTCCCTGAACCCCGTATTGAAAGTGGGTGAGCAGGTTGCCGAACCCGCCATGATTCACCTGGGCTTGACCAAACAGGACGCGCTTGGGCTGGTTTACAAGATGTTCCAGCATGTGGGCGTCCCGGCGGATTTTGTAGACCGCTACCCGTTTGAATTGAGCGGCGGGATGCGCCAGCGCGTGGCGCTGGCGATGGCGCTGGTCACCTCGCCCAATTTGATCGTGCTGGACGAACCCACCTCCGCATTGGACCTGCTGACGCAGGCGAACATCATGAACGTGCTCAAGCGCATCAAGCACGAACTGGGAACCTCCTTCATCCTCATCACGCACGACATCGCCACCTCGAGCGAACTCGCAGATGAAGTCGCCATCATGTACGCCGGTCAGATCGTGGAGACGGGAGAGGCAAGGGATTTCTTCCCCGCACCCCTGCACCCCTACTCGCAGATGCTCATGGCGAGCGTGCCGCGCCTCCGCAGCGACGCCGACCCGATCTTCATCACCGGGCAGCCGCCCAGCCTGATGAACCCGCCCGGCGGCTGCCGCTTTGCGGCGCGCTGTCCGTTCCGCTTCGAGAAGTGCAGTGAGGAACCGCCGGTCTTTCGGAAGGGCAACCGCAAAGTCAAGTGCTGGCTGCACATGTAACCCCCATACCAACATCACCGGGAGAACCATGCCCACACCCGCCCTTTACGACGTCCTTTATTCCTTCAAGGATATTCATCAGGTTGTCCTGAATTTTGCCCGCGAACTCGACGACGACCAGCTGCGCTGGAGACCGAAGGGCTACAGCACTTCGATTGGATTTCACCTTTGGCATCTGGCGCGTGAGTCAGATTTCCTCAAGGCGATCATCCTGGAACGCACGCCGCAGCTGGGTTCCGATTTCGGCGAGCCGGTGGAGATTTGGGCGCGCGAAAACCTCGCCCAAAAATGGGGCTTTCCCACCGACCTGAGCGCGACGGTCGGCACGGGTCTGAGCGATGAAGTCGCCGCCACCCTGCCCATCCCTCCCAGGGATGAATTGCTGGATTATCTCAAACGCTCCTACGACGCCCTTGAAGAATTTATCCAATTGCTGGATGAGCGTTACCCCACCCTTGATGCTGTTGACGAAGAATTGAAACGAAAACTGCAAAATATCCGCCTGAACCTGCTGGTCTTTTTGTCGCACGATTGCCGTCACCTCGGCATGATGGAATGCCTGAAAGGCTTGCAGACGGGCTTTGGCTCTGCCACGGAAAAGCGGTCATGATCCATACCACTGAACTAAAAGAGGCAATGAAAATGTCGTCGAAAATCCGGGAACAGCGGGAGACTCTCCTCTCCATTCGTGACCTGCACGTCTGGTATGAATTGCGCCGATTCGGGTTCAGCCACATGGGATACGTCAAAGCCGTGGACGGCGTCAGCTTTGAGATGGCGCAGGGGGAGACTGTGGCAGTCGTCGGCGAGAGCGGATGCGGAAAATCCAGCCTGATGAAAACCATCCTGGGAATCAACATCCCCACGCGCGGCGAACTCATCTTCGAAGGCAGAAATCTGGTCGAACTGACCGGCGAAGAACTGCGGAATTATCGTTTCGAGATCGGTTACGTCCAGCAGGACCCCTACGGGGCGCTGCCGCCGTTTATGACCGTGCAGCAGATTTTGGAGGAACCGCTCATCATCAGCGGCGTGAAGGACCGCGAGAAACGGCTGGAGCGAATCCGCAAGACGATGACCGAGGTGAAACTGCACCCGGTGGAGGATTTCCTGCACAAGTTTCCGCACATGCTGAGCGGCGGGCAGCAGCAGCGCGTGGTCATCGCGCGCGCGATGATCCTCGAACCGAAGATGATCGTGGCGGACGAACCCGTCTCCATGCTCGACGCTTCGGTGCGGGTGGAAATTTTGAAGTTGCTGCACGCTCTGCAGGAGCGGCACCGCCTCTCGGTCATTTACATCACGCACGACCTTTCGACGGTCAAGTATTTTTCCGAGCGCATCTTTGTGATGTATGCGGGCAATCTGGTGGAAAAAGCCCAAACGCGCCGCCTGCTCGATAACCCCCTGCACCCGTACACGGCGGCTCTGCTCGCCGCCACCTCCGACCCGGATGCGGATAATTCCATCACCTACAAGGAAGTGCCGCCCGGCGAACCGCCCAGCCTGGTGAACCCGCCGAAGGGCTGCCGTTTTCACCCGCGCTGCGCCAAAGCCATCGCAGGGTTGTGCAGCGAGAAAGAGCCGGTTGATTTTGAACCCGAGCCGGGGCATTTCGTCGCCTGCTGGCTGTATCGAACGGAGGAACCGGAATGAAATCCCCGCTGCTGCTTCTCAATTCCGGCGTGGTGATGATGGTTGTCGGCGGCGTCATCCTGCCATTCCTGATGGTCATAAAAGTTCTCGAGTCCACTTATTTTCTGAACTTTTTCTCGTGGGGCGTTTCCAGCCTTGGGCTGGCATTGGGGATGATCGGATTCACGTTGTATTCGAAGACGTTGAAGTAAAAGCGGATGTAGAGCGAGATACTGTTTCGTTCTACGGGCATAATCGGTTATTTCGACCCATCACCGAAGTAAAAACTTCCCCTGCTCCGAAGACGGTGCGGGGGAAGTTTTGCGCATCTTACCGGACTGGGAGTTGTCTCTGCGCGGATGGTTTTTCCGCCGCCTACGCCGTTTTCTGGTCCAGCGCGCGGAAGCGGTGGATGAAATACACCGCCAGCCCAAAAAGCAGGATGGCGTTCGCCTGATGAAGCAGGGCGATGACGATGTTCACGTAGGAGAGGATGGTCAGCACGCCGAGCGTGATTTGCAGGGCGACCACGCCGGTCAGCCATTTGAGCCCGTTCAGGATGTCGGCGGGGTAGTTCTGCTTTTTGACGATGAAATAGACCAGCGGCACAAGGATGATTCCCAGCCATGCGAACCAGCGGTGGATGAAGACGATGGTCTGCGGGGTTTCAAGGAGGGCTGCCCACGACGCGAACAGGTTGGGCGGAATCCACTTGCCGAACATGAGGGGCCAGGTGTCGGAGACGTGACCGGCTTTGAGTCCCGCCGTCATGCCGCCGTAGGCGATTTGGATGATCAACACCGCTGTTGACCACAACGCCAGTTTGCTCGCCAGCGACCATTTCACCGGTCTGGCGGAATTGGGGAAGCCGAAGCGGTGACCGAGCGCCGTCCACAAGGCGAGGGCGAAGAGGGTCAGGGCAAGCAGGAGGTGGGCGGTGAGGCGGAAATGACTGACGGAGGGACGGCTTTCCAATCCGCTGGCGACCATGAACCAGCCCATGAACGCCTGCCCGATGAAGAGCATCCCCATCACGAAATAAATGCCAAACTCCTTGAAGGGGATGGCTTTTTTGAACAGGAAGTAAAACACCGGGATGGCGTAGAACAGACCGGCAAGGCGCGCCACAAGGCGGTGGAACCATTCGATGTAGAAGATGAACTTGTATTCCTCCAGGGTCATGCCCTGGTTGATGAGAATGTATTCGGGAGTCTGCTGGTATTTGGCGAATTCCGCCTCCCATTCGTGGTTTCCCATGGGGGGAATCGTACCGTTGATCGGATTCCATTCGACGATGGACAAGCCGGAGCGGGTCAGGCGGACGAATCCGCCGAAGACGACGAGGAAAGCCACGACAAAGGCGAAGATAAAAAGCCAAGTCATCACGGCTCTGTTTTGAGTTTTGGGCATGATTTCTCCAATCAGGTTATGCTGAAAGCGCGGCTTACGGATTCAAAGTCCGCGGGATTATAGCATGGGGAAATTATGCGGCGGTCGGACTTTTGTCACAAATTCGGGGCTAATTTGTCATATTGGAATAAATGGACTTGTGAATAAAAATGCCCATCGCGCGGATGGGCATTCGGCTACGGTCTGGAGCGCATCTGACTTAACAGGGCGCGGTAGTCTTCGGCATTGGGCGGATTCATCAGGACGATTTGGTTGATGACTTCCATCGCGCCCTGACGGTCGCCGCTTTGCAGGAGAGTTTCCCCCAAGCCGTCCAGCAGGGAGACCGCTTCGCCGGTGCGCCCGGTGCGGTGCAGAAGAGCCGCGCAGGTGCGTTTGAGCATGGGTTGTTCCGGGTGGTCGCGGACGAGTTCTTCGAGGAAGTTGAGCGCGGGTTCGTTCTTGTTCTGGCTTTCCAGATGTGTGATGTAGCCTTCCAATTCGGTGAGCGCTTTATCCGTCTGCCCCATGCGCAGGTTCAATTCGATGATCTGTTTGCGGGTGGCGTCGTCGTCGGGTGCGAGGGTGCGGATCTGTTCGTAGACGCGCAGGGCTTGTTTCCAATCCAGGCGCTGCATGTCAATATCTGCCATGCGCTGCAGGATGTGGGTATTCCAGTCGCGGCTGGCGTTGCCCTGCTGCACCACGCGCAGGGCGGTGGTGTAGGTTTTGCGCGCCATGTCCAGTTCGGCGAGGCGGTAGTAAATGGCGGCGAGTTCCAGGTATTCGTTGATGGCTTCGTCTATGTGACCGCGCGCCACGAGCAGGTCAATCAGGCGGTTGCGGGCGCCCATATCCATGGGCGAGATTTGGATGATGCGGCGCAGGAGTTTCGTCGCCGGCAGGACTTCGCCGCGCACGCTGTAGGCATGTGCCACGACGCTGTACTTGGTCATGGCGTCGGCGCTGCGCCCGTCCTGGACGAGCAGGTCGCCCATGAGGGTGTGGAGCGGCAGGTAGGTGGGCGCCTGCTGTACGGCGTCATAGGCTTCATCCATGGCGGAGCGCAGGCTTCCCATGCGCGCCAGCTGGTTGATGCGGTTCATGGATTCGAGCACTGAACTGGATTGCGCCTGGAGGATGATATCGCCGAGCGGGGCGGGCAGATTGCCCTCCATTTTGGGCATTTGTTCGCGCGTCTTATGGAGTTGTTCGCGCCAGTCGGGGCGCATCAACAAGCCGTTGATGTTTTCGCACACTTTGCGCAGTACGCTGTCATCCGATTGATTTTGGTAGGTTTCGAGGATGGGTTCGTACTGCTGGCGGATGTCGTCCGCCTGTTCGGCGGGGACAGTCATCGAATCTGCCAGTTTTAGGGCTTCGATGTATTCCAGGGCGGCTTCACGATAGGCGCCCTTCCTGACCAGCATCTGTCCGAGCAGGAGGCGCGTTGCGAACGCGTAATCGTTGTGTTTGACGGCGTTTTGCAGAAAGCGCTGCGCGCTTTCGATGCGGTCGCCCTTGAAGCGGAGGTAGCCGAGATTGAAGTACAGGGCGGGATTGGTGAAGCCTGCCTCCAGCGCGCCTTCCATCTCCTCGGCGGCTTGCGCGTCGTTGCCCTTCGATTGCGCGTCAATCGCCTGACCGAGGTGCAGGATGACCTTCGCCTGTTCGGCTTGCTGGAGCGAGATGGCGCCCGTGCCTTTCATGATCGCCGCCAGTCCGCGTCGTTCCTGCGCGCCGGGGCTGTCGTCGGAATACTCGAAGAGCATCTCTGCCAGATGAGTCAACGCTTTCTGGCGGGCTTCCGCCACCGGGTCCAGCCCCGAGGCGGTTCGCGAAGCGTTCGGCTGCTGCAGTTGTTTGACCTGCGCCATGCGGATGGGTCCCGTCCCGCCTTTTCCGCGAATCGGTTTGGGGAGCAGCTGCCCCATTTTGAGGGAGGATTGCGCCTGTTTGACTTCGGGGCTGTTGGGCAGGAGGGATTGGGCTTTATCCACCATCTCCTGGGTTTTTTCGGCGTTGCCCGCGCGTTGGATGATGCTGGCGAGGGCGAGGTATTCCGTGACCGCCTGCTGAAGGTGGCCGAGCCGTTCGTGCACCTGGGCGAGACGTGAGTGGGCGATGGCGTTTTCGGGGTTGATGCTGGTGACGTGCACCCAGTTTTCGATGGCTTTGTCGGTATCGCGCTGTTTGAGGTAGAGGTCGCCCGCGCGGATGGCTGCATCCATGGCGGTTTTGAGATCGCCGACGCGTTCGGAGAGCTGCGCCACTTTCTCGGTGGAGACGGGATCGTCGGGCGAGACCTTGG
This sequence comes from Chloroflexota bacterium, assembly GCA_024434165.1. Taxonomy (GTDB): domain Bacteria; phylum Chloroflexota; class Anaerolineae; order Anaerolineales; family Villigracilaceae; genus Villigracilis. The sequence continues at coordinate 18,679 of QMIW01000027.1, read as the reverse complement.
CGGCGCGCAGGTAGATTTGCAGGGATTCGTCTATGTTGCCCATTTGGAACAGGGCAAGCCCCAGGCTGGTAAGCGCTTTGGGGTGATCGGGGAATTCTTCGAGGGCGCGGCGATAGGCGTTGATCGCCTTTTCCCATTCCTGGTCCCAGGCGGCGGAATGTCCCTCGTTCATTGCTTTTTGAAAGATGTCGTCTCTACCGAGCATGGTGGTTGTAATTTTACTTTCGGGCGGGCGGATCTATGAAAACGGTTACGCAATTATAACCTTGGTTGGGGGTGCCGCGCCGTATTCCCCCGGAGGTATCCGCTCTTTAAACCATAACGTTTGTTTCTCTGCAAACCTGGATGCCTGTATGGGCGTAATGCAAAGGCTAAAACCAGCGAGTGCATTTGATTTCAAGTTTCGAATGTGCGGCAAGGCGCAGGTGGGATGTGCGCACGCCGCCGAAGGCGGCAGTCCCCAACGCCTGTCCTCGGTGTTCGTCCAAGGGTCAGGCCGTTCGCCCCGCGCAGGGCAGCGGAAACGGGGTGAACGCTTTGGTGGGCAGTGGCAATTTGCAGTTTCATCTTATTGGGTGAAACTCAGCAATTCCAAATGTTTTGAAATCATAATCGCTCTGAGGGAAAATGCTAACGCTATTTTTGTTGGGAAATAGTACTGAACCTCTATAATCTATTCTGTAAAAAGTGACAAACCCATATTTGTTGTCAAACTCTATAGCCCAATCAGTAAGAATGATATTTATTCCCGATAATTCGCTGCCTATATATTCAAAGAATCTGCTTATTGCTATTTCATTGTAATTGGTCTGACATTCTGCTAAATGGTTGCCAGCTATGGCTAGCTCATTTTCAAAAACAATTTTTTGGTAAGAAAGTGTGCATGGGTGATTGTTGTTGCCGTAGAATTTATTGCCAGTTACAATAATTTCATAATCTGAAAGCCCATTTTCCTTCCAAAGCATTTGAGCATTAGATAGTTCTCTGCGAAAATTCAAATATTTTGCATACTTGATTACTCCTTCAACTAAAAATTTTAGAAAACAAATTCCTGCTCATGCCGCCGTCCTCGGCGGCGGGGACGCCGCCGGGAGCGTATTTTTGTAAAATTTATTTCGACCGACTACTTAGTTGGAGGATAATTTCAATACTTATGTAAATGACTAAAATTTTACCTAGTCTGTTGCTAATATGTCTTGCCCTATCAGAATAATTGTTCATGAGGGCTTTTTCAAAATTGTATTGTTGTTTCATTCTCTAATAATTTGATCAACTCGTCTGGCGTATCAGTAATTTTCAGGCGTTCAAAATCTTTTTTTGGCATAAATTCTTTGAGAATTGGCAGGCACTTTTCCAGTTCATTCACCCTTGTTCCGAGTTGCCCTCCTCTAAGCAGGTGAAATCCAAAATCGGAATATAACTTTATTGCCCTGAAACTTCCTGGTTGTGTATGCAGGTAAATTGGATAGTCGTTGCTGTCAAAACGCCTCATTATTGCAGAAAGTACAGCTCTGCCCAGTCCCTTTCCTTCATGGGCTTTTAGAGTCTTTAGCCAATGAATTGAATTTATCTTTCCGTATGCTTTCCAGTGGGAACAAGTTGCAACTGGCTTGTCTTCTTTATCGCAGACAAAAAGTGTGTTTTGAAAGAAAACATCCATATTTTTGCCGTAAGAGTCGTTTATTATTTTGTTCATAAAGCCCTCATACTCTTCGGGCACTCTTTCACTGTCAAAAGGAAATGCTTTCCAGGTTTCCAATTCATCTGGTCTGCAATTTCTAAAATAATAACCAGCGCTCAATTCTGTCAATGCGGACCTGTTGAGCTGCTCACACATCATAAAAATGTTGTAATCTGGAATTTCTTCTTCTCTCATTGTGGCTTCTGTTTGTTTTGGGTAATTGGCAGGCTGGCACTTGCCGCCCAGCGGTTTGCGGCTCGACCCGTGCGCTCTTTACGGGATACCCGCGCTGGGGCAGGGACGGCGAAGCCGTCCAACCAGAAAAATGCTAAGGCGTAGAAAAATGCCTGGGATGTGCGCACACCGCCGAAGGCGGCAGTCCCCAGCGCCTGCCCTCGATGTTCGCCCGAGGATCAGGTCGTTCGCCCCGCGCAGTGCAGCGGGGACGGGTGTATGCTGTGTTGGCTGGCCTTTCGCCCTACACGTGACTTGGCGTTTTATCACGCACCTTGACTTCATTGACTTCACGACTGATTTTGTCGCTCAATTCGCTCTCTGCAACCTCCAAGTCATACCGCACTTGTACCAAAATACCGAGCAGGGCGCATGGCAGTATCAACGGTAATAGAGCGCTCGCCATTCACGATTTGACTGATGCGAATTGGAGTAACGCCGATGTCATGCGCCAAATGATACTGTCTCAAACCAAGCGGCTTCATGAAATCTTCGAGTTGCGGCGGGCGGTTCGCTGAATATCTTTGAGACTTGACCCCGAAAGATTTTCTCGGTTTCTTCGGAGGCGAAAGACTCTATCATGCGCTGATAATATCACGAAGCGATAATATTTTCAGCGACTCAATTTTGGAAGGGGCAAGCCAACGGTTTGCGACGCCGCTCCAAGCCGAGCGAATGGGGTACCTGCGCTGGGGCAGCCAGCCTGTCCTGGATGGATAGTCCAGGGAAAAGGCGCGGTGTGGCAGGTGTCCAAAATAATGCGCCGTGTACCGGCTGTTCACTGCGCAATGTCTTACCGCATGGGTTAAAATAAGATGAGCAGATTATAAACAGGGAGATTGGACAGGTCAACGCGGAGCAGCCTCGAACGCTTACCAGTCTCCAGTCTCCAGGCTCTGGTCTCCAGACTCTCCCCATGCCCCAATCCGATCAAGGCGTAACGAAAGACAGATACATGCTCATCCCCCGCACGGCGATTTTTGCCCGGCGCGGAGAGGAATATTTGTTGATCAAAGGCGCGCCCACGAAACGCCTGTGGGCGGGGAAGTACAACTGTCTGGGCGGGCACGTGGAACGCGGTGAGGATGCGCTCTCTGCCGCGCGCAGAGAACTGCTCGAAGAGGCAGGCATCCATGCGGATTTGTGGCTGTGCGGCACGGTCATCGTGGATGCGGGGGAGGTGGGAATCTGCCTGTTTGTCTTTGTAGGGGAAAACGCTCAGGGCGAAGCCCAAGCCTCGAAGGAAGGACTCGTGGAATGGGTCCCGAAAGAAACGGTTCTTCATCTGCCGGTGGTGGAGGATTTGCCCGTCCTGCTGGAACGAATCCACAAAATGCAAAAAGGAAGTCCGCCGTTTTCCGCGCGCTCGTATTACGAGGATGGAAAGTTGACCGTCGTTTTTGCCGAATGAATCAGGGGATGGTGTACGTTTGCAGTTCCGTTGTGGCTGTGTAGGGAGAGCCGCTGAAATCGCTGTTTTCGATGGATTTGATGAACCCGACTCCGGGGGCGAACCACAGAATGCTGGAAACGTTCGCCGTGATCGGTACGGGAACGCCTTGAAAATCGGCGTTGAGCTGCACGGTGGTGGTCGCCTGGATTTTGACCGCCTCGAACGTACCCGCTGGCACGGTGACGCTCTCCCTTCCCAGTGCCTGCATCGCAACCGAATACGCACCGGTGGACTGCGTCTGTTGTTCGCCCGGCATGGCAACGGAGCCTTCCAGCCCCAGGTTGAACTGCCATTGCATTCCCGACGTGATTTCCCTCGGCAGGCTGAGACCCTCCGCCGCGATTGTCGTAAACTCGGCTGTCATGGTTTGGGTGGAGATACCGGCGATTGAGTCTCCTCCGAGTTGGAGCGCCTTCAAGCCGCCCGGCTCGCACGACCATTCCTGGGTGCGGGTGAGGTCGGCAAAGGCGGCGCTGAGGATGAAACCGTTTTCGCGGACTTCTGTGATCGAATTGGTGTAGGCGAAATCGCCGCCCGGACCGCCCGTGCTGAGGTACGTCCATGTTGCGCCGGGTTTTACCGGGAAGAGATCGTTCTGGCACAGACCGCTGTTGGTGGAGATGCCGGGCGTTTGTTGGGCTTCCGCCGCCGGCATGGTCGGCGGAAAGACGACAACCGGGGGCTCGCTCCCGCCGCGGCATGCCGCGAGGAGTATTGCGCTTGTTGCAATCAGTGCGATGATGCCGGGATGTTTCGATTGCATGGTTCTCCAGCAGGTTGGGTTCGTTGTTGAGTTATCCCCCGGAGATTATTTCCATTTCAAAAGGGATATGGTGAAGGTGCTTCCCTTGCCGGGTTCGCTTGTCACATCCAGCGTGCCGCGGTGCTGTTGAATGACCTGGCGCGTGATCGAAAGACCGATGCCGATGCCGCTGTATAACTCCTCCCCGCTTTTTTCGATGTGGAAGAAGCGGTCGAAGATGCGCGGACGAATCTGCGGGTCAATGCCAATGCCATGATCTTCCACGCTGATCGTCACATGGTTGCCCTGCTCGGCAAGGCGGATTTCCACCGAACCGTTCGGATGGCTGAACTTGATGGCGTTATCCACCAGCGCGGTGATGGCGCGTTCCAGAGACGCTTCATCGCCCTGAACGGGCGGGACCTGGATGCGCCCCTTGACGCTGAGCGAGATGCCCTTCGCCTTTGCCCTGCCCTCGTATTTCCTGATGACGCTTTCGACCACGTCCAGCATGTTCACTGGCTGGAAATCCGGCAGGACAAGGTCCATTTCCTGAAGGAAGAGGATGTCGTTCGTGAGATTGACGATCTGGTCCACGTTGCGGCTGACGGTCTCGATGGTGGATTGAAGCTGCTCGCCGGAGAGCATGCCCTTCTTGAGTGCGTGCAGATATCCGCTGGCGACCATCAGGGGAGTCCGCAGTTCGTGGGTGATATTGGAGAGGAACTCACGGCGGGCGAGGTCCTGTTCGGCGAGTTTCTGGTAGGCGTCTGCAAGTTCGGCGGCGCGCAGGCGCAGGTCTTCGATTGCCAGCTGGTCGTTCTGCCTCAACCGGCTGCTGATCTCGGAGATCATCGCCATCGCCACGCTCGGGCTGCGCTTCAGAACGCGGTCGAAGCCGTCCTTGTCCAGTTCGAGCACCACCGCGTTGGTGAGCGAGGTGACGGTGGCGGCGCGCGGCGCGTTGTGAATCAAAGCCATCTCGCCGAAGAAATCCCCGGCGGAGAGCGATTTGAGCAGGCGCTTGTCGGCGTTGTGGATGGTCTTGGTGACTTCGAAGTTCCCCTCCAGGATCATGTAAAACGTATGCTCGACCGCATCCTCCCGGCAAAGCACGGTGTTCGGCGGGTAGGTCTTGATGCGGCTGTTCATGATGATCTCCTGCACCTCGTCCGGTTTGATGCCGGGAAAGGCGCGGGGGATGATCTTTGCGGGTGTACGGATGGTGGTCATGACTGCCGGGGCGATTCTAACACTCGCAGAAAAATCGTCTTTCACCCATTTGGGCTATTGGGATTTCCTGTTCTTCTTGATCTGTGCCTGGATGTCGGCAGGGGTAATGCGCAGTTCCTTCTCCCGGCTGTGAACGGATTTCAGAGCCTGCTCGAACCATTTTTCGACCCACTCCTGTTTGACGGGCTTCTGTTCCTTCAAATAGCGGATGAACCCAAGCACGTCAATCAGGCGCATCTCGTTCAGCGTCGAAATCTCCTGCATGATCATTTTTTCGAGGTCGTTCATAATGGGCTCCTGCGGGAATTATACCGGCTGATGTTCCCAGCCTCGTTGCAATACGGTGGCAGCCAGCCGCGTGATGGATGGATAGCGGCAAGTATACTTTACCTGAAAGAGACAAGGCTCCCGCGACGGTGCGCCTCGGGAGCCTTGCCGGTGCCTGCTTCCGTTTTCTGAAAGTTTATCCTACCCGCAGCCGCCCCCGCTCTTATCGCGTTTGAGCTGCAGTTTGATCTTCTGCTCGAACTCCAGTTTTTCGTATTCGATGGGATTGGGCGAACAGGATTCGTAGCGGTCGCCCAACGCCGCGGGGAAGAGAAAGCCCAATTCGTCGTCGCCCGCATTCGGGTTGGGTCGAAGCGTTTTGTCGTCCTTCCCGAAGAACGCAATCCAGTTGTTCACTCCGCCTTCGAGGATGTACACGTTCGGCACGCTGGAGGCGGAGAGGATCTTCCACGCGGCGATGGCGGCGGTCTCGTCGTTGCTCATCACGATGAAGACGGTGTTCGCCGGCGGCTCGCTGAGCAGGACGGGAATGACCTCGGCGATCCGTTCGAGCGGCACGTTGACCGCGTCTTCGATGTGGTAGAGGTTGTAATCCGCTTCGGAGCGCACGTCGAGATAGACCGGATTCATCGCCTGGTTGTATTTTGCCTTGAAGGCTTCGGCGGGCGCGACGAAGACGAGGCGGTTGGCGAGCATTTCATCTGCCGTGTAAACATAAGTGTTGACGATGGGGTCGGCGTTCTCTTGCGGGATGGTCTCGGTGCGCGTGAAGGTCAGGGCGTTGTATTTATCTTCGAGCGAGGGACTGCCGATGAACACTACGGCGAGCGCCGCCGCAAACAGTACGCCCGCGCCTGCAATGCGAAGTTTGGGTTCCCGGCTCAGATCCTTTTTGCCGAAGATGCGCTCGAGCTGCTCCGCGCCCCAGAACATGAACAGCGCCATCAGCACGACGAGCAGCACCACGACGCCGATGGGCAAGTGGAAGACCTGGTCGAGCGTGACGCGCCCGTAGTAGCCGGAGTTGTTCCACCAGTTGGTGAAGAGCGCTTCGCTTTCGCCGAAGAGGAACGCGCCGGCGAATCCTCCGAGCATGAAGAACATGCCGTCAATTTTGCCGGTGGAGGCGGAGGCGAGCGAGGTGGTGGGGCAGAACCCGCCGATGATGAAGCCCACGCCCATGATCAGCCCGCCGAGGATGCCGGACGAGAGATACGTAGGGTTGACCCACACCTGGTTGAAGTTGAGGATGCCCAGTCCCGCTGCGCCGAAGAGCAGTACCATCGCCGTGACGATGGCGGTGAACATCACTTTGAGCACGGTCATTTCGGTGAAGTAGAACTGCGCCGCAAGTTTGCGCGAATCGCCGAAGCCGGACATTTCGAGGGTGTAGCCGAAAGCGAAACCGATCAGACCGAAGACGACGTACGTCCACGGGTTGCTTGCGCTGACGGCGATGAATTCAGGGAGGGGGAAGTTCATGGTGAGTCTCCTAAGTGCGAGTTGCAAGTTGAAGGTCGAAGGTTGAAGGTTGCAGGTTAACTTTCAATCTTCAACTTGCAACCTGCAGCTATTCCTAATTCCACAACTTTCTTACAAAATACGCCAATCCATACGCGCCGCCGAAGATGGCAAACATCACCACCCACGAACCCGCCGAGAGCGTCGTGCCGCCTGTAAGCGCCTGCCCGGAGGTGCATCCGCGAGCCATGCGCGCGCCGTAGAGAAAGATCACGCCGCCCAGGAACGCCATCAGCCAGCGGGTGCGGTCGGAGATGTGCGGACCTTTGGTGGTCTCGAATTTCAGGCGTCCGTTGAACAAGCCGGAGGCGAACCCGCCCAACAGCGCGCCGATATAGACCGGCACAATCCAGTCGTCGAGCGGATTTTTGTCCCCGCCTGCCATTTTCAACAGGTAGGGGGTGCGGTCCACGTGTTCGGGGGCGAATACATCGGTCACGGCGGTCACGAAGCGGCTGGTCGCGCCGGAGGAGCCCAGTCCGTTGCCGGTCAGTAAGAGGGCAAGGAAGAGCACAATTCCCAATACCATGCCGCCAAAGTACGGGTGAACGAAAGGCTTTGGCGTTTTCGGGAATAGCGTTTTGCGGGTTTGAGCGGTCATTTGTACTCCTTGGTTGAAAGTTCAAGGTTGCAGGTTGAAGGTTGCAGGTTGACGTTCATCCTTCATAATTCATCATTCAGATGCAGGCGCTTCCACTTCCTCATATCCCGTCACCATGGCGCGCATGGCTTCGAGCGGAGTCGCGCCGGTGGTGGTCATGTACACATGCACGAGGATGAAGGCTGCAAACAACCACGCGATCAGCGAATGGAACGGCGCCAGGAAGGGCAACCCGCCGAGGGCATTGGCAAACGCCGGGAACTTTTGTACGCCCCACATCAGGATGCCCGTCAAACCTTGCAGGGGCAGCAGCACGTTCAGGATCATGAAGTAGGTCATCTTTTGAATCGGATTCATGCGGCTGTCGGGTCGTTTTTCGAAGGGATGCGGTTCGCCTCTGAAGATCCCGCTGACGTAGTATTTTGCCTGCAAGATCGCGTCGTCGAAGAAGCCGTAGGGGTGCGGGATGAATTCGCGGATGCGTTCGGTGGCAACGTGATAGAAGAGCGCGAACGCTGCATTCAGTCCCAGCAATACCGCCGCCACGTTGTGCACGGTCACCACGCCGCGGAACGAGAATGCGCCGAACAGGTCGGGGCGATGGATGATCAAACCCGTGAACAACAGGATGACGATTGTCGCGGTCTGGAGCCAGTGCCAGAAGCGGCGGTACGCTTCGTACATGTAAACCCGTTCGGTTCTTTTTTGACCTTTGGGCTGTTTACGCCCTGCAAGATAGCGCATCGTCCCGTGACCGAACACGCCCAGCAGCGAGCCTGCAAACATCAGCGCGCCGAACCAGTCAATCCAACTCACACGGCTGGAGCCGAAGACGTACATCCCGTCATTGGCTGGGACGGGCTGATAGTACAACGCGCCGTCTTCGCCTTTGACCAACTTGCCTGTTGCGCTGACATTGTTGTCTTCGTCGAAGACCGGCATCACGGGCGCGGCGTCTGCGAGTTTGATGGGCTGGGAGAGGCGCGAGTCTGCGTTGTGGCAGGCTTTGCATTCGTTTACGGCGTATTCGCCATTCGTCACATTATGGTTGATGCTGTAGGGCTGGACCGTCCCTTCGATGCGGACGTTGTTCAGCCCAAGCGCGGTCAGTTTTGCCTTTACAGTTTCTTCCTGCGTCGAATTGACAATTACCAATTCCGAATTACTTAGTTGACCGTCGCTGTTCATGTCGAACACAGCCACGATGTCGGCGGCGTACCCGCCGTCTTCGAGGTAAACCGCTTCGAGGTCCAATTGACGAACCGGGCGTTTGTTTCCGTTGGCGTCGTCGTACACCCAGTAGAAGGACGTAAGCAGGTTGTACGGGGCGAGCAGCTGCTGCCCGTCCAGGTTGGTGCGGTTGAGCAGGACCGGCTCGTAGCCGGTGACAAGCGAAGTAATGTCGTTGGGGGCGCCGTCAATTCCGCGGCAGGTTTTCACAGCCCCGCCATCGGCGGCGATGACCGTCCAATCCTGGGTCTGGATGGCAGGCGCGTACATCTGCGGGATGTGACAGCTCTCGCAGGCGATGGCATCCATGTGGGTCTCGATGTAGGGCAGCCAGCCGGCGTGACCCTTGCGGGCGTCGTGGCAGTTCTCACAGCGGCGCATCGTGCCTTTGTATTCCGGCGCAAGGTTGAACTGCGCGCTCTGCCCGCGCGCAAAATTGTGGTCGGGGCGTTCGAGATATTCGCCGATTTCCAGCGAGCGCGGGTCGTAGATGAGGTGATCGGGGTTGGCGCTTTGCAGTTCGCTCAAATGGGAGGGATTGTTGAGCGCGTAATGACAGTCGGTGCATTGCAGCTGGCGTTCCGCATGGACATCCCACGAACGGTCGAGTTCGTTTTTGTTGGTGAGATTCACGCCGGAGTCGTTGATGCGTTGAGCGGAGACGACCTGTCCCGTTGTGGCGGTTTGCGGATAGTCAATTTCGCAGGCGGTGAAGGTCAGCGGGTCTTCGCTGGTATGGACTTCGCCATGGCAGGCGGCGCAATTTTCGTTGGTGGGGTCTTGGATGCCGAGCAGTTCGTTCTTGAGTTCGCCCGCTTCGTTGAACGCCTGCGGGTTGTACGCCCAGCCGCCGTCCGCTTCGCTGACGATGTTCAGCCCAAACAGGGTGACGGTGTTAGCTTTGCCAAACTCGCCGGCTTGAATGGCTTCCACGCGCGCAGTGTTGTTCGGCGTTTCGAGGTGGCACAGGAAGCAGTTCATTTCCATCGTGCCGGATTCATTCCAGTCCCAGGCAGAGACGCTTCCGTCTTCGTTCAGGATGGCGGTTTCAGGATTGTTCCGGTTGGGGGGCAGATCGGTCAGGGCTTTGCCGCCGCGGGAGGTTTCCGCGGGTCCGCCGCCGGCGACCCGCGCGCCGTTGAGCATCAGCCATTCGGCGGTTCCGAGGTCGAGGCGTTCGTCACCGGCAGGGGAGAGGAAGCGGTAGGTCAGCGGGTCCCATTCGCCGAACAAGCCGTTGCTCGAATCGAGCCCGTTGTTTTCGGCGTTGAAATCACTCAAACCGAGATCGGAGTGGAAAGCGTGCGAGGCGATGAACCCGGTGTCGTGGCACTGCCCGCAGGTGTTCATCGTGGAAACCGCGCCGCCGCTCTCGAGGACGTTCACGCCGTCTGCATCGAGCAGGAGAAAGTCCGGGTGGATGCCGGAGGCTTGATGGACGGGAGCAGGTGTGGGCGCGGCAAGAACCGTTTGAATTCCAATGGCAAGGGTGAGGAGGAGAAGTCCGGTGATGGTGATGAGTGAATATCGTTTCATGGTTGATTCCTTGAAGTGCCTGGAGACTGGTAGTTATCAATCTCCAATCTTCAATTTCTAATCTCCAGTTACTTTCTCCCGCCCCACTCGATCGGGTCGCCGGGATAGCCAAGCGCTTCCCAATCCATGCGTCCGTTTTCGCCGTGACAGGATTCGCATGCCAGGGCTTTATCGGCAGATTGCACCATGTGGGTGGTGGGCCAATACATGTAGGTTGTGGTGAAGCCGTATTCGCCGCTGTAATCGAGACCGGTGATGGGCGCGGCGAGTTCGAAGGCGCTGTCCCAGTCGAAGGTGGTCCAGAAGCCGCCTTCGCCCGCTGTGACGGGTTGCAGCAGGTAATTGTTCTTCACGTCGTAGGGTTGTTTGGCGATGTGCAGTTTGAACGGGAAGATTTTGGCGCTGCTGTCGGCGATGCTTCCGGCGGGTTTGTTGATGTAGGTGATGCCGTCCCTGCCGAGCGGGTCGCCGAGGATGTAGCGGTATTCGTTGTTCCCGTTGAACCAGAGATAGGCGGGCGCGAAGTTCTTGTCGTAGGCGAATTCGCCCTTGATTTTGAGATAGGTAAAGTGGTCGTCCTCGCGTCCCTCCTGACCCGCCTGCGACCAGTCCCATTCGGTTTTGGTCGGGTCTTCGAGTGCGATGGCAGGGATATGGCAGGTCTGACAGGCGACCGAGGCGAGGTGGGTGTTGATGCGTTCGTCTTCGTGTTGCTGGTTCACATGGCACTGCTCGCACGCGACCTGTTCTTGCGGGTCAATGGTGTAATTGTCCGCCAGCATGCGCCCAAGGATTCGATGTTCCGTCGTCCAGTGGCAGTCAGTGCATTGCATGTCCAATTCGCCGCCCATGTGCACGTCGAGCGATTCATCCGGGAAGTACAGGCTTTCATCGAGATCGCCGTGTTTGACGCCGTTCCCGCCGCCGCCGTCGAAGTGGCATTTGCCGCAGTTCTCGCGGGTGGGTGAACGCACGGAGCGCGCCGCGGCGAGCAGGTCCACGCCTTCGGCAGGGTTGCCGAAGACGCCCTTGCCGTAAACGCCGGTATCGGCGTGGCAGGCGAGGCAGTCCACGTTTTCAGGGTTGGCAAGCGCGGTTTCGCGTCCCTGTTCCCAGCCGTACCCGGCGTGACAGGACATGCACTTGTTTTCGTTGCCCTGCGTGCCGATGCAGAAGTTGTTGATCTGGTTGATCTTGCCGATGGTCACATCTTCTTCGCGCCAGGGGACGTCGAATGCCTGCGATTCCCACGTCCAATGGGTGGTTTTCATCACCTGTGCGGCGGCGTCTTCGTGACATTCGAGGCAGGTGCGGGTCACATCCTGCCCGGTTTTGAATTCACCCTGGACGATGTCGCTGTGGTCCACGTGAACGGGTTTTTCGGGCAGGTAAGCCGCCGGGTCCGTTTTGGATTGGGTGCGGGGAAGGAAGTAAAGGACCGGGACGAGAATCAGCAAAAGAATGCCAGCCAGCCCCAGGGTCCAGGCAGGGAAGCGAAATCCAAATCTTGTCGAAGGACGTTTTGTCATACATTCTCCTGTGTAACTTCGTTGATCAGGTTTGCCTGCCGCGAGAGCCGTTCCCGCATGGCGCTTCGCAGGAGGTCGAGAGCCTGGATGAGTCGAATGTCAGAAAGGTGATAGGTGATGGTGGTTCCGCTGCGGACGGTGTAAACCAGACCGCGCTCCCGCAGGACTTTGAGATGGCGGGAGGTGGTGGGCTGGTTCAAGCCGAGTTCGCTTGCAAGTTCCGTGACGTTGCGCGGACCGTCGTTGAGGGCGTAGAGAATCAAGAGCCGGTTCGGGTCGGAGAGTGCGGCGCAGAAATTGGCTTCGAGCTGGGTGATTTCCTGTTGGAGGGCGGCGTTTACCATAAGACACCTGCTTATATGCGAATAGACGAATATTCGTACAGCCTCATCATACATTTGTGACAGATTGTACAAAAGTGAAGTGTGTCATATTAAGTTTTGTTTAATGTCACATATTGTGGGTTATAATCCTGGCTGTCAGGCAGGCGCTTATCAAAAGCCTCCTGCGGATGGAGAAACATCATGGGCGAGTTTCAACGGGAAGCCTTGTCGGTAAATGTGGCAAGCCGCCTGCGCGAGCTGCGCGAGACACGGGGGATTTCGATGCGGTCGCTGGCTGCGAAAAGCGGGCTTTCGGCAAACGCGCTTTCGATGATCGAGCGCGGCAAGACATCCCCCTCGGTGAGCACGCTTTATAAATTGGCGGATGCGCTGGGAGTTGCGATCACCTCATTCTTCGGGACGGAAAATGAGAAGACGCAGATCGTCTTTTTGAAACAGGATGAACGGGCGCGCATGTCGTTCACGCGCGGAGTGTTCGAAGCGTTGGGAGGTGAGCAGTTTGTCGGGCGGGTGGAGCCGTTTATGCTGACCCTCGAAAGCGGCGCATCCAGCGGACCTCACGATATTACCCACTCCGGTCATGAGTTTGTGTACTGCCTGCGGGGTCAGTTGGATTATTTCGTCGAGAAAGACGTCTATCGCCTCGAACCGGGGGACAGCCTGCTGTTCGCTTCGCGGCTGCGTCACCGCTGGCGGAATCCGGGCGGTCATGTCAGCAATGCGTTGATCGTCATTTCCGGTTTTGAGGAAGGCGAAAAGCCGCACGCCATGCACTGGAAAAAAGGCGAATAAACGACAAAAAGACGCCGCTCTGAAAAGAGACGGCGTCTTCATTTCGACTGCCCAACTATCCAACTACATTACCATCAAGCGTACATTCCCCAATCGAGCGCGGAAGGGTCTTCCATCATGGAGAAGTCCCACATTTCCATGCCCATCTCGATGGTGACCGGCATGTTGAAGGCTTCGACCGCCTTGGCTTTGGTCATTTCGATCATGGCGGGACCATACGGGCAGAACGGCGTGGTGAGAATCATCTTCAGGCGGGCGGTGTTGTTCTCGATTTCAATATCGCGCACAAGACCCAGCTGGATGATGTTCATGCCGATTTCGGGGTCCCCCACTTCGGAGAGTTTTTCGCGCGCCGGTTTGACCATCTCCGGATGGGTGGTGTGAATGGTCCACTGGATTTCCTTGATTTCAGAATCGCTCATGCTGCCTCTTTTACTTTTGTTTTGCGGCTGGCTGGACGACATACGTGCAATGTGTGCCGCCATCCAGAATACATTGAACTTTATTCGCGGGTAACGCCAGCATCTTCGAGATGACGGTCTGGTCCACCGTGCAGATTTCGGGATGGTTGATGCCGATCTGGTAATACGGGCAGGAGATTTCGTGAATCTGGTACTGCCCATCCTTCTTTTCCCATTCGACGGTGAACCCCTCCTGTGCCAGCAAATCCTTGACGAGGTCAAGCCGCTCTTCCATACTCAGCCCTTTGATGTCGTTGGCGTAGTCTTTGGCGAGGTCTTCGGCGATTTGACCGAACAACTTGCTGACCACCGGCTTCGGCATGGTCTCTTTCATTTGCGCGATCAGGCGGGTTGTCAGGCGCAGGTAGCGGGTGGGGAAGTGCTCCATGCCTTCGTTGGTGAGCACATACACCAGGCGCGGGCGTCCCACACCGTGCCGTTCCTCCTGTCCTTCGACCAGCCCTTCCATTTGGAGATTTGTAAGGTGATGCCGCACAGAAATGGGGTTGATGCCGACCGCTTCCGCAAGGTCATTAATAGTGGAACGCGGTTTTTTCAACAGGGTTTGCAGAATCTTGTCTCGCGTGGATTTCATACGGGCAGTATAACTGCCCGGCTTCCACTTGTCAATATACTAGATAAATATCATAAATATTTACTGCCTCAATACACCTGGATTACAAATACAACCGACCAGCCGCTCCAATTCCTGGCGGCGTCCACGGCGCGCACCCGCCAGTAATATGTCCTGCCGGTTGGCAGGGTTTTGGTCTGCGCGTCGGTTCTATTCGTCACTGCTGAAAATTCCGGGCTGGAAAAATCGGGATTATCGTCCAGCTCGACCTGGTATTGTACTGCGCCGTTCACCGCGGACCACTTTAGCGAAGGACGTTTCGGGGTAGACGAATGATTGGGCGGGCTGGCAGGCGTCGGCGGGGCGGGAGGCGTGGTGTCAATCGTAAAGGTGTATGTCCTGCTGAACTTTCCGGGGCTGAGGCTGGCATTGTACGCCCACACGCGCGCGAAGTAGGTCCCATCTGCGAGGGGAAGATCTGGGATGAAGAATGTTGCGCTTGTGGTTTGAAGCGCAACCAGTTGGGCAAAATTGGCGTCGCGCGCGAGGAAGACCTCATACGCCTGCGCATTGCGGACGGCAGACCATGCGATGGTTGGAGCGGAATAATTGATCAGGTGTTTGTGGTTGATCTCGGCGATAGTCGGAGCCGGAAAATTGACCGGGATTTTTGCAATTGTGAAGGCTTCACCCGTCGTGAAGCCGCCGTTCCCGGAGCCGTTATCCGCCAGGAGGTTGCCTGCAAGATCGCCGACGCTGCGGTTGTCCATCAGGTCGAGCCGCAGCGTGCCGGAACCCGCGCCGGTGTTGACGGTGACGACGTAGAACGGGTTTGCATCCTGAATGTTCACAACGGCTGCGTTGAGATTCGACGTTGCAATCCTGAAGTCCGAAACATCCACGCCGGTCACCGGCTCTGAAAACGTAACGATGAAATCCACGCTGGGGTTGATGGCAGGGTTGCTGCCGGCGCGAATGATGGAAGTTGCGCGCGGGGGAGTCCGATCCACGATGCAGGTTTCTCCGGCGGTAAAGTTTGCGTTGCCGGTCCCATTGCCGCCCAATGGGATGCCTTGCATGTTTCGAATGCTGTCGTCGTCCACCAGGTCGAGTTTCAACACACCGTCGCTCGCCCCGGTGTTTGCTGTGACAATGTAAAACGGGTTGACCGACCGGACGCCCAGGATGCCTGCATCCGGCTTGCCCGATATCATGAAATCGGTAACGTCCACCCCCTCGACGATTTCGGAGAACGTGACGATGAAATCCACGCTGTCCGCTTTTGTCGGGCTTGGGCTGGCGCGGATGATGGAGGTCACGATCGGCGTTTCGATGGCAATCGGGACCGGCTCGCCATAATAATTGCCGTTTCCAAGCCCTGCCCCGCCAAGCGGATTCCCTGCGGCGTCGTAGATGCTGTCGTTATCAATCAGGTCGAGCCGGAGCGCGTCGCTGCCCGGGTTGAGATGGATGAACACCGAATACAGATTCCCCGCGCCGGAGATGTTTGCGATGCTCGCGCCGTTCATCGTGGAGAGGACGAAATCGCTTCCATCCACGCCGGTCACTGCTTCTGAAAAACTGACAGCGTATTCCACGCCGGAAGCGGACGGCTCTCCCATCCGCGAAATCGAGGCGGCGATGGGCGCTGTGTGGTCAATGACATGGGTCTCGCCGGTAAAACCCCGGCTTATGGAGTTCCCAGCCAGGTCGGTGACACTGCCATTAACCGCGAAATCCAGGCGCAGCAGGTCGTTACCCGCGCCAGTGACGATGGAGACAGTATACGCACTTCCCGCGCCATTGACGGCGGTAAGTTGAGCGCCCGCGCTGGTTGACAGGGAAAAATCCGTGAGGTCAACGCCTGTCACCGGTTCAGAGAACGAAACCGTAAAGTCCACGATGGATGCGTTGGATGGGTTTGCGCCCGCCGGGATGATCGAGGTCACGGTTGGGGCGGATCTATCCACAACAACAGCCGCACCCCTTGTGAAATTTCCGTTTCCGATGCCGGCTCCTCCGAGGCTGCTGCCGGCGGCATTGGTGATCGAATCATCGTCCTGCACATCGAGCCGAAGCGTTCCGTCCCCGCTCCCTGAGTTGACCGATACCGTGTAGGTATTCCCCAACCCGCTGACATTGCCGATGCCTGCGCCGCTTAAGTTGGTGACAATTGCAAAATCGCCTGCATCCACGCCGGTCACTGCTTCAGAGAACGTGACCTGAAAAGTCAGCGCATCGGCGTTCGCGGGAGATGCGCCAACCGGGTTGATGGACAGGACCTCCGGGTTTCCCTGACCGATCAGGTATTCGTCCACCAGGATGCCCGCGCGGGTGATCATTTGGAATTTCATGTAGGCGCTGGTCGCTTCGACGCGCATCGCGCCAAAATCCTGGTTGAAGCGCGCCTGGCTCTCCGGCAGGATGGCGTTGAAATTGTAGATTTCCGAGCCGCCGAGTCCGTTTACGAAGTAAGGCAGACCGTTCACAAGCAGGCGCTCGTAAACATGGTCGTGCCCGGTCAGGACGACATCCGCCCCCCATTCCTTGAAAGGCCAGCGCATGTATTCGGTGGAGCCATGCCTGCCCGAGGAATAAGGAGCGTGATGAAAAACCACCACATTATAAGGCGAGGTCGAAGCCGCCAGTCCTTTCTTCAACCAGATGGCTTGCTCCGATTTGAAGGTCACTCCATCCGGCTCGTTTCGGTCGCTGTCGAGCATGAAGAAATGCACGGGACCTTGAACGAAATCGTAATACGTCTGATTGCTGCGAAAGCCGAAATACTCCAGGTATGGTTTGACCCCGCTGCCGCCCCAGTCGTGGTTGCCCAGCGACGGGAAGAATCTCCGCGCCGGCGAGCCGCTTCCGTATTTCCCCTTGTAGGGGTGAATGAACTCCTGGTAATACTGCCCAATGTTCTGGTCAATCGTTTCTGCAAGCCCATCGGGATAATTGTTATCCCCGACCGTGACGATGAAATCGGGATTCCAACTCTTTACCAGGCTTGCCACATCCGCTTCCGCCTGACCTGCGAGTCCGTAATCGCCGATGACGGCAAAGAGGATGCGGTTTGTTTGGGCGCGGGCGGAAGGCTGCGGGCTTGCAAAGAGCGATACAGCCAGGATGAATAAGCAAAATTTTTTTATCGAAGAAAAGACGCTGTTTGTCATGGTGGTAATCCAGCCGGTGAGTTTATTTTACGCAGTGCAAACACCCGTCCTCGAATGTAAAACGGATTTGATATGGTTCGCTTAACCGAAATCCCAGCCCTCTTTACCTGCATCAAAGAGGGCTGGGATATGGTTCAATAACCGATTGCCGGCTGGTTACGGGAGAAAATATGTGACGATGAGCCGCGGGCGATCTGAAGGGGCTCCGTCCCCGCTGAAAACCCTGAGGAGGTCTATCGTGGAATCGTTGTCGTCCCCCATGGCAAACCGCAGGCGGAATTGAGTGACTCCCTGTTTGTTGATGTAGTCCAGGTTGGCGGCGCCCAATTTTTTGGAATACCATCCATTGACGGTGACATTCGTGTAGCGAAGAACGCTGTTTTTATCCGCGGCAGCCGCGAAATCTCCCGGCTCGGTATTTACATTGTTGTTGAATGCTCCACGGCGGATGTCTGCAAGCAAGTCACCGTGTGAATCGAAGGGGAGTGTCCCGGTACCGCCGGCGTATTTGAATTTCAATACAGCGGATACGATGACTGCGTTATCCGGCAGGGACGCGGTATTGAACGACAGAACGGCGCGATATTGCCTGTTCTCGGTATCATCCCCCAGTTTGAGAGTGGTTGCAGTGGTATTCATCGCCCCGCCCCGACCGCTTGATGCGGAAGATTCGCGCAGGTATCCGTCATATCCTGCATTGGAAGCGACCCCTTTTTTGATGAGCGGCGCTTCGGCGATACGATACAAGCCGCCCGTGGCGTAATCGGTAAGATAAAGTTCCCCTGCTTCATCCTCGCCGAAGGAGGAAATGAGGAAATCGGTATCGGCAATCAGGGTGGATGTCCATCCTCCGCTCCCGTTTTTTATCAAGCCCCAAACCTTCCCCTTGCAGAAATCCCCGTATAGATAAACGCCCTGAAGAGCGGGGAACTGCGAGCCGCGATAGACGTAACCGCCGGTGACCGAACAGCCGAAGGAATCGTCCGGGCCGTGATCATACACCGCAACCGGAGGGACGTAATCCGGGGGAGGCGTGCAGGTTTGGCTGTTGTAGCACAGGTTTCCTTCGAGGATGCGCCAGCCATAGTTTTCACCGCCCCCGCTTGTGAACGGTTGGAAATCTATCTCCTCCTGCGCGTTTTGACCCACATCTCCAATGAAAATATCACCGGTGGTGCGGTCGAATGAAAAACGCCAGGGATTGCGCAAGCCGTACGCCCAGATTTCCTCCCTTGCGTTTGCTTCTCCCACGAATGGGTTTGTGAGCGGAATGGTGTATGATGTCCC